>DATIZQ010000061.1:0-71807 GCA_035517015.1 Candidatus Acidiferrum sp. | reverse complement strand
GGACAGGCTGTGCACGGGCACGGCAAGCATGCCGTGCCCCTACAGAGAAAAACCGCGAGGTCAACGGCGTCAATCGGGAGGTTGGCGTTCGCGGGCGGGGGCGGGGCGCAGTAGCGCTAGCGCGGAGTGAGATTTTGGAGTAGGCTTGCGCACCTAAACGGCAGGACCCATGTTATTCAAAAGCTTCAGTGCGGCTGTGTTTGGAATCGACGCTTACCTGGTGGAAGCCGAGGTGGACGTCGCGCCCGCCTTCGAGGGCCGGTTCAACGTAGTCGGCCTGCCGGATAACGCCGTCAAGGAAAGCCGAGATCGAATCCGGTCTGCGCTGCGGAATTGCGGCTTCCATTTCCCGTCGTCGGACGCCGTCACCGTAAATCTCGCACCCGCCGATATTCGCAAGGAGGGATCCGCGTTCGATCTGCCGATGGCGCTGGGTGTGCTGGGGTGCGCCGGAACGTTCTTCGGGAAGGTCCTCGACTCGTACGTTTTCCTGGGCGAGCTGTCACTGGACGGCGGAGTGCGGTCGGTGCGCGGGGCACTGTCGGCAGCGCTGGCCGCGCGAGAGAAAGGGATTCCGAACGTGGTGGTGCCGGAAGCGAATGCGCGCGAAGCCGCGGTGGTCGAGGGGATTCACGCGTTCGGAGTGAAGTCGCTGCCGCAGGCGGCGGACCTGATCAACGCGCCCGAGTCGTTTCAGCCGATCGAGGTGAACACGTCGTTGATGCTGAGCGAGGCGAGCCAGTATGCGGTGGACTTGCGCGACGTGCGCGGGCAGATGTCCGCAAAACGCGCGCTGGAAGTGGCGTGCGCGGGGAGCCACAACATCCTGCTGATCGGGCCGCCGGGCGCGGGCAAGACGATGCTGGCGAAGCGCATCCCGACGATCCTACCGCCGATGTCGCTCGAGGAGGCGATCGAGACGACGCGGATTCACAGCGTGGCCGGGCTGCTGGAAGATTCGCGCGGGCTGGTGGGAACGCGGCCGTTCCGGTCGCCACACCATACGATCAGCGACGCGGGACTGATCGGCGGCGGAGCGATACCGCGGCCGGGCGAAGTGTCGCTGGGGCACAACGGCGTGCTGTTTCTCGACGAGCTGCCGGAATTCCAACGCAACGTGCTGGAGGTGATGCGACAACCCCTTGAGGACGGGTGCGTGACGATTGCGCGCGCGGCGCTTTCGGTGAGCTTTCCGTCCCGGTTCATGCTGGCCGCGGCGATGAATCCATGCCCGTGCGGATTCTTCGGCGATCCGACGCGCGATTGCCACTGTTCGCCGCCGCAGATTCAAAGGTACGTGGCGAAGATTTCCGGACCGCTGCTCGACCGGATCGACATTCACATCGAGGTGCCAGCGGTGAAGTACAAGGAGCCGCGCGGAAACGAAGAAATCGAGCCGTCGGCGTGCGTGCGCGAACGGGTGCTGCGGGCGCGCACGATTCAGCTCGAGCGGTACCGAGGCGAGAAGAAGCTCTACGCGAACGCGCAGATGCCGCCGAAATTGATTCGCAAGCATTGCGCGATTTCGGCGGAGGGCGAGAAGCTGCTCGAAACGGCGATTCAGAGACTGGGGCTGTCGGCGCGGGCACACGACCGGATCCTGAAGGTGTCGCGAACGATTGCGGACCTGGAGGGCTCGGCATCGATCGAGCCGAAGCACTTGAGCGAAGCGATTCAGTACCGGACGCTGGATCGGACGTATTGGGCGTAGGCGGCCGATTTCAACTTGAAATGGCCTTGTTGACATCCCCGATTTCGGCAAGGCCGAAGAGAGATCCTTCGACTGCGCATCCCGACGCGGAAATCGCAAGGACAGAGGTCACGGAGACCGAAACGAAAATACAGAGGGACACTAAGACTTCAAGAGTGAGAGACCAATCGTCCCTCCGGGACTCCTGCTCCATTTCGAGGGGTTTGCTGGCGTTCCCGGCACTCCGCTGCGCTCCGTGCCGGGCTAAGTACGGTCGCCCCTCCGGCGCTGGGCAAGTGGTGTCAACGGAGCCATTCGACATTTCCAGGAAAAGTAAGGCCAACAACAGAGGAATGCGCCGAGGCCTGAGGTTCCGATGTACTTTGTAACAAAAAGTACTTGATTAAGAGAAGCCGTTCTGGCATTATGGCGTGGCCGAACTTCAAGGAGAAGGGAGACACGCCGCATGGAAGCCACGAATCCGGCCCAGTCAGGGCCCTCCGGCAAGTCACCGGCCGGCTCGTTTCGGGAACTGCTCGCGGATGCAATTCGATTCTGGGAGCCGCGCCGGATTATCTATAACCTGATCCTTGCGGCGGCGACCATGACGTGGCTGGTGGCGACATGGCCGCACTTCCGCCCGGCATTGACCTGGGACTCGCTTCTCTTCCTTGTCGTCGCTGCGCTGCTGGCGAATGCCTGCTACTGCGCGGCCTACCTTGTGGACATTCCAATGCAGTGTTCCGCTGTGAGCCGGGCTTGGCGGTGGGGGCGCTGGGGGCTGTGGCTGGCGGGAATGCTGTTCGGGCTACTCCTCGCGAATTATTGGATCGCGGACGAAATCTATCCATACGTCGGCCGGTAGACCGGCAGAGCGTCCCCCTGACAGGGCCGGGCGAGTACTGGGAACTCCATTGACGGCGCGCGGCGGCTGTGATACGCATTTACGCGCATTTTTCCTTGGGGTTTCCCTTCGACTCGGGATGGCGCCCGCAACCCAACGCATCGAGGTCACGCTGGAAACATTGCTGGAGAGCGTGGACCTCGCAGAAAGCATCGTCATGCGCATCGCCGAAGCCGCGGGCTTCGACGAGGATGACGTGCACCGAATTGGCATGGCGGTCCGCGAGGGCGTGATCAACGCTTACAACTACGGCAACCAGCACGACCGGCGGAAGAAAATCCTGATGACAGTGGAGCTGGGGCCGGAGAAAATGGTGGTACGCGTTCTCGATCAAGGCAAAGGCTTCGAGTTGACGGAAGTGCCGGACCCGCTCGCCGAGGAAAACCTGCTGCGGACGTCCGGGCGCGGGATTTTCCTGATGCGCGCGTTCATGGACGAGTTCGCGGTGAAGCACGGTCCCGGCGGGGGCGCCGAGCTCATCCTGACCAAGAACCTCCGGCACGCAGTTTCCGACAACGGCCGGCGCCAGCGGGAGTAGAATTCAGGCAAGGGGTTTTGCATGTCGCTGCAAGGCACAAGCCGCGAAATAGGTGACATCGCCATCGTCGATTTCAGCGGAAAGATCACGCTGGGCGAGGGCAGTTCGGTATTGCGGAAGACGGTCCGGGAATTGATCGACCGCGGGCACCGGAAGATTCTGCTGAATCTGGCGGACGTCGACTACATCGACAGCTCGGGCATCGGGGAGCTGGTGAGCGCGTACACGACGGTCCGCGGCGTCAGCGGAGAGATGAAGCTGCTGCAGCTCACGCGGCGGGTCCACGACATCCTGCAGATCACGCGATTGTTTACGGTTTTCGACGTGCAGTCGGACGAAGAAGTAGCGCTGCGCAGTTTCCAGTAGGCCCCTCCTTTTGACTGTTTCAGCCGAACGCCTGCACCCTGCAAACTCTGGACAGTGATTTCGGATTGTGCAAGAATCCCCGCCGCCGAGGGGGTCTTGTAGTCCTGCGGGAGTGCGAGTCTCGTTTGCAGCGGGATATTCAGTGCTACCAGCCGGCGTCACAAGCACCGATTCGGGAGATCAAGCGAATAGGAGTAGCTACTTTGGCTCGAGAACAGGGTGTGGTGAAGTGGTTTAACGCGTCGAAGGGTTACGGGTTCATCCAGCGCCAGTCAGGAGAGGACGTCTTCGTCCATTTCTCGGCGATTGAGATGGACGGATACAAATCGCTGAACGAGGGCCAGTTGGTCGAGTTTGAGGTGAAGCAGGGCCCCAAGGGCTACCAGGCCGAGAACGTCACGAAGGTCTAGGCCGACTCGAGTCGAAGGCTCCGTCCCGGATCGTTGAACGGAGCGCGTGGTGCGACGCACGGCTGCTGTCTGCCGCGAACGTGTGCGCGGGCGCATCTTTGCCGCAAAGGCCCCCGGCCGCTCCCCGCAAACGCCCGATTCGCGAGCGCGCTGCGCGTTGTGGTAGTATCAAAGTTTCGAAGATCCCCGCGAGGTGACGCAGTGGCGCAGCACATTTCCCGGAAGGAATTGAAGAAGGACGAAGTCCGCGAGACGCTCGCGCACGGCGCCGAAGCCGTGCTGTCCCATCAGCAGGCGACGACATATCTCCTGGTTGCGGCGATTCTGGTGGCGGCCGGATTTTTCGGCTGGAGGACCTACTCCGACCGGCAAACCGCAAAGGCTTCGGTGGAGATGGACGCCGCCCTGAAGGTTTTTCAGGCGCCCACGGGAAGCATAGGGGTCCCGCCGATTCCGGGCGGAGTGACGTATCCGGACGACAAGACCAAGTTCACGCAAGCCGCGGAGAAGTTCGAGGACGTGGCGAAGAAGTACCCGCGCACCCATCCCGGGCAACTGGCAGGCTACTACACGGGACTGAGTTTCGAGCGCCTGGGTAAAGACACCGACGCGAAGCAATGGCTGCAGCGCGCCGCGGACAGCGGCGATTCAGACTTCGCCTCGGCGGCCCGGTTCGAACTGGCGCAAGTCTACGAGCGAACGGGACAGGGCGACGAGGCGGTGAAGATCTACCAGCAGATGATGGCGAAGCCGACCGTGCTGGTGCCGAAGCCGGTGGTCATGCTGGCGCTGGCCGAGCATTACGGGCAGAAGAATCCCACTGAGGCTGCGAAGCTGTACGGGCAAATCAAGTCCGAGTATCCCGACACCCCGATCGCCGACCAGGCCGACCAGGAACTGGCCCTCCTGCCGGGCAAGACGTAGGAGTAGCCGTGATGCCGCTGGCGCCCTACGCGATGGACGTGCGGCGTTCACGCGGGCGCCGATACCCCGAACCGCAACACCCCTACCGCAACGACTACGCGCGCGATCGCGACCGCGTGATTCATTCGCGCGCCTTCCGGCGCCTCGAAGCGAAGACGCAGGTTTTCACGACGCGGTTCTCCGACCATTTTCGCAACCGGCTGACGCATACGCTGGAAGTGGCGCAAATCGCGCGGACGGTGGCGGGGGCGCTCGAGCTGAACACGGACCTCGCCGAAGCGCTGGCGCTGGTGCACGACATCGGCCATCCGCCGTTCGGCCACGCAGGAGAGAAGCGGCTGGACGAGCTGATGCGGGAGCACGGCGAACGATTCGAGCACAACCTGCAGGCGTTGCGAATCGTGGAGCAGTTCGAGCAACGGTATCTGGATTTTCCGGGGCTGAATCTGACGTTCGAGGTGCGGGAAGGGATCGTCAAGCACTCGCGGGACTATCCGGCGGCGGAATTTCCGGAACTGGGCGAATACCGGCTCGACGAGCGGCCGCCGATCGAGGCGCAGTTGATCGACCTGGTGGATGAAATCGCGTACAACACGGCGGACTTGGACGACGGTTTCGAGGCGCGGCTGCTCGATATCGAGCAGCTTCGCGGCGAGGTTCCCGCGTTCGACGCGGCGTGGGCGGACGTGGACCGGCGGCACCCGGGCGGGGCCATCAAGCTGAAGTTCAACGAGGCGCTGAAGCATGTTCTCGACTCGCTTGCCACGGATTTGATCGAGAACACGAGGCGCCGGGCGGAGGCCAGCGGAGTACGAACGGTGGAGGACGTGCGGAGGCACCGGGAACGGCTTGCGGCGTTTTCGGGCGACATCGCGCGGGAAAACGCGGCGCTCAAGAGGTTCCTGTTCGCGCGGTTGTACTCACTCCCGCTAATTGCCGAGGATCGCGACCGTTCGGTGGCGGCGCTTGAGGCGCTGTTCCGGTTCTTCCTCGAGCATCCAGAGAAGATGCCGAGACACTATGCCGAGCTGGCCCGGCGCGAGCCGAGCCATCGCGTCATCTGCGACTACATCGCCGGGATGACGGATCACTTTCTCCTGCGCCAGGCTCACGAATTCCTGCGCCTCCCGGTGGAACCGGTGGCCTGACGGACGACTCCGGGCGAAATGCTCGTTACCCGTTTCGCATCAATCGAAAACCTTCGGCGGGCGGTTTCTTGACAACGAAATCGCGGGTCATATAATGAGTTTTAACGCTGAAATTGCGGGGAAACAGAATGTTTCTGGATGTCAATGAACTGGCGATCCGCAAGACGCGCATCCGGAAAAGCTATTCCCCGGGGACGCTGGATTTCCACTCGGTCGAATTCCGCCAGCTGGAACCGCTCGAAGTGCGCGCCACGGCTGAACTGATCGACGGCCAGATTCGCATCTACGGGAACCTGCACACGCGGGTGGAGCTTGTGTGCGCGCGGTGCCTGGACACGGTGGTCGAGGAGATCAGCCGGGACTTCGACCTGGTCTACCGGCCGATGACCTCGATTGCCAGCAACGAGGAAGTGCATCTGAATCTAGACGATACGGAGATCGGGTTCTTCGAAGGGGACGGCCTGTTCCTGGCGGACGTGCTGGCGGAACAGGTCAATCTGGCCATCCCGATGAAGGTAATCTGCCGAAGCGATTGCCGCGGATTGTGCCCGCACTGCGGCGCGAACCTCAACAACGAGGAATGCCGCTGCGAGAAGCATGCGTCCGACCCCCGGCTCGCTCCGCTGGCCCGCTTAAAGCAGGACTGGTTCAAAAAGCAATAAAACGCTACACTACTCGTTTGCATTTCAGGCCGCGCCGCGTCGCGGCCTGCCAAGAGGAGCTTCATGCCCAATCCAAAGCGACGTCACTCAAAGCGGCGTACCAGCAACCGGCGCGCGCACGACCATCTGCAGCCGTTGTCCCTGGCCGAATGCTCGAATTGTCACGAAAAGAAGCTGCCACACCGGGCGTGTCCCCACTGCGGCTATTACAACGGACGCGAAGTGATTGACACTTCGGCCAAGACAGCCTAACTTCTCCCTCGCCTGCCTTTCCACAGCGGAGCCTAGATGACCACCATCGCCCTGGATGCCATGGGAGGCGACCATGCACCGCGCGCCGAAGTCGAAGGCGCAGTCCTGGCGGCGCGCGAACTCGATGTGCGCGTGCTGCTGGTGGGCATCGAAGCGACGGTCCGGCAGGAGCTGAACCGGCACCGGCAGCGCGGACTCCCCATCGACATCGTGAACGCGTCGGAAGTGATCACGATGCGGGATTCGCCATCGCAGGCGTTCCGGCGGAAGAAGGACAGTTCCCTGCACGTCGCGGCGCGCCTGGTGCATGACGGCAAGGCTGACGCGCTTGTGAGCGCCGGAAACACGGGCGCGGTGATGACGGTGGCGCGCTTCGTGCTTGGGACTTTGCCCTCGGTGGACCGCCCCGCGCTGGCCGCCGCGTTTCCGACCATGAAGGACAAAGTTTCGGTGATCCTGGATGTGGGCGCAAACGTGGATTCGAAGCCCGCGCAGATCGAGCAGTTCGCCGTGATGGGCGAGATCTACTACCGGACGATCTTCGGAGTGCGAAAGCCGCGGGTGGCCCTGCTGTCCATCGGCGAAGAGGAAATGAAAGGCAACGAACTGACGCGCGAGGCCTTCAACCGCCTGAAGCGCACGTCGCTGAACTTCCTTGGAAACGTGGAAGGGCGGGACGTCTTCCGCGGGACCGTGGACGTGATCGTCTGCGACGGCTTCATCGGCAACATCGCGCTGAAAATCAGCGAGGGGCTGGTGGAGCACATCGGCGGAATGCTGAAAAAGGCAATCAAGAGCAGCCTGACCTCGCAGCTCGGCTACGCGCTTTCCAAACGGGCCTTCGATGACTTCCGCAAGCGCACGGACTATTCGGAGTACGGCGGCGCGCCGCTGCTCGGCGTGCGCGGCATCACTATCATCGGGCACGGCCGATCGAATCCCAACGCGATCAAGAATGCCATCCGGGTGGCGGCGGAACTCAACCGCTCGCGGGTGAATGAAAAAATCGAACAGGAGCTCTCCGCCGCCACGGCAATTGCGGCCCGCGGCTGATCCCAGCGGAACCTGCGACGCGCATGAGCAAACTCGCATTCCTCTTCCCCGGTCAAGCCTCGCAGTACCCCGGCATGGGACGGAACCTCGCCGAGAGCTTTCCCGAATCGCGGGCGGTTTTCGACGAAGCGGACTCGGTGCTCGGCTTTTCGCTGTCGAAGCTGTGCTTCGAGGGATCGGAAGAGGAACTCAAGCAGACCGAAAACACGCAGCCGGCGATCCTGACGGTTTCGATGGCGGTCTATCGCGCGCTCGAGACGCGCGGCGTTGCGCCGGATTTTGCCGCCGGGCACAGCCTGGGCGAATACTCGGCGCTGGTGGCCGCGGGCGCGCTGGATTTCGCGAGCGCGGTGAAGGTGGTCCGCAAGCGCGGCCAGTACATGCAGGAAGCGGTGCCGGCCGGAGAAGGCGCGATGGCGGCGATCATGGGACTCTCGCCTTCCGACGTTGCCGATATCTGCAAGAAGGCGGCGGATCACGACGTGGTTTCCCCGGCGAATCTGAATTCGCCCGAGCAGACCGTGATCTCCGGCGCGGCGGCGGCGGTAAAGCGCGCAGTCGAAATCGCGTCGCAAACGGGCGCAAAACGCGCGGTGATCCTGCCCGTATCCGCTCCTTTTCATTGTGCGATGATGGCTCCCGCCCAGAAGCGCCTGGAGCCGGAACTGCGCGCGGTGGCTTTCGCGGCGCTGCACTTCCCGGTGGTCACGAACGTTGACGCGGAAACTCTGACGTCCGGCGAAGAAGCTCGCGACGCGCTGATCCGGCAGGTCACCATGCCGGTGCGCTGGCTCGACTCGGTGCACGAGATGATCGAAGGCGGCGTCACCATTTTCGTCGAAGTCGGCCCGGGCAAGGTCCTGTCGGGCTTGCTGCGGCAAATCGATCGATCGGTGCGCTGCTTCAACGTCGAGGACGCAGCGAGCCTCCAATCGACGCTGGACAAGATCGCGCAAGCGCGGGTCGAGACTCCGGAATCCTGAATCATGTTCTCGCTCAAAGACAAAGTCGCCCTCGTCACCGGCGCGTCCCAAGGCATCGGACGCGCGACGGCTCGCGCGCTGGCCGAAGCGGGAGCGAAGGTAGCGGTTGCGGCGCGCAACGAGCAGCACCTGGCGTCGCTGGCCGCGGAAATCGCCGCGGCCGGCGGCGAAGCGCTCGCCGTGCCGATGGACGTGGGGGATGCAGCCCAGGTGAGGAACGGCTTTCAGCAAACGCTTGCGAAATTCGGACGGCTCGACATCCTCGTGAACAACGCCGCAATCACGCGAGACACTCTGGCGCTTCGCATGAAGCTGGAGGATTGGGAAGCAGTGCTGCGCACGAACTTGACCGGGGCGCACTTGTGTATGCAGCAAGCGATGGGAGCGATGCTCAAGCAGCGATCGGGGCGCATCATCAACATCAGCTCGGTGGTGGCGGAGACGGGCAACGCGGGCCAGGCGAACTATGTCGCATCGAAGGCGGGGCTGATCGGATTGACGCGCGCGATTGCGGTTGAAGTCGCGTCGCGGAACATTACCGTGAACGCCGTGGCGCCGGGGTTCATCACCACGCCGATGACCGATCCGCTGCCCGCGGAGCTGAAAGAGAAAATGAAATCGCTGATTCCGCTCGGGCGCTTCGGGACCGACCGCGAAGTGGCAACCGCCGTCGTGTTTCTCGCAAGCGACGAGGCCGGATATATCACGGGCCAGGTTCTGGGCGTGAACGGCGGCATGCACATGGGCTAGGCTGTTTCTTCGAGGCGAAGCCGCAATGTCGATCGAATCCTATGAAGAACTTATCGCGCTGAAGGAAGTGGGGCGGATCTGTCATCTGGCGCTGCGCGCGATGGCCGCGTTTGTGAGTGCCGGTGTGACGACGCGAGAGATTGCGAACGTGGGCGCGAAGGTGATGCGCGAGAATGGAGCGCGTTCGGCGCCCGCAATGGTTTACGGATTCCCGGGCGAGATTTGCGTCAGCGTGAACGACGAAGCCGTACACGGAATTCCCGGCGAACGGGAGATTGAGCCGGGCGACCTGGTGAAGCTCGATGTGACGTTCGAGAAGAACGGCTACATGGGCGACGCGGCGATCACGGTTCCGGTCGAACCGGTGTCCGTGGAGGCGCGGCGGCTGGCGCTGTGCGCGGAACGAGCGTTTCAGCAGGCGATGCGCGTGGCAAAGGCGCAGCATCGCGTGAGCGAAATTGGCCGCGCGGTGGAGCGCGAAGTGCGTCGGAGCGGATTTTCGGTGATTCGCGCGCTCGGCGGCCACGGCATCGGACGCACGATTCACGAGCCGCCCAGCATCCCGAACTACGACGACTTCACGGCGCGCGAGCGGCTGACGCCGGGACTGGTGATTACGGTCGAGCCGATTATCGCGATGGGCGCGGGACGGTCGATGACGGCGGCGGACGGCTGGACCGAGCGGACGGTGGACGGCAGCCTCGCGGCGCACTTTGAGCACACGATCGTGATCACGGAGAAGGCTCCGATTCTTCTCACGGCTGCATGAGGCTCCCGGCCATTTAGCGTGCGGAGTTGACCGCAAATTGCGCGGCGAATAGAATGGCGGGTCCGAAACGTGCTATAAAGTTACGGCATTAAACACGGGGGCGACCCCCGCCTCTCGAGCGGCACCGGGGACTCAAGATCGCCAAGAGCGGAGGAACAATCAGAATGGCCAGCGTCGAAGAACGCGTGAAGCAGATTATCGTCGAGCAGCTTGGTGTGGACGAAGGCGAAGTGACGGCAACCGCTTCGTTTGTGGATGATTTGGGCGCCGACTCGCTCGACACGGTCGAGCTGGTGATGGCTTTCGAAGAAGCTTTTGGCATCGAGATTCCGGATGAGGACGCGGAGAAGATCGCCACGGTGAAGGACGCCATCGATTACATCGAAAAGCACTCCAAGAAATAACTCGCTGGGTCGTCCCATCCTGAAGAGGAGAATGCCGTTTTGAATCGCCGAGTTGTCGTTACGGGCGTCGGTCTGGTCTGCGGATGCGGAATCGGCACCGACGAAGTGTGGCGCAACCTGCTCGCGGGAAAGAGCGGAGTCGGTCCAATCGCGAATTTTGACGCGACCGCATTCGACTGCCGCATCGCCGGTGAAGTCCGCAATTTCGATCCGCTGAACTGGGTGGAGAAAAAAGAAGTGAAGAAGATGGGCCGGTTCATTCAACTGGCCCTGGCGGCGTCGGACTTCGCGATGCGGATGTCCGCGGTGGAGGTCACGCCGGAGATCGCGCCTGCCACAGGCGTTTATATCGGCTCGGGGATCGGCGGATTCGACGTGATCGAGCGCGAGCACACGAAGTACATGCAGGGCGGCCCCGGGAAAATTTCTCCTTTCTTCATTCCCGCTTCCATCGTGAATCTCGCGTCGGGACACGTTTCGATTCGCTACGGCGCGAAGGGCCCCAACTCGGCGACCGCGACGGCTTGCTCCGCCGGTGCTCACGCGGTCGGCGACGCGTACAAGATCATCCAGCGCTGCGACGCGGAGGTGATGATTGCGGGAGGGGCCGAAGCGGCGATCACTCCAATGAGCGTGGGCGGTTTTGCGGCGATGCGCGCGCTTTCGACGCGGAACGACGAGCCCGAGCGCGCGAGCCGTCCTTTCGAGGCGCAACGCGACGGCTTCATCATCGGCGAGGGCGCGGGCGTGCTGGTTCTCGAGTCGCTGGAGTTGGCGCAGCGGCGCGGCGCGAAGATATTGGCCGAGGTTGCGGGCTATGGAATGTCGGGAGACGCCTACCACATCACGCAGCCGGCCGAAGGAGGCGACGGCGGGTATCGCGTGACGCTCGCGGCGCTGAAGGACGGAAAGATTTCGCCGGCTGAGGTGGGCTACGTGAACGCGCACGGGACTTCGACGCCGATCGGCGATGCGATCGAAACGACGGCGCTAAAGCGCGTTTTCGGCGAGAACGCGAAGAAGGTCCCCATCAGCTCGACGAAATCGATGACGGGACATCTTCTGGGCGGCGCGGGCGGACTCGAGGCGGGCATCAGCGTGCTTGCGCTGCGGGACCAGATCCTGCCGCCGACCATCAATTACGAAACCCCCGATCCCGAATGCGACCTGGACTACGTTCCGAACCATGCCCGCAAAGCCGAAGTGGTCTACGCGCTGTCGAATTCGTTCGGGTTCGGCGGCACGAACGCGTCGCTTCTATTCAAGCGATGGGACGGCAAGTAGGCGGAGACGACCTTGAAAATCGGAGTTTGCATCAAACAGGTTCCCGCGAAGGATGCGCCGCTCGCGATCGTCGACGGCGCGGCGTGGATTCGTGAATCGGACATCGGCTTCGAGACGAATGAGCCGGATAGCTTCGCGCTCGAAGAAGCGCTGCGGCTGAAGGAAAAGCACGGCGGCGAAGTGGTCGCGATTTCGATGGGCCCGGATCGCGCGAAGCAAACCATCAAGGAGGCGCTCGCCAAGGGCGCCGATCGCGGGATCCACGTGGCCGACAACGAGTTCTTCAAGTTAGACCCGCTCGCGTCGGCGCGTTCACTTGCGGCCGCTGTTCAGACCGAAAATTTCGATCTCATCCTCACCGGGCTTCAGAGCGACGATCAGGGCTTCGGCCAGACGGGCGTGCTGCTCGCGGAATTGCTCGGGCGCGCGCACGCGACAATCATTATGGCGATCGAAGTGATGGACGGCCGGATGAAGTTGAAGCGCGAGCTCGAAGCCGGATGGTTTCAATGGGTCGAGCTGCCGCTGCCCGCGGTGCTTTCGATTCAGTCGGGCATCAACAAGCCGCGGTACGCGACGCTGAAAGGCATCATGGCGGCGAAGAAGAAGGAAATCGCGATTGTGGACCGCAAGTCTTTGGGCGTGCCGGATGCGCCGACGCAGCACGTCGAGAGAATCTACGTTCCGCAGAAAACCAAGAAGACGGAATTCATCGCAGGCCAGCCAAAAGAAATTGCGGCGAAGCTGGTGGAAAAGCTGCGCCATGAGGCGCGGGTGCTGTAGCCGCACCGGCACATTGAGAGCAGAACAGTGAAGATCCTTCTGATCACCGAGCAGCGCGAAGGCAAGTGGAACAAGGTCTCCTTCGAAACGCTTGCCGCCGCACAGCAAATCGCGTCGCAGACGAAGGCGAGCGTGTCGGGCGCGGTCGTCGGAAAGGGTATTGCGCCGCTCGCGGATGAACTGGCGGGCTTTCAGCTCGACGAGGTGCTGCTCATCGAGCATGACCTGCTCGCGCAGTACACGCCCGACGGACTTTCGCTCGCGCTGCGGCAGGTAATCGAAGGCAGCAAGCCCGACCTCGTACTGCTGCCGCACACGTACCAGGTTCGCGACTTCGCGCCGAAGCTGGCGGCATCGCTCGGCAAGGGAATGATCGGCGACTGCATCGCGTACCGGCATGAAAACGGCAAGCTTGTTTTCGTCCGGCAAATGTTTCAGGGCCGCACCGCCGCCGACGTGGTGTTCGCGGGCGAACCGCCGTGGATCGCGACGTTTCAGGCGGGAGCGTTTCGCGCGGACCTTGCCGCGAAGCACGCGAGCGGCAAAACGGCCGTCAAACCGGTCAGCGTGGACCTGAAGCCCGAGCAAATTCGCACCAAGCCGCTCGAGCTGTTCCGCGAGGCGAAGCAGGCAGTCGATCTGACGCAGGCGCCGATCCTGGTTTCGATCGGGCGTGGCATCAAGGCGCCGGAGAATATCCCAATGGCGGAGAAGCTGGCGAAGCTGCTCGGCGGCGAAATTTGCGCCTCACGCCCGATTTGCGACGAGGGCTGGCTCCCCATGGACCGCCAGATCGGCAGCTCGGGCCAAACCGTGGCGCCGAAGCTCTACCTAGCGCTGGGCATTAGCGGCGCGATCCAGCACGTCGTGGGCATGAAAGGCTCGCGCACGATTGCCGCCGTCAACAAGGACCAGAACGCACCGATTTTCGAAGTCGCGGATTACGGAGTCGTCGGCGACCTCTTCGAGATCGTCCCCGCCCTGATTGAAGAACTCGAAAAACCTCACTGACGTTGCGGGTTCTCACCCGCCAAGCTCGCGTAGCAGTTGCTTCCTGCCCGGGCGACTGTCCGGTTTCGCCACGGCATCTCCCACTAGCGCGCAGCAATTGATTTCCGAACTCGCTACGTTCAGCCTAACTCTCACATAAAAAAGAAGTTACGCGCGACTAGCGTTGGCAAGCGATCTGCCGACCATCACCTGGAATCTCCTGCCTTTAGCGATGCAGCGGTTTCTTGTCAGGAGGCTAGCATGGCGGCTCTGCTTCAGGACCTTCGTTACTCCCTTCGAACCCTGCTGAAGAGTCCCGCGTTCACGATCATTGCGCTCGCGACGCTGGCTCTCGGTATCGGCGCGAATACCGCCCTGTTCAGCGTCGTAAAAGCCGTGCTCCTGAATTCGCTGCCCTACCGCCAGCCCGACCGTCTGGTGACAATGGCCAAAGCCGATTCCGACACGCCCAACCCGACGAACACCTCGTTTGGCACCGTGGAAGATTGGAAGGCAAGAACTCGATCGTTCCAATCGATCGCTTTGTATCGAGGATGGGGACCGACGGTAACAGGCAGCGGGACGCCGGAGGTGCTTCGCGGGCTGCGAGTCACGTACAATTTTTTCGACACGCTGGGGATTCAGCCCGCTCTTGGGCGCGGTTTTCTGCGGGAGGAGGACAGCCCCGATCGCGCGAATGTGGTCCTACTCAGCCATTCATTCTGGGTGCAGCGGTTTGGCGCAGACCCCAAGGTCGTCGGGACGACGCTTGTGCTCAACGAGGTGCCGTTCCAAATCGTCGGAGTGTTGCCGGAGAGCTTCCAGTCACTTTCGTTTGCGGCGAACGGCAAGCCCAGAGATGTTTGGGCGCCCCTAGGATACAACCTCTCGCTCCCCTACGCGTGCCGCACGTGCCAGCATCTCCGCTGCCTGGCGCGGCTGAAGGACGGCGTCAACGTCGGCCAGGCTCAGGCGGAGATGCGATCCATCGAAACGCAACTCGCGCATGAGTTCCCCAAAGAATATCCGGCAGACGCGACTGTAATCGTGCGGCCGCTGCGCGAGACCTGGGTCGGCAAAGTGCAGGCTGCACTGTGGCTGCTCCTGGGCGCGACCGGATTCGTCCTGCTGATCGCCTGCGCCAATATCGCAAATCTGCTGTTGACGCGAGCGGCTTCGAAACGCCGCGAGGTGGCCGTTCGCACTGCGTTGGGGGCGAGCCGCTGGCGGATCGCGCGCCAATTGATCACCGAGAGCGTCGTGCTCAGCTTGCTGGGTGGCGCAGGAGGCGTTCTCCTCGCTATTTGGGGTACATCCTTTCTGGTCGAGACGGCTCCGTCGGCGATTCCGCGACTGGGCGATGTGCACTTGGACGCTCCTATACTTGCCTTCTCGCTGCTGTTGAGCTTCGCGACGGGCGTTCTGATGGGACTGGTTCCCGCGTTTCAAGCGGCCCGCCTCGACCAGCGCGAAGCGCTGCAACAGCAGGGGGGGCGCGGTATGGTCGGCTCGTCAAGGAGCCGCATTCGGAGCCTGCTTGTCGTTTCCGAGGTGGCGCTGGCATTCGTGCTTACGGTCGCATCGGGCCTGTTGCTGAAGAGCTTCGTCAGCGCCCTGAACGTCAATCCCGGCTTTGAACCGCGCAATCTCTCTACCGTCGATTTCACGCTCTCGGGCACTCAGTACAACGACGACGCGCAGGTGATTCGAAGAGAGCGGGAGGTTCTCGCCCGCGTCAGCGCGCTTCCCGGCGTGCAGGCGGCCGCTATCGTAAGCGTGCTCCCGGGCACAGGCTCAATGGGCAATTGGGACCAGAGAGGCTTCATCGTCCAGGACCGGCCCATGCCCGATCCTGAAGTTCCCAGCGTCGACGCCTACTTTGTGAGTCCGGATTACCTGCGCACGATGGGGATTCCGCTAAGACGCGGCAGGGACTTCACCGCGGCAGACGCCGAGAGTTCGTCGCTGGTCGCACTCGTCAGCGAAACGACCGCCCGGCAAATGTTCCCGGACAGGGATTGTCTGGGCAAGCGAATTCAGTTGGGCAGCAGGCATGACGATCAGCCGTGGGCCACGATTGTCGGAGTCGTCGACGACATTCATCATTACGGCCTCGATTCCCCGGTCACGCCGCAAGCCTATCTTCTCTATTCCCAAACTTCGTTCAGCGCGCCGAGCTTGGTGATTCGCAGCACGGTCGGGTTACAGGCCCTGATGCGGGGGGTGCGAGAACAGATCTGGGCGCTGGACAAGAATGTTCCGATCTCGACTCCGTCCATGATGACCGAGATTCTCTCGCAATCGCTCGCACAGCGGCGGTTCACGATGTCGCTGCTCGCTGGATTTGGAGCGCTAGCCCTGCTTCTCGCGGCGATTGGAATCTACGGCGTCATGTCGTACACCGTGGCGCAGCGAACCGGCGAAATCGGTATCCGCGTGGCGCTTGGGGCGCAATCACGAGACATACTGAGTCTCGTTTCGCGCGAGGGGATGCGGCGCGTCGGACTCGGCTTGGCCGCCGGGCTTGCCGTTTCGCTCGTGCTGATGCGCATCCTGTCGAGCCAGCTCTTCGCCGTGAGTGCGGTGGACCCCGTGACGTTTGGCATAGTGATGGTGTTGCTTGCGGGCGTGGCGCTGCTGGCCTGCTACATTCCGGCGCGGCGGGCGACGCGAGTCGATCCTCTTGTAGCCCTGCGCTATGAATAAGAACTTTTCGTTTCGTCAGATCGTACCAAGGAAGAGCACCGAGGCTACGGGCGCGGCAGTGATTGTGCGAGGAATCGAATCGTGAGCAATCTCATTCAAGACGTGCGTTACGCTGTTCGCGTGCTGTTGAAATCGCCCGGGTTTGCCGTGATTGCCGCGCTGACCCTCGCGCTCGGCATCGGCGCGAACACCGCCATTTTCAGTCTCATTGATGCCGTGATGCTGAAGACGCTGCCCGTAAAAGATCCTCAGCGGCTCGCCTTGCTCTCGTGGGACACCAACAAACGGCCGCCGAATTTCGGACAGACCGGCGGCGAATCGCGCCTTTCATTTTCGTATCCGGCTTTCGAGCAATTTCGGCAGAGCCACGCGCTTTCCAGCGTCTTTGCTTTCGTGCCGCTCGGCTTCACTCCGCAGAACACGACGGTCAACATCAACGGCGAACCGACTCTGGCGAACGGGATGATGGTGACAGGGAATTATTTTCCCGGGCTCGGTGTAACACCCCTGCTGGGCCGCGGGATTGACGACGCCGACGAACCGGACGGTGCCGCGCGCGTCGCCGTGATCAGCTATGCCTACTGGACGCGCCAATTCGCCCGCGATCCTTACATAATCGGCAAGAACGTCGCTCTGAACGGAATCCCCTTTACCATCGTCGGCGTCACTCCGCCGGAGTTCTACGGCGCCCAGCCCGGCACGGCGCCCGACATCTGGATGGCGTTTGCCGACAGGCCGAACCTGCGCCCCTGGGGCTCGGAACCGTATCACGGCACGTCCGTTTTCACGGCGGGCGATTGGATTTGCCTCAACATCATGGCCAGGCTCGCTCCGGGAGTCAGCCGTTCGGAGGCAGAATCGCAGCTCGACGTGATCTTCCGTAATTTTGTGACTTCCGCCTGGACGCCGGACAAGCCGGATCAGGTTCCGCACCTCAAGCTCGAGGCCGCGGGCCAGGGGCTCAACGATCTCCGCGAAGGCTTTTCGAAGCCGCTCGAAGTCCTGATGTGGGCGGTCGGACTCGTCCTGTTGATCGCCTGCGCAAATCTGGCCACTCTGCTTCTGGCGCGCGCAACGGGAAGAAAGAAGGAGATCAGCGTGAGGCTCGCGATGGGCGCTTCGCGCTCGCGAATTATCCGCCAGCTCTTGACCGAGAGCCTCCTGTTGTCGCTCGCCGGCGGTGCGCTCGGTTTTCTCGTTGCCGGGTGGGGAACGCAGGCCCTGGTCGCCATGATCTCGACCGGTGAAAATCCCATGGTGCTCGACCTCCGGCCCGATCCGCGCGTCCTCCTGTTTACTGCGCTCGCTTCCATCCTCACCGGAATTCTGTTTGGAATCGCGCCGGCCTTTCGAGCCACCAAAGTTGATCTCGCTTCGGCCATAAAGGAAACCGCCGCCAACGTCACCGAGGGTCGGCGCGGCCATCTTCTCGGTAAGGTTCTCGTGGTCGCGCAGGTGTCGGCTTCTCTGGTCCTGATGATTGGCGCGGGGCTCTTCGTTCGGACTCTGCAGAACATGCAGAACAGGAGCCTCGGTTTCAATCAGAAAAGTCTCTTGCTCTTCGGCCTCGATCCGACGCGCGAGGGATATCACGGCGAGCAGCTCGTCGATCTCTACTCGGGGCTGCGGACGCGAATCCAGGCCTTGCCGGGAGTGAAGAACGTCACTCTGTACGAGTTCGCGCCTTTGACGCAATGGTCCAGCAACAATGACCTCTACATCGAAGGTTCGAGCCGTAAGGTCCAGAGTCGCATGGCGCGAGGAGCCACCGTGGGCCCGGATTTCTGCGCCACGATGCAGATTCCCGTCTTGCTCGGCCGCGACATTCTCGACAGCGACACGGCGAGTTCGCCCAAGGTAGCCCTCGTGAACGAAACTCTCGTTCACCGCTTCTTCGACGCCAATGAAAATCCGATCGGACACTTTTTCACCTTCGGCAGGGCCAACGGCAAGCTTCGCTTTGAAATTGTCGGCGTGGTGAAGGATGTGGAGCTCACGGACGTGCACGACCACGGGCGGCCCAAGGTTTTCTTGCCTTACGCGCAGGTGCCTGACCGGCTCGGCACGATGTTCTACGAAGTGCGTACCGCCGGCGATCCGACGAGTCTCGTTTCTGAAATTCGCGACGTCGTCCATCAGGCCAATCCCGATCTGCCGTTGATGAACGTCCGCACGCAAGTCGAACAGACCGAGGAAGCACTCACGCACGAGCGGCTTTTCGCCCGCCTTTCGAGTTTCTTCGGCTTGGTCGCGCTCTCGCTCGCATGCATCGGCCTGTATGGGACGATGGCCTACGCGGTGACGCGGAAGACGCATGAAATCGGTATTCGCATGGCGCTCGGCGCCAAGCCCAGCGACGTTCTCGGCATGGTGATCGGCCAGGGACTCAGTCTCGCCGGCCTAGGAGTGCTCATTGGCATCGCGGCGGGCATCGGCCTGACGCGATGGATCGCGAGCATGATGTATGGCGTGAGCGCGACGGATCCCGTCACGTTCGCGGCCGTCTCCATTCTCTTGATTCTCGTCGCGTCGCTCGCCTGCTACATTCCGGCGCGCCGTGCGATGCGAGTCGACCCGCTGGTTGCTCTACGCTACGAATGAGGCTTGGGCTTGAACGAGCGAGGTGAACGATGAATCAGCTCTTGCAGGATTTGCGCTATGCGATTCGCATGCTCGCGAAATCTCCGGGATTCACGGCCATTGCCGTGCTCACGCTCGCTTTGGCCATCGGCGCAAACACGGCGCTCTTCTCCGTCGTCAACGGCGTGCTCCTGAATCCTCTCCCGTATCCCTCGCCCGACCAGTTGGTGACGATCCACGAGAGCAAGCCCAATTTCGCCACCGGCTCGATCTCCTATCCGAATTTCCTCGATTGGCAGAAGGAGAACCATTCGCTGTCCGCGATGGCCGTTTCGCGGCCCTCGTCGTTCAGCCTCACCGGCCTTGGCGATGCGGAGCAGGTACAGGCGGAGTTCGTCACCTCCGATTTCTTTCCGGTACTCGGCGTGAAGCCCGCAGTGGGCCGCATCTTTGTCGGCTCGGACGACCAGGTCGGCGCGGCTCCCGTGGCCCTCATCAGCGCGGGCTTCTGGAAGCGCAAATTCGGCTCGGCGCCGGACATTGTGGGCAAAACGCTCACACTCGACGGAAAGGGCTACAGCGTCGTCGGCGTGATTCCCGCGAACTTCAATCTCCTGCTTGGCAGCTTCAGCCCGAGCGAGATCTATATCCCCGTGGTTCAGTGGAGCAACAATTTGCTGTTTGACCGCGGCGCCGGGCTCGGCTTTCACGGGATCGGCCGGCTGAAACCTGGCGTTACGATCGATCAGGCGCGCGCAGATTTCGCGGACATTACGCATAGTCTCGCGGGCGCCTATCCCGAAGTCGATAAAGGCATTGGCGCGGCCCTGATTCCATTGCGGATGTCCATAATCGGGCGTACCGAACGGTTTCTGCTCGTGCTGTTTTGCGCGGTCGGCTTCGTGCTGCTCATCGCGTGCGTCAATATCGCCAATCTCCTTCTGGCGCGATCGAGCGGCCGTGCGCGCGAATTCGCCGTCCGCGCTGCGCTGGGAGCTCGCAAGTCGCGCCTCATCCGCCAGCTTCTCACCGAGAGCGTTTTGCTCGCCTTGGTCGGCGGTGCGTTTGGTTTGTTGCTCGCGAGCTGGGGCACACGGACGGCCCTGGGAGCGCTGCCTGCCGCCCTGCCGCGGGCAGACGAAGTCGGTATCGACCCTCGCGTCCTGCTGTTCACCGCGGGGGTCACATTGTTGGCGGGCATCCTTTTCGGGCTTGCTCCCGCAATCAGGGTTTCCAGGACAAATCTGCAGGACAACCTCAAGGAGGGCGGCCGCGGCGCGAGCGGCTCGCGCCAGCGCACGCACGGCATTTTGGTGGTCGTGGAAACGGCGCTGGCTCTGGTTCTGCTGATTGGCGCCGGACTCATGCTACGCAGCCTCGTGCAGCTTTGGAACGTCGACCCCGGCTTCAATCCTCGCAACGTCCTGACCTTCGGCTTTTCCCTTTCGCCTTCGATGCGGAAGGCGAGCCCGGCCGCAATTCGCGCCGCGTTTCGCGACGTCGATGGTGCGATCGCCGCCACACCGGGCGTGCGGGCTGTCTCGATGAGCTGGGGCGCATTTCCTCTGAGCGGAGACGACGAGTGGCTGTTCTGGTTGGAGGGCCATCCCAAACCGACGACTCGAAACGAAATGAACTGGGCTCTCGAATACGTCGTCGATCCCGACTATTTGAAGGTGATGGGAACGCCGCTTCGCAGCGGCCGCTTCTTCACCGCGCAGGACGACGAGCATGCGCCGAAGGTCATCCTGGTGGACGACGTCCTGGCTCGCCAGTATTTTCCGAATGAAAATCCCGTTGGCAAACGCCTTTTCCTCGAAACGGGCGACGGAACCATGGAAGCCGAAATCATCGGTGTGGTTGCGCACGTGAAGCAATGGGGGCTCGATAGGGACGATACGGAGCGTCTCCGGGCTCAGCTCTATTTTCCGTTTATGCAGTTGCCCGATTCCGTGATGGCTCTCGCGCCGTTTGGCATGCGCGTCGTCGTGCGCACCCAGGCTGTGGAAGCCGGTGTCGTCGATTCGATCCACCGTTCTGTGCAGCAGATGAACAGCGAGCAGGTGATTTACGAAGTTCAGACCATGGAGGAGATTATCTCCAGCTCCATCGCCAGCCGGTGGTTCTCCATGATTCTCCTGAGCGTGTTTGCCGGCCTGGCGCTGCTGCTTTCGAGCATCGGCATCTACGGAGTGATCTCCTATCTTGTCAGCCAGCAAACACGCGAGATTGGCATTCGCGTGGCGCTTGGCGCCCAACGTGAAGACGTTCTCCGCATGGTTCTGGGCCGAGGCGCGAGAATGACCTTGCTGGGCATTGCGATCGGGATCGCGGCCGCGCTCGGCCTGACGCGCCTGATGGCAGGCATGCTCTACGGCGTCCAGGCCACCGACCCGCTGACCTTCGCCCTGGTCGCGTTGGTACTCATATTCGTCGCGCTGGCCGCGTGCTACATCCCTGCTCGGCGGGCGATGCGCGTCGATCCTCTCGTGGCACTGCGATATGAATGAGGACCGGCTCGTCGCTTCGCGCTACGAGTAGCAATTCGTCGGGCCCTATTTCTGTCTTCAGAAATCGGTGGAGATTCTTGGGGGTGCGCTGACGCGCACCGCATTCAGCACGGCGACCAGGTCGATAATCTCCTGCGCGATCGCGCCGCCGATCGGAGGCAAGTACCCGAACGCCGCTGCAATCATTCCCAGAAAGCTTAGTGCCATGCCTCCCACGGCGCTTTCCAGTGCGATTCGCCGCATGCGGCGGCCGATGTGCATCAATTCGTCGATTCGGCTCAGCGAGGTCTCCAGGACGACTGCGTCTGCCGCTTCCGACGTGATATCGCTCTTCACTCCGAACGCCACGCCTACCGTCGCGGCCTGCATCGCCGGCGCGTCGTTCACGCCGTCGCCCAGGAACATCGTCGGCGAGCGGCCTGCCTCTGCTCGAACGATTTCCACCTTCTCTTCCGGGCTCTTTGCCGAATAGATCTCCTCAATGCCGACCTGTTGGGCCAGGTGCCGGACCTCGCGATCGCGGTCGCCGGAAACAATCAAGATCCGGCTCACATTGTGGCGCGGCTTGAGATGACTGACGAAACGCAAGCTATCGTGGCGAGGGGCATCATGGAACTGGAGCGTGGCTGCGTATTCGTTATCCAGGAATACCAGGCACTCCAGCCCGGGCACCACGGATGGCAGGATGATTCCTCTGTCCGCCACGCTCGACCGGCCCGTTAACCACACTCTTCGGTTGCCAACCCGGCCGCAAAGGCCCGTCCCGGGACGCTCGCTGATCTCCGACACCGGTTCCGCATCAAGCTTCGCACTGCGCGCCGCCTCCAGAATTGCGCCGGCCAGCGGATGCTTCGAGTAGCTCTCCAGGCTGGCCGCCAATCGCAGCACATCGTCCGAGTGGAACCCAGGTGCGCAGACGATCTGAAACAGCGTGGGCTTGCCGTACGTCAGCGTTCCTGTCTTGTCGAAGATCAACGTCCGGCATCGGTCGACCTGTTCCAGCGCCGCGGGGTTCTTGATGATGATCCCGCGGCGCGCAGAACGAGCGATAGCTCCAATCACCGCAACCGGGATGGCGATCAACAGGGGACATGGCGTCGCGACCACCACGGTGGCCAGGAAGCGGTGCGACTCTCCCGTAATGGCCCACGCGAGCGTGGCGATTCCCAGCGCCACCGGCGTGTACCACGCGCCGAGCTGGTCGCCGAGCCGTCGCATGTGCGGGCGCCGCTGCTCCGTTTCCCGCATCACACGCATGATCCGCGCATACCGGGAGTCAACGGGGAGTTTCTCGGCGCGGATCTCCAAGGCGTTTTCCCCGTTGATTGAGCCGGACAGCACTTCGGCGCCGGGAGTCTTTCCGATCTCGAACGGTTCCCCGGTCAGGTAGGCTTCGTTCATCCTGCCCTGGCCGCCGATGACCACTCCGTCCACTGGGCAGATCTCGTGGGGGAAGACGGCGAGTTCGTCTCCGACCGCGATCTGGTCGAGCCGGATGTCGCGGATGGAGCCGTTCTCCTTCCGATGTGCGACCTCCGGCACGCGCCGCGCAAGTGCGTCCAGCACGGACGACGCTCGGCGCGTCGCAAGTTGCTCGAGAGCCGTTCCGCCGGAGAGCATCAGAATCACAATCACTCCGACCAGGTACTCGCCGAGCAGAACCGAAGCAACGATCGAGATTCCTGCGAGATGATCGGACCCAAATTCGCGCGCCGCCAGTTTGCGCACCAATGACCAGATGAGTGGTACTCCCCCGAGGACCAGCACCACAAACAGCGGCGCCTGCCAGAAAATCTTGGGAACGTGCGCGGCGTAACGCAGAAGCAGATGGGCGACGATGCCCGTTATTGCCAGGATCGCGATGGCGGCCGGCTCTCGCGCAAGGAGCGCCTGCGGTGCCGTCGATTCAGGCTCGCAAATCGTGGTTGCACTGGGTTCCGCGATCGAAGTCTGGAGCTCCATACTTGTGGCTCGCACGTACGACCGCTGGACGCTCGGCGGCCTTCGCCGCAAGCCTCACAGAGTTACCATGATACGCGGCCGTATCCTTCGCACCGTTGTCCCCTGTCACGCACGGCTGTGATACAGGTCACCTCCAGAACCGCGCTCGCTGCACCTTCGACACTGTCCCTTTCTGTTGACGTACTCTCTTGGGAACTGACCTGGTGGTATGATGCACCCAACCGGAGGGCGAACCATGCATCGCGCAATTCTCTCCTTTCTTCTTCTTTTGTTTGCCAGAGTGTGTCTGCCCGCCCAGGACGCATCGAATCCTGTGTCTCAGGCCATTTCACAGGGCGACCTCTACTTTTCGAAGCACCAATATGAATTGGCTTTCGACGCTTATAACAAGGCCGACAAGCTCTCGCACCACACCTCCGCGGTCTGCTATCTCAAGAGAGCCTCGCTCGAACGCAAGCTGGGAGGGTTCTCTTTTGCCTTGGATGACGCGAAGCGCGCTGAGAAAGCCGCCGGAGACGACAAGTCCGTTGCCGTCCGGGCGCACGAACTTCGGGCGGCGTTGCTTGCGCAAATGGCCGGAAAGCCCACTGACAAGAAGCTAAAAGAGGCGGAAGAAGAGCTACGCCAGGCCCTCGCCCTCGATTCCACGCAGCCCCTCGCTCACTACGATCTCGGGATGGTGCTCCTCAAACAGGAACAGGACGCTGAGGGTGTCGCTGAATTGAAGACGTTTGTGTCCTTGCCCGGTGCGGATCCGAAGACTGTCGCCGAAGCGCGCCGCACCATCGCGAATCCGATTCGCGGCCGGGAGCCATTTGCTCCGGACTTCTCGTTCACCACCCCCGACAACCAGGACGTCTCGAACGCCTCCCTCCGCGGCAAGGTTGTGCTTCTCGATTTCTGGGCCACGTGGTGCCCGCCCTGCCGCGAATCGCTGCCCGCCATCCGCAATGTGGACAAGAAGTATACGGGCAAGCAATTCCAGTTGATCAGCATCAGCGGAGACGACGACGAAGAGCTCTGGCGCACATTCACTGCGGCGCAGCACATGACTTGGTCGGAATACATCGATCTTTCTGGCGATGTTCAGGAAGCGTTTAAAGTGGACTCCTTTCCGACCTACGTCGTCCTCGACAAAGATGGAGTCGTCCGCTTCCGTCAATCAGGCTTCGGGGAGTCAACCGAATCCGATATCGAAGACGCGATCAACAAAGCCCTGAAGCGTCCGTCCGACCCCTCGCTCGCGGCAGCTGCCGGGGAATCGGCGCCGGCGGAGACGCCGGTTCCTCCCCTACATGCTTCGTCAAGCGCCGCACCCCCAGCTGGCAACGCGAACCGCAAAGACGAGGAGGCTGACGATGTTGCGTCGCCGCTCTCCTCCGGTATCGACGCGGGAACTATTTCAGGAAACACCTATAAGAACGACGACCTTCAAATTGCGTACGATTTTCCGCAAGGATGGATTCCTGCAAGCCTCGAATCCCTCCACAGCCTGAATGCCCGCAAGGAAGCGGCCATGCGGGTATCCATCCTGCAGCAGCATCCGGAGCTCGCCAGCTCGATTCATCTCGGCGTTCCGCAAGTCCTCCTCTATGTGTCGCGGACCGGGCGCGGGGACGCCGAGCGCCCTTCGGTTCCATCATTGAGGATCAGTGCTGCACGCACGCGGCTCGACGACGTAAATCTCGACACTTTCGATCAGCTCGTCAAGAACATCGCCGTGGCGCAGAGCTTGAAGATTGTCATGCCCGCGTCGCAATTCACCGTCAAGGGCCACAATTTTGTCCGTGCCGACTTTGCGGGGTCGGGCGGCAGCTCAAGTTATTATCTCTCGTACATTCAATCAGTCTCGGGCGACTATATGCTTACGATCACGATGCTTTCGTCCTCACAAGCGGAGCTAGACAAGATGGTCGCGTCTCTTCAGTCCATGGTCATCAGCGACGAATGACAGCCGCTGAGACCTCCCGAAACGAACTCCGTTTCGATTTTCAGCTTCTGCTAAGATGGCGGCATGGCTCCGGCCGAATCTCAAAATCAGCGCGAACAACTCGATGCGGACGTACTGATCGTGGGTGCCGGACCCGCGGGCCTCTCTTGCGCGCTGCATCTCGCGAACCTGATCGAGCAGCACTCACAGGCCAAGAAATCTCCGCCGCTTTCGACGGAGAATGTCTACGTCCTCGAGAAGGCCCGTGAAATTGGCGCGCATCAGCTTTCCGGCGCAATCATGGACCCGCGCGGTCTTCGCGAGCTCGTTCCCGATTTCGAGAAGAGCGCGCCGCTCGACACTCCCGTCACCGGCGACGCCGCGTACTTCCTCACGGCAACAAACTCGTGGAAGCTCCCGATCACGCCCCCGCCGCTTGCCAACCACGGAAACTACGTCGTCTCGCTGAACAAGCTGACGAAATGGCTCGGCGGTCTCGTCGAGAAGAAAGGCGTGAACATCTTCACGCAGTTTGCGGGCAAGGAATTGCTGTACGAAGGCGACGGCGCTGCCGCCCGCGTCGCGGGCGTGCTCACCGAAGACAAAGGCGTCGACAAGAACGGCAAACCGAAAGACAACTTCACGCCGGGCTACGAATTGCGCGCGAAGGTGACAGTGCTGTCGGAAGGGCCGCGTGGTTCGCTGGTGAAGGAAATGGTGAACCGCCTCAAGCTCGACGGGCTGAACCCGCAGGTCTACGGTATCGGCATCAAGGAATTGTGGGACGTCCAGCCCGGGCGCATCGAAACGGGATTCGTCGCGCACACGCTCGGATGGCCGCTCGACTCCAGCATGTATGGCGGCGGCTGGATCTATGGCCTCCGTGACAACCGCGTCTCGCTCGGAATGGTCGTGGGCCTCGAATACCACAACCCGCTGTTCGATCCCCACGAAGCTTTTCAGAAATTCAAGACGCACCCATTCGTGAAACGAATCCTCGAAGGCGGAAAACTCGTCCGCTACGGCGCGAAAACCGTTCCGTATGGCGGTTGGTATTCGATGCCGCGAAGCTCCGTTGATGGCGCGTTGATTATCGGCGATTCGGCGAGCCTGCTGAATTCACAGCGCCTCAAAGGCATTCACACCTCCATCAAGAGCGGGATGCTCGCCGCCGAGACAATCTACGAAGCGCTCTGCGCCGGCGACACTTCGGCAAAAGCACTCGCGAAATATCGGGAGAAACTCGAACAAAGCTGGATCAAGCAGGAACTGTGGTCCGTGCGAAATTTCCATCAGGCGTTTCACGGCGGCTTGTGGACCGGCTTGTTTCACGCCGGAGCGCAGTTCGTCACCGGCGGGCGCGGGCTCGTCGATCCGATGCGAACGGAAGCGGGATACCAGGAGTACGCAAAGCTGAACCGCGATCGAACCCTCGTCGATCAGTCAACGCGCTTCAAGGGCGACAACAAGCTCACGTTCGAGCGGGTCACCGACGTCTATCACTCCGGCACGCGCCATGAAGAAGATCAGCCCTGCCATCTCGTCGTTCTCGATCCGGATATCTGCGGCGATCGCTGCGTCCGCGAATACGGCAATCCCTGCCAGTATTTTTGCCCTGCGGCGGTGTACGAAATGACGCTCGACAAGGGCGCGCCGAAGCTGAAGATCAACGCCTCAAATTGCGTGCACTGCAAGACGTGCGACATCGCCGATCCCTACCAGATCATCAATTGGGTGCCGCCGGAGGGCGGCGGCGGCCCGAACTACGAAGGAATGTGAAGCCCGCCAAGCTCCGGCGCGAGGCTCTCCCTACGAATTGCTGCCGAACAGAAACCGTCTGAACTTCCCCCAGAAACCTTTCTTCTGGCCGCCGACTCCTTCCACGGGTTGTGGCTTCGAGCGGGCGTCGGCTGAAGTCCGCGGCGCATCGTCTAAGGCGGGCGGGTCCACATGGCCCGCGAATTTCCATTCGGGCTCGACCTGAACCGTGCGGATCAGCAGGACCATGTCGGCACCCGGGCCCGGCGGAGGGGCCGGCGAATTCGCCGAAAACGTCAGCGGCGGCATGACGATCTTGTACGTCGGCATGGCATCGGTCGGCGGAGGCGGCGCGGGAGTTGCGGCCTTGGGTTGCGGCGCGATCGGATGCGCCTCGTTCGCGTGCGCCGGGATGCTGAATTCCACGTCCGGCTCGGGCGCTGCGTCGGCGGAGTTTGTGGCTGCCGGCTGCGGTGCCTGCGCAACGTGCGCGGGAGCCGTGAGCCCGAGAGATGGCAGTGGCGAAGACGCCGCCTCGTTGTGAGCCTGCATCGCTAAGCACTGGCAGCTTCCCGGCGCGCCCGCGACCGGCACGAGTTTCCCTTGGGCCAGCGAGAATTCTCCCGCCTGCGGAACTACGAGCTTCTCCCCGGAAAACTGATTCTCGAGCAGCAACGCGCCGCTCGCGGCCAGCACGCACAGCGAATCGTCCAGTTCGAGACCTACGGTAACGTCGCGCGGCGCGCCATTGATGTCGATCGGCGTGGCAATGATGGTCGGCGTGAAGATGCGCAGGTTCGTCGAAGCGGGAAGCTGCACGCGCGCCCGCCCGAAATCGAGAGCCAGCGTGATTGCGTCCCCCGATTGCAACAGCGTGAACTTTGCGGGACCGCAAATGTCCACCTCGCCACCGGACGTCAGCATCAGCCGCGCGTCGCCCGAGTGGACCGTCACAATATTGCCATTCGAGATGGTCCCGCTGTTTTGCGCCGCGCTCGGCCCGCCGGATCCGGAGCTGATCGACACGTCGTTGCCTTCGATATGCGCAATTACCCCTTGCGCTTGGTCCGCGCGGACAAGCGAGCCGCCCGCAAGCAGCGCAAGCAGCAAGACCAGCGCCCGGCAAAGGCCCGCCGCGCAAGGTCTTCTTGTGGCAGTACGGCGCTCGAATTGGGGCTCGTGGCCCATGGGAGTCCTATACTATACAGCAGTGGATAACATCTCGACATCGCCGCCGCAGCTCGAAGGCCGGGACGCCGGACCCGCCTCCAAAATCCGTATGCCGGAGCTTTCGCGCTGGCGCCGCATGCAGATTCCGGTCATCGCGGCCTTCGTTTATTGGGCCGTGCGGCTCATCGGGCCGACGCTTCGCTTCGACGTAATCGGCGTTCACAACGCCGTGCAAATCCGCGAGGACGGCGAAAAAGGAATCGGCGCGTTTTGGCACCGTTGCATCTTCCCGGCCGCCTGGATCTGGCGAAATCGTGGCATCGTCGTGATGAACACCGTGAACTTCGACGGCCAGTGGACGCGCCGCGTGATCGAACGCCTCGGTTTCGGCACCGCGCAGGGCAGCTCCAGCCGCGGCGGAATCGAAGGCCTCACCGCAATGGCGAAGCGCCTCGAGGAAGGCCGCCACGTGGGGTTCACCATCGACGGCCCTCGCGGGCCGCGCTACGTCGCCAAGCCGGGACCCGTCATTCTCGCCCGCCGCACGGGGGCGCCCATTTCCGTCTTTCACATCGGCCTGAAGTGGGGCTACACCTTCAAGAAGTCGTGGGATCTTTTTCAGGTGCCGATTCCGTTTTCGCGCGCGGTGATGTTCGTGGCCCCGCCGATTCGCGTCCCGAAGGGCGCGGACAGCGAAACCATGAAGCAGAAGCAGGCGGAGATGCAGGCGGCGCTGGAGCGTGTCCGCGACCTCGCGGAATCCTGGTTCAAGCTTCCGGGATGGCAGCGCGACGCGATTCGCGACGAGTGGCGCGAGAAGCCCCCCGCCGACTGAACCACTCATGTTAGGGAGAACGGTGTCATCCCGAACCCAGCCGCGTTGTCTGCGGATGGCGGTGAGGGATCTGCTTCATCATTCCATCGAGACGAGAAAAACTCGCTAGCCTTCGCCGAGTTTCACCGGCACGTCCACCTTTTTCCCGTCGCGGATCACCGTGATCTTCACCGTATCTCCGGGCCGCGCGCGATTCAGCAGAAGGTTCAGGTCGGACTGGCTGCCCACCTTCTCCCCGTTCACCGCGATGATCACGTCGCCGCCGATTCGCAGCTCGCGCAAGCCCGCCAGGATTGCCCGGCTCCCGCCACGAAGCCCCGCGCGCGCCGCGGGTCCGGACGGATCGACGCGCTCGATCAACACTCCCTGCTGAACGGGAAGGTTCAGCGCGTCGGCAAGGTTCGGCCAGAGCGTGCGCCCCTCCGCGCCGAGCGTCGCCCGTCGCACCCGCCCTTGCGTGATCAAGTCCTCCGCCACCCGCTTCGCCGTGTTGATCGGAATCGCGAAACCGATGCCCGCGCTCGTCCCTGACGGCGAGACGATCGCGCTGTTGATGCCGATCACTTCCCCGCGCGAATTCAGCAGCGGCCCGCCCGAGTTCCCGCGGTTGATGGCGGCATCGGTCTGAATCGCTTCGTCGATGAACGTATTCTCCCCGGTTTGCACCGTGCGCCCGAGCGAGCTCACCACCCCCGTCGTCAGCGTGCTTTGAAATCCGAACGGGTTCCCGATTGCCAGCACGCGTTGGCCCACCAACAGGCTCCGCGAGTCGCCAAGCGGAAGCGGCGTCAGCTTCTTGCCCTTCGTGTCGATCTGCAGCAGCGCGATGTCATTCAGCGTGTCCGCGCCGAGAAACCGCGCCTTGTACGTGTTGTGGTCGCCGAACGACACCTCGATCGTTTGCGCTCCCTGCACCACGTGATTGTTCGTCAGGATGTGGCCGTCCGTGTCGATCAGGAACCCGGAGCCCGCGCCCTCCACCGGAACCGGGTTGAAGAAGAAATCGTACTCCACCGTTTTCGTCAGGATGTTCGCCACCGAGGGCGACGTCTGCTTGTAGATGCGGACATTCTCCGCCTCCGTCGCGTCGAGTCCCTCTTCGGTCGCCGCCACGGGTGTAACGGTAGGCACCGCAGCCACCGACGTCGGCCCGCGCTGCCCGTAGCGCGAGCCTGCCCAATACGCGCCGAGTCCGATCATCAACCCGATCGCCAGCAGCCGAAAGGCTCGTCTTCCTGCTTGGGACGCCATAGCGCAACCCCTCTCGCGCGGCGACAATGCGCGCAGAGCGAAAACCATCTTGCTAAGAAATACGCGGCAGCCTCAGGGATTGTTTCGGCCGGCCGCCGCCAGTTGTTTCAATTTCTCGACCAGCGCTTCCACCTGCCGCTCGGTCTCCGTCATCGATTTCGAGCAGTCGATCACGTCATTGGCCAGCCGCCGCTTCTCGTCGATCGGCATCTGCGCCGCGATCCGGGCCTGCGCTTGCTCGCCCGAAAGCTCGCGGGCTTCCAGCCGCGCAAGCTGCTGCTCCGGCCGGCACCAGCAAACGACGACTCGATCCAGCTCCTTCTGGTAGCCAAATTCCAGAATCAGCGCCGCCTCGACAAACGCAAACTCGGGCCCGCCCGGCCGGTCGAGCGCCGCGAACCATTTTCGCACCACATCCAGAATGCGCGGGTGAAGAATCGCGTTGAGCTTCTTGCGTTTCGCGGGGTCGGCAAAGACAATCGCGCCCAGCTTGCCCCGGTCCACCACCGCGCCGGGACCCAGGATTCCCAGCCCGAACTCCCCGATCACTTCGTCGTAGGCGGCCTGCTCCGGCTCCAGCAATTCGTGCCCGATCGGATCCATCTCGAGCACCATGCAATCGCGGTCGCGCAGCATCGCCGCCACCGTGGTCTTCCCGGTTGCGATGCCGCCTGTCAGCCCGATCTTAAGCATGGTGTCGCGTCACGATCGCGATGCGGTGGCGACGGGCTTGCGCGTCCCGCGCCTCATCCGCGCAGCTTTGACGGTGTTGCTCATCAGCATGGCGATTGTCAGCGGGCCCACGCCTCCCGGGACCGGCGTCAATGCGCCCGCCGTGTTCGCCACATCGGGATGGACGTCGCCCACCAGGACCGATCCCTTCGTGCGAAACGTTTCGAGCTTCTCGGGAAATTTCGCGAAGATGCGCTCGGCTTCCGCGCGGTCCGTGATCACGTTTTGGCCCACGTCGATCACCGTCGCGCCCGGACGGATGTAATCAGGGGTCACCATCGCGGCGCGTCCCATCGCCGCCACCACGATGTCCGCGCGGCGCACCGTCTCCTTCAGCTCGCGCGTTTTCGAATGGCAAATCGTCACAGTCGCGTTCGCGTGCACCAGCAGCAGCGCCATCGGCTTGCCCACGATGTCGCTGCGGCCCATCACGACGGCGTTCGCGCCTTCGATCGGAATCGCGCTCCGCCGCAGAATCTCCATCACGCCCGCCGGCGTGCACGCCACCAGATTCGGCCGCCCCGCAACCAGCTTGCCCACGTTGATCGGATGAAATCCATCCACGTCCTTCGCCGGATCGACCGCATCCAAAATCGCCTTTGCGTCCACCTGGGCCGGCAACGGCATCTGCACCAGAATCCCGTCGACGTCATCGCGCCCATTCAGTTCGGCGATGATCGCCGCCAGCTCGCCCGTCGGGATCGAACCGGGCGGCGTCAGCAGGAAACTCGCAAGCCCCAGCTTCCCGCTCGCCGCGATTTTGCTGTTGACGTACAGCTTCGACGCCGCATTCTCACCCACCCGCACCGCCGCTAGCCCCGGGCGCACTCCCGCCGCTGCCAGCGACGCAATTTCGCCCGCCAGTTCAGCGTAAATTTGATCGCGGATGGCGTTCCCGTTCAGGATTCGCGCTGTCAAAGGGAGCCCTCGGTGCAATCTTTGCTTCGGAACCTGCCATGATAGCACACGGCATTTGCGCGGCGTTTGCGCGCCGTAGGCAGGCGCGCCCCAATCGTGCTAGTCTCCCACGCCAACGCAGCTCGCTTGTAAAGGGAGAACAGCATGAAGCAAATCAAGAGGTTCAGCCCCCTGTCCGTTATGAAGATGGCGGCGATCTGCTACGCCGCGCTCGGGCTCTTCGAAGGCCTTCTCGTCGCCCTCGTTTTCTCGGCCATTGGAGTGGCAGGCCGCGAGGCGACCGGTATGCCGCGATTCTTTGCGCCGCTTTTCGGCGTCGCTTCCATCGTCATCTTCCCGATTATGTTTGCGGTGATCGGGGCGATTGGCGGCGGTCTCGGGGCCGTGATTTACAACGTGGCGGCCCGCGTCGTCGGCGGCATCGAAGTCGAAGTCGAGTAGTTACCTCTCTAAGTCCTCTACTTCGACAACCTGTCCTCTAAGCACACCACGACCCCCGATTTCATCGGAGGTCATGGATGTTGTTTCTTGTTTACCGCTGCGGTTTGCCCGGCTTCTCGGGTTTGTGCTCGTGGTCGTGGGAGTCGTGCGGCGTCGTGGCCTTCGACGGCTGCGATGCATGCCCGTAGTCGTGTGAGCTACCATTGCCGTTCGTGTGAACCGTGTTCGGATTCGAGTGCACCGTCGCGTTGTTCGGGTTCCCATACGAATGCGTTCCCGAATTGCCCGAACCGTTTGAGTGAACCTCCGCCTCCGTATGCGTCGGCGGATGGAATGTATTCGGGGCTCCGTGAGCCGCCATCACGTCGTGGCCCGTAAATTCACCCGGTCGTGCTGTCGCAGCCACTGCCGGGCGGCCATGATTTTCGGAGTAAAAGTTTGCGTGGTTCGTGCTCGAATAGTGCTCGTGCTGCACTTGGACTTCTGTCGCGGGAATATGGCGTTCGTGTTCCCACGACATCTCCGCGGCCGTAGGATGAGCCACCACGCCGCCCTCTCCGCCGTTATAGCTCACACGGGCCACGCCTCCCTCACGGATCACCGTCCGGTCGACGTACGTCGTGTGAATCACTCTCGTGTCCACGTGCATCACCGCCGTGTTGTACGCGAACACCCCATGCTCCCAGCGTCCACCGACAAACCCCACGCCGGTGTACCCGTACCCATAATTGATCCCGCCATAGAATCCAACGTGCGGTCCCCAATAACCTGCGTGCCACCGGTACACGCCGCCGCCCCATCCCCAGTATCCGGGCGTCCACAGCATCCCGACCGGCGCCAGCACCCACGTGCCGGGAACCCAGTAATAGCCTGCATCTCCGTATGCCCAGTATCCCGGCGTCCAGATATAGCCGCCTCCGGGACAAATCGGCTGCTCATACACCGGCAGCGGCGGCGGGCCGACCCGCACCGATATCCCGACCGAAATCTGCGCCGAGGCCGTCATCGGTAGGCCCAGCAGGGCGACTATCAGAATTGCCAGCACCCCAAAAGCGATCCAGTGAGTTCTGCGCATCGTGGCGTCCTCCCAAAGTCCTGCTCCAAAATAATACGCCGGTTGTAAAACCCCTCGCGGCCCGCAAAGTTGCGTTGTGGCCTCGCGGTTAACGTCCCTCGACTGGCCTTGCGTACAGGTCTTCGCGCTAACCTCTATGCTTTTCTTCGGATTGTCCTGGTTATAGGACTACTACCGCGATTTTGAACCTGTTCAGCTGCTTCGTTCTGTGCTAGCGTGGATCGTTTTTATGCTCGACAAAATTGACAGACCACATGAGATGGCGAATGATGACGCTGGCAACCGGCCGCCGGGCGCTAATCTATACGCCGAAGATTAGAAATGACCCTAACTTATAGAAAACAAACGACGGACCTACGTTCTAATCTATACTTCGGCGCGCCCCAACGCGTCTTAAGAGATGGCCCCTCTTCGAGCCACTCACTACTGGCGACTCGCCACTTCTTCGTCTTAATCGATACACGAGTGGAAACAGAAACCGCTGTAACTTATAGAAAACAAAGGACCGGGATCGATTCAAATCGATACAAATCGCGAGGCCTCTCGCTTCGTCGCGATCTCCCCACGGCAAACCAGAATCTATGACCTCCAGCCTCCCATCCATCGTCATCGTTGGCCGGCCCAACGTCGGCAAGTCCACGCTTTTCAATCGCTTGACAGGCACGCGCCGCTCCATCGTCACCAATGAGCCCGGCATCACCCGCGATCGCATCTACGGCACCGCCGAGTGGGAGGGCCGCCCTTTCGAAGTCGTCGACACCGGCGGCATCGTCCCGGAAGACAAAGCCGGCATCCCCGGCGAAATCCTGCGGCAAGCTCGCGTCGCGATCGACAAGGCGACGCGCGTCGTGCAGGTCGTCGACGGTCGCACGGGCCCGATGCCGCTCGACGCCGAACTAGCGCAGCTCCTGCGCCGCGCCGGCAAGCCGCCCGTCATCGCCGTGAACAAAGTCGACACCGCGAAGCAATCCGACCTTGCGGCGCAGTTCTACGAATTGGGCGACGAGGTCTTCCCAATTTCCGCCGAGCACGGCATGGGCATCGATTCGCTGCTCGACGCGCTGACGTCTGAGTTCGCGCGCGGCGAGGCGCCCGCCGCCGAGCCCGACGTCAACATCGCCATCATCGGCCGCCCGAACGTCGGCAAGTCCACGCTGCTGAATCAGCTTGTCCGCGAAGAACGCGCCATCGTCTCGCCGGAATCTGGCACCACGCGCGACGCCGTCGACACCGTTGTCGAGCACAATGGCAAATCCTATCGTTTCCTCGACACGGCCGGAATTCGCCGCAAGGGAAAGACGAGACTCGTCGCCGAAAAATTGAGCGTCATCATGGCGAAACGCCATCTCGAGCGCGCCGACATCGCGTTGCTGGTCGTCGACGCGTCCGTCGGTGTCACGTCGCACGACGCCACGATCGCCAGCTACGCTGAGCAGTCGGGACGCAGCGTCATCGTCGTGATGAACAAGTGGGACCTGGCGCTCGAAGCCGCCCGTGAAAAGTCTTCGCGAGAAAAGAAGCACGGCGGCAAGGGCGAGGGCGGAAATCCGAACAAATTGCTGTCGGAATACGAACCGATGGTTCGGCGCAAACTCAAATTCATCGACTACGCACCGATCGTGTTTGTCTCTGCGCTCACGGGCGAGCGCATCGAGAAGCTTTACACCCTGATCGATCGTGTCGCCGAAGCGCGCAAGCGCCGCATTTCCACCGGCGAACTCAATCGCTGGCTCACCACCGTCGATCTCGACCGGGGCACTTCTCCCGCGAGCCGCAAAGTCAAAATCTATTACGTCACCCAGGCCACCGCTGCGCCGCCGACTTTCGTTCTCTTCACCAATCAAAAGCTGCCGCTGCACTTCAGCTATCAGCGCTTTCTCGAAAACCGCCTGCGCGCCGCCTTTGATTTCACCGGCACTCCCATCCGCTTTACCCAGCGGCTCAAGAAGGCCGGCTCGCGCCACGGTTCCGGCGAACGCCGCCGCCGCGAGAAAGCGCCGTCGCATAGGGGTTGACATGGCTCGAAATCGGCCTACGATACAGAAAAGATATGGCCAGTGCCGCTCATGCTCCGTCCGATTTGCCGGAGAAGACGCTTCTGCCAATTTCGGAAGTCAGCCGCCTGACTTCCACCAAGAGTTTTGTCCTGCGTTACTGGGAAACCGAATTCCCTACCCTTCAGCCGGTCAAGGCCCCCAACGGACGCCGCCTCTATCGACGCGAGGACATCGAGACCGTTTTCGAAATCAAGCGGCTCCTCTACGACGAAGGCTTCACGATCGCGGGCGCCCGCAAGCATCTGGCGGAACGGAATGGCGGAGCCGAGAAGCCGGCGCCTCAATCGGCCGCCTCGGCGCCGCGCCAGGAGCATCGTTCGCGCGCGCACCAGAAATTCCTTCTCGATTTGCACGAGGAACTTCTCGCCATCTTGACCCTTCTCGAACGCGAGTGATACGCTCGTTATTGCTTGAACGCGTCGGGACGTGGCGCAGCCTGGTAGCGCGCACGCTTGGGGTGCGTGAGGTCGCTGGTTCAAATCCAGTCGTCCCGACCACTTCTCACTTTTCACCATCCCTCGAACTGCAGGAAATTCCATGCCGAATATCCTGATTACCAACGACGACGGAATCCACGCTCCCGGCCTGCGCGCTCTCATCGAGCCGCTCAGCGAAATTGCCGCCGTCACTGTCGCCGCGCCGTCGCAGGAACGGAGCGCCGCCGCGCAATCGCTCACGCTCCGCCAGCCGATCTATTGCGACCAAATCGCGGACCGCGAGTATGCGGTCGAAGGCACGCCGGCCGATGCCGTGATCCTCGCCTTCAACACCCTGCTCAAGGAGAAGCCCGACCTCGTCGTCTCCGGCATCAATCGCGGCGCCAACGCCGGCGAAAATGTCTACTACTCCGGAACGGTCGGCGCGGCGATGGAAGCGGCGATCAACCGCGTGCCTGCGATCGCGATTTCGCTTGCGTATCGCGGCAAGGAAGTGGATTTTACGGTCGCGGCGCGGTTCGCGCGCACGCTGGCGCCGCTCGTGATGAAGGAAGGGCTGCCGAAGGGCGTGCTGCTCAACGTCAACGTGCCGCAGGATTGGAAGGGGTCGGTGCGATTCACTCGGCAGTCGTCAAAAATCACGCGCAATCTGCTTCAGCCGGGCACCGATCCGCGCGGACGGCGCTACTTCTGGCTGCACGAACAGCAACTCACCGAGGCCATCGATCCGGCCACCGATCAGGGCGCCATCCGCGAGGGCGCGATTTCCATCACGCCGCTCGTCCTCGACCACACTCACACCGCCTCGCTGAATCATCTCTCACACTGGGCGAAGCTTCTCGAAGACGCCTCGCGCCGCTGACATGCACGCCACAATCGGGTGGGGAGAGGCGCCGGACGCGGGCGCGAGGCCGAAGGGCGTCCTCGAAATCGAAAAGCGGAAATTACCGCGCGGCCGCCGCCGATTCGCGTTTCAAATCCGCCGCGAGCAGACGATGGAAAAGATGCTCGCCCGCTTCACGCCGCACCGAAAGCCTTCCCGCCTGGTACGCGCGCGAGCCGAGGCCGCACTGCACCCCGTCGCAAATCACGATGTCTTCTTGCTGCACGCGCTCGCTCACTTCGATGCTCTCGCGAATGTACGGCATCTGCGAGGCTTCGGTGTTGCCGAAATAAAAGTCGAAGATCACTTCGCAGCGGTCTACGGCGAGCGGAATCACCAGGTTCGTGTCGAGGTAGCCCTCGTACCAGTTCAGCATGAAGTTCGGGTACTGCCAGAAATAGAACGCGCGTTCGCCTTTGCGCGTGGCCGCGGCGCTCACTTCCGAATCGCTGTCCACCGCCACCGGGCTCGATTGCACGCAGCACCGGTCCACGTTCTCGATCGTGTAGTTCTTGTAGTCGAGCACGCTGTTCAAGCCCTTGTGCATGTGCGGAACGTGATAGCCGCCGTCGAGGAAATTGTCGACGTACACCTTCCAGTTGCATTGCAGCGTGTAGCTCCGCCGCTCGACGAACTTCAGCTTTTCGAATCCGAGCGGCCGCGCCAGTCCCACGAGCGCTCCCAGAAAATCCTGCAGCGGCGCCGCCTGCGAATCGAGGTCGACGAAAACGAAGTTCTCCCACGCCTCCACGCGTACGGGAACCAGCCCGTTCTGCGCGCGATCGAAATTCCGCACGCCCTCGAATTCGGTCATCCCGCGCAGCTCGCCTTCGAGCGAGTAGGTCCATCCATGATAAGGACACCGCATGTGCTGCGCTTGGCCGCACGGCTCATTCATCACGGTCATCGCGTGGTGCCGGCACACGTTGTAGAAGCCGCGCAAATTCCCGTCGCTTCCGCGAACCACGACAACCGGTTCGCCCGCCACCGTCGCCGTCGCGTACTGTCCCGCCGAAGCAACCTGGTCCGTGCGCGCAATCGCCTGCCACGCGCGCGAAAACACATTTCGCCTTTCAAGGTCCGCGACGCGCGCGTCCGTGTACCACGACGCCGGAATCGTGTATGCCTCGGCCAGCGGCGCCGAATCGTTGTAGCTCGCCAGGATTTCCTTGAGCGTCTGCTCCATGCAATCGTTCCTATGCGAGATTCGAGCCGCCGCGCGGCGGTATGCCCGCGAATGGCGGCTAGAAAAGATACCTCCGATTTGTTTCCGGCGCGAGCGGACTCTCACCGCGCACCGCGCCAACCGAGCGCGGACGTGACGCTTTCAACATGCCCGCGGCACCACTCCGCGCGACGCCCTCACCCGCCCGCTAGACTACCGAGTTGCACGCTCACGCGAAGCCGCCGCTCTTTCACACGGCAAGCCGCTTCGCGCTGAAACGAACATGGCACAATCTCACGCCAATTCCGCCGCGCCAGCGAGTCCCTGGATCTACGCCCCTTGGCTCGACCTTCTCGTCGGTTGCGGAGCGTGGTCCGCCCCGCTGCTCGCCGTCGCGATGTGGCTCACGCCTCGGTACGCGCACGGCTGGGCCGTCGGCTTTTACCTGCTGGCCATCATCTTCAACTATCCGCACTTCATGGCCACGGTCTACCGCGCATACCACACGCGCGAAGACTTCGAGAAACACAAAATCTTCACGCTGCACATCACGCTGCTTCTGGTTCTGACGGGGATCCTCCTCCACGCTTCGTACCGTCTTCTGCCCTGGGTCTTCACGCTTTACATCTGCTGGAGCCCCTGGCACTACACCGGCCAGAACTACGGATTGCTGATGATGTTCGCGCGGCGCAGCGGCGCACCGATCGCGCAAAGCGAACGGCGCTGGTTGCGCGCCGCCTTCGTGGCGTCCTACCTGATGCTGCTCGCGAGCTTTGAAACCGGCGGTTCGAGCGATCCGTTGATTCTCTCGCTGAGCCTTCCGGCAAAGATCACGTTGCCCGCCCGCATCCTCTTCGGCCTGGCGTTCGCGGTCTTCGCATTCCTCGGGTTTCGGCGGCTCGTCCGCGAAGGCGGAGTTTCAAAGATGGTCGCGCCGCTCACGCTCCTGGTCACGCAGTTTCTGTGGTTCGTTTTGCCGACGCTCGTCGAATTGCGTTCCGTGTACCAAATCCCGCAGACGCGCTACAGCAGCGGAATCCTGGCGGTGATGCACTCGGCGCAATATATATGGATCACGAGTTACTACCAGCAGCGCGAAGCGCGCGCCGCGGGCCAGTCGCGCTGGCGCATGGCGGCGTATTTCGCCACGCTCGTCGCCGGAGGAATCGCGCTCTTCATTCCGGGGCCGTGGCTCGTGAGCTACCTCTTCCACTACGACTTCACGACGAGCTTTCTGATCTTTACGGCGCTCGTCAACATCCACCATTTCATCCTCGACGGCGCGATTTGGAAATTGCGCGATTCCCGCGTCGGGTCGCTGCTGGTCGGCTCGGGAAAGGCGCAAGCTCCCACGCCGGCTGCGAGCCCTGCCGCGTCGCAAGTTGCCGCCTCCGCGCGGCGCTCTGGCTGGCGGTTTCTCTCCGCTCCAGCGTTTCGCATTTCCCTCGCGGGCTTGCTTTTCCTTTGGGGCGGGGTGGATCAAATCCATTTCGCTCTCTTGAGCGACGACGGAAACCTTTCGTCCCTTGAGAGCGCGGCGACCATGAACCCTTACGACAGCATGCTCGAAGCGCGGATTGCGTCGGCGGAGACGCAAGCGGGCCGCCGCGATGAAGCCGTGGCGGCGCTGACGAGCGCGGTGGAGATCAATCCACACAACGCGGCGCTGCAGCACGCGTGTGCTCGCGCGATGATCGAAGACGGGCGATATGAGGAAGCGTACGAACATTACCAGAAGATGCTGAGAGAATTTCCGCGAGACGGCGATGCTCTCGTCAACTACGGCCTGCTTGCGGCGCGGCTTGGCCATCCCGACGAAGCCCTGGGTTCATGGCAGAAAGCTGCGGAGGCAAATCCGAGCCAGCCGAACGCGCACCTTTATCTAGCGGAGGCGCTCGATCAAAAGAACGACCGTGCCGGCGCAATTCCCCACTGGCAAGCGTTCTTGCGGCTCGCGAACGCGCACCCGGATGATCCTGCCGCGGCGCGGTCGACTCGCATCTCCGCCCAAGTTCAACTGGGCGATGACGAGGCCCTCGCGAACCACAATCCCGAGGCGGTCGCGCAATTTCAGGCGGCTGTCGCGGCGGCAGAAACTGCAGGAAACCCGAAGCTCGAAAGCCTCGCGCTGGCGCATTTGGCCGACCTGCAGGAGAAAATGGGCGAAGCGAAAGGCGCCGCGCATTCCTACCAGCGCGGCCTCGCGCTCGACGCCAAGACCGCCGATCCGCGCAGCGAAGCCTTCGACTGGTTCAACTATGGGCAATTTCTGCGGCGCCGCGCACAGTCCGAGGATCTCGCCTACGCCTGCTTTCTGAAAGCCGCGGAATTGCTGGCCGGCGCCGGGGACGCGGATCTTGCCACCGTGGAGCCTGTTCTTCGCGAAAGCGAGAAGCGTCTCGGCAAAAAAGCTCCGGCCGCGAAAAAAGACCTGCCTCAGTTGCTCGCGCGCGCCGCAGACCTTCCGGGGAATTTCTTCTGATGAATCCCCGCGAGCCTTCGCTTCGTTCCTGTGGCAGAATGCTCCGCGCTTGATATTTCAGCCGGGCGGCGATCATGACAAAACAAATCCATCTGACTCTCTTCGTGATTCTCTTCGCGGTGACAGCCGAATGCGCGGCAGCGCAGCAGGCAAAGCTCTCCACGGAGCAGCGCCGGCAAATCGAAGACGCCGTTTCAAAATTCATGGCCTCGAGCAGCGCACCTGGAATTTCCGCGGCGCTGGTTGAAAACGGCGAGGAAGTCTGGTCCGGCGGGTTCGGAATGGCAGACCTCGAACACTTCGTGCCGGCCACGCCGAGCACTCTGTATCGTCTCGGTTCGGTCTCCAAGTCCGTTACGGCGACAGCGGCGATGGAATTGTGGGAACGCGGGAAGATCGATCTCGACGCGCCGGTGCAGAAATATTGCCCGGCGTTTCCCGAAAAGCCGTGGCCGATAACGACGCGCGAACTGCTCGGTCATCTCGGCGGAATCCGGCACTACCGCGTGTCCGAAGGCGCGCCCGTGAAGGACGACGCGGAGATCAACAACACGCAGCATTTCGACGATCCGATTTCGGGCGGATTGCAGTTTTTCGCCGGCGATGCGCTGGTAGCACAGCCGGGAACGAAGTTCCACTACTCGACGCAGGGTTACACGCTGGTTGGCTGCGCCATCGAAGGCGCCTCGGGAGATAAGTACGTCGATTTCGTCCGCGAGAATGTTTTCCAGCCTGCCGGCATGGCGGCGAGTCAAGTGGACGACCACTACAAGATCGTCCAACATCGCACGCGCTTCTATCAGAAGAGCAAATCCGGAGCCGTCGAGAACGCGGACTTCCTCGACTCGAGCTACAAAATTCCCGGCGGCGGCTGGCTTTCGTCCGCCGATGACTTGGCGGAATTCGAAATCGCATTGCTGAACGACCGGCTGATGAAGCGCGCGACGCGCGACATGATGTGGACGTCCGAGAAGACTTCGGACGGCAAATCCACCGGCTACGGATTCGGGTGGGGTACGGGAACCGTTGCGGGAGTCTCCACAGTCAGCCATAGCGGCGGCCAGCAGGGAACGAGCACATACATCATCATCGCGCCGGAACAGCGCGCGGGTGCCGTTGTGCTCATCAACATGGAGGATGTTGGTGCGCACGCGCTCGCGGCGGATCTGCTGAAGATTATCCTCGGCGCGCCTCAGGGCAATCCGGCGGTAAAATAGCTGCGAACAAAACACTCTTGACGAGGGGGAGAACACACGTGGCAAACTATCGCGCGCTCGAGCAGCGCATGACGAAATCACTCGGCTTGACCAAGCGGCCCGTTGCCGTGAAATTTCAGGCGGCGCCACCGGCCGGAGTCGCGAAGTTCTTAGGCACGGAGCCTTCGGGCTGCAGTTTTTGGCGTCTGGCTTCGGCGGGGCAGACCCTGTATACCGTTCCGAGCGATCACTACAACTGCCCGATCGGAAGCTACACACACAACATTTCGTTGCCGCCGGAACGCGCGAAGGAGCTCGATCAGACGCTCGGCCTGATGGTGCAGATCGGGTACGTGAAGATGGAAGAGGTGCCGGGCATTCCGCGCCTGCCGCAGACGCCCGGCGTGGTGGTGTACGCGCCGCTGGGCGACGCTCCCGTCGACCCGGACGTGGTGCTGTTCGCTGGTCCGGCCGCGCAGATGATGCTGCTGAACGAAGCGGCGATTCGCGCGGGCGTTGCGGCCCAACTTCCGATGCTCGGACGCCCGACTTGCATGGGCCTGCCGGCCGCGATGGCCCACGGCACGATTGTCAGTTCGGGCTGTATCGGGAATCGCGTCTACACTGGGCTTGGCGAAGGCGAAATGTACGCGATCGTTCGCGGCTCCGATCTGGCGCGGCTCGCGGATGAGCTCGAAGTTGTCGCGAGCGCGAACGCTCAGTTGGCGCAATATCATCAATCGCGGAGGGAATCGCTGGCTTCCGCCTAGGCCCGCCTGCCCGGGGATTGCCGTCGAGCGAACGAATCACCTATGTTATCCATGCGAGGCTGCAGAACTTCGATCATCCGTTGCCTGGCCGCTGCTTTCTTCACCGTACTGTCTCTCTCGCAGGGCGCGTCGGCGGACACCGAGTATTATCGGCACACGTTCTTCGACAACAGCAACATGCCCGACTCTTATTTCTACAGCCAAGGGAAGGCGGTCGCGCCCAGCGTCCTTCAGCTTCAAGGCCAAAGGATGCCGGTCGATTCTTCGGTTTTCTTCACGCCGCCGAACTCGCTGCGCCTTTCGTGGATGTCCGCTCCGGGCGGGGCGTGGGAAGCTGAGGTTCGCGTCGTCGACTTTCGCAATCGCGAAATCCTCTTTTATGGCGATGCCCTCTATCTGTGGGTTTATTCGCCGGCGACGATCGCCGCCGTCGATCTTCCCGATGTTCGCCTTCTCGATACGAACCGGAATTTCTCCTTGCCGCTGCATCTGGGCGACTTTGTGGCGGGTCTCGCTGCCAGGAAGTGGACCCGTGTTGCGATTCCGTTCTCGCGAGTTTCGACCGGTTCCGTGGACCGCTTTGATCCGCACCGCCTGCAGGCTGTAATTTTTTCGCAAAGCGCGGCCGACCGGGTCAAGCACACGCTGTTGGTCGACGAAATGCGGATCGATCCGCTTGAGAAGCAGACGACGGTTTCTTCGCGGCTGCTCGTTCCACAGCACGTGAGAGCGGCGGGCTACGAGCGTCACATTGACGTCTCCTGGGATGCGATCGATGACGCTTCGCTCAGCCGTTATGTTATCTACCGCTCAACGGACGGCCACGATTTTCGCCCCATCGGAATTCAGGTTCCCAGCATCACGCGCTACGAAGACTTTCTCGGTGAGCCGGGAAAGACCGCATCGTACAAGGTTGCCGCGTCCGATCGTTCCTATCGCGAGTCGCCGCTTTCATCTGTTGCGCGGGCTTCGACTCGCGTGATGAGCGACGATGAATTGCTCACCATGCTGCAGGAAGCCTGCTTTCGCTACTACTGGGAATCCGCGGGAACTCATTCCGGCATGGCGCGCGAGAACGTCCCGGGCAACGACCGCATCATCGCGACGGGCGCGAGCGGCTTTGGAATCATGGCCCTGGTCGTCGGAGTCAATCGCGGATTCATTTCTCGCGAGGACGGCCTCCGCCGACTCACGAAGATCGTCACTTTTCTCGAGAAGGCTCCCCGCTACCACGGCGTGTGGTCGCACTTCATGGACGACGCCACCGGCGCGAGCCTTCCCGTCTTCGACATGTTCGACAATGCGGGCGATCTGGTGGAGACGTCGTTCCTGATGGAAGGGCTGCTGACGGCTCGCCAGTATTTCAACGCCAACAACGACGCGGAGCGCTCGCTCGGCCGAAGGATCTCGCACCTCTGGGAAACGGTCGAATGGGATTGGTACCGCAAATCTCCTCAGGGCGATGCCCTCTACTGGCACTGGTCGCCCGCTTGGTCGTGGTTCATCAATCACCGGATCGACGGATTCAATGAGGCCATGATCATTTACCTTCTCGCGATCGCCTCGCCGACTCATGGCGTTCCTGCGAGTCTTTACTATTCGGGTTGGGCGAGCCCCGGAGGCGGCTCCTACGCGAACGGCAAGACTTATTTCGACATCAAACTCGACGTCGGCTTCGACACGGGCGGGCCGCTCTTCTTCACTCATTATTCCTACATGGGCTTCGATCCGCACGCGCTCACGGACCGCTACACGAACTATTTCGACAACAACCGGAATCTCGCCCTCATCAATCGCGCGTATTGCATCGAGAATCCCGGCCGTCACAAGGGTTATGGGCCCGATGACTGGGGACTTACCGCGAGTGACGGACCCTCGGGCTACGTCGCGCACGCTCCCGATGCGAACGACGACGACGGAACGATGACGCCCACGGGCGCGCTCGCTTCGTTTCCGTACACCCCCGAAGCATCGATGGCGGCGTTCAAACACTTCTATCGCGATCTTGGAGATCGTCTGTGGGGCGTTTACGGCCCGCGGGATGCGTTCAATCTCGACCAGAACTGGTTCGCGCCGATCTACATGGGCCTCAATCAGGCGCCGATTGCGGTGATGGTGGAGAATTATCGTACTGGACTGATCTGGAAACTCTTTATGTCGAATCCGGAGATACGGCCGATGCTGGATCGAATCGGCGAGCTCTCCAAAGGGCAGCATCCCCAGTGACAAATTTGCCTCGGCCTTGGAGTCCGGTCGGCTCGCGCACAGAACCGGTTGACACCTCACGGACAGTCATGTTAAGAGAATTGACCTATTAAAACGATTTAGCTACATGCCAAGTCAGCCGCCCACCCAACGCCGCCGCGCCGCCGCAACTGCTTTGCTGTCGTTGCTCCTCGCAGTTTCGCTGGTCCTGGCGTCGCGGGCATCGAAGGCCTCCGCTCCAGCGCAGGGTGTGATCGTGATTGACGCATCCGCTCCGGCCCACAAATTCCCTCATTTTTGGGAGGAAATGTTTGGCTCGGGCCACGCAATCCTTACCCTGCGCGACAGTTACCGGCGCGATCTGCGCGAAGTGAAGCAGGCAACAGATTTTAGATACGTCCGGTTCCACGCCATCTTCCACGACGAAGTGGGCATCTACGACGAAGACACCGAGGGGCACCCCGTCTACAACTTTTCTTACGTGGATCAGATTTACGACGGCCTTCTCGCCAACGGCGTCCGCCCCTTTGTCGAGCTCAGTTTCATGCCGAAGAAGCTGGCCTCGCAGCAGATTCTCCAGGCATTTTGGTACAAGCCCGTCGTCGCGCCGCCGAAAGACTGGAATAAGTGGGACGACATGATTTCGCAGTTCGCGCAGCATCTGATTGCGCGCTACGGCATCGACGAAGTCAGCCAGTGGTACTTCGAAGTCTGGAACGAACCGAACCTGGACTTCTGGGGCGGGAATCCAAGGCAGTCTACGTATTGGGATCTCTACGATCATACGGTGCGGGCGCTGAAAGCGGTGAGTTCCCGCTTGCGCGTCGGCGGACCGGCGACGGCTCAGGCCGCGTGGGTCGACGCCTTCATCGAACACTGCCACGCCAACAATGTCCCAGTGGACTTCGTCTCCACGCACGTCTACGGGAATGATCGGTCCGAGGACGTATTCGGGACGACCGAGGAAATTCCGAGGAACGCGATGGTGTGCCGCGCGGTGGCGAAAGTCCACAAAGAACTCAAGGCATCGACGATGCCCGATCTGCCGCTGATCTGGAGCGAGTTCAACGCGAGTTACATGAACGAGCCGGCGGTCACGGATACGTCCTACATGGGCCCGTGGATGGCCGACACGATCCGGCAATGTGACGGCTTGGTCGACGTAATGTCGTACTGGACATTCTCCGATGTCTTCGAGGAACAAGGCGTCGTCAAGACGCCGTTTTACGGCGGCTTTGGACTGATTGCCGCCGGCGGGATTCCCAAGCCTGCTTTCAACGCATTCAAGCTGCTGCACCGGCTCGGCGACGAGCGAATCGAGGTGAACTCGGATTCCGTGCTCGTCACACGTAAGAAGGACGGATCGCTGGTCGTCGCCGTGTGGAACTACGCTCCGCCGGAGGAAGCGGGCGTGCCGAAGACCGTGACCCTCCAGTTCAAGAATGTGGATCCAAACGAAGCGGCGATCTCGATCGTAGATCCCGCGCACAGCGACTCCCACACGGCGTTCGAGAAGATGGGCTCCCCGCGCTATCCCACGCAGTCTCAAATCAAGGCGTTGAGGCAAGCCGCCGAGCTGCCACCTCCCACTGTGCGGAAAATAGAAGGCGGCAAGTTGACTCTTGCATTGGCGCCGCACGAACTGGCGCTGATCGAGTTGAAGTAACCGGTCCGGCCAAGGAATTCCCTTCGGAAAGGTTCGGGAAGGAAGACGGCGCGGCTCTGTCTATAATTCCTCGCAGCCCAGCGCGCAGGTCGTCTCGCGGACAACGAGTTCAGGGGCGACGGTGATTTCTTTCGCTCCGGGACGAGCCGAGGCCGGACGGATTCCTCGTAACACGGTTTCTGCGGCGATTGTCCCCATCTTTCGGAGTGGTTGCCGAACGGTGGTCAAGCTCGGATTCTGATAGGCGGCGCTCTGGATGTCGTCGAAGCCGACCACCGAGACGTCTTCCGGGACGCGCAGCCCCGATTCGCGCAGCGCTCGAATCGCTCCCATGGCCGAAATGTCGTTGAACGCGAAAATCGCTGTGAAGGGTTGCTGCGATTTGACGAGTGCGGTAGTCACGTTGTAACCGAGGATCGGCGACGCCTCGTCTCCTTCGAGTTGGACCGTAAGTTTTGGAGAGACGCAAATTCCCAGCTGCGCCGTGGCTTTCAGAATGGCGTTCCAGCGGACTTCCGTATCGGAACTGAAGGCCTGGCCCTTAATGAACGCGATATTGCGATGGCCCAGACCGACAAGGTGGTTTATCGCCAGGTTCGCGGCAAGTTCGTGGTCCAGGACCACATTGACGACCCCGGGGGCTTCGTTATGACCCGACACAGTGACGACTGGAACGCGCAGCCGATGATGCCACGGCGTGTCGACCGCAATGATGCCATCGACGGCGCGATCGAGAAACAGCCTGGGATATTCGTCGATCAGGTCGGCGCGGTGGCGATGGCTGGCGACGAAATAGAAATAGCCCGCTTGCAGGAGATGATCCTCGATGCCGCTCAGGACCATCGTGGCGTAACCGTCGCTGACTTCGGGGACGATGACTCCGATCGTGAGGCTGCGCTGCATGCGCAGGGAGCGCGCGAAGAAATTGGGGCGGTAGTTGAACTTGCGCGCCGCGGAGAGAATCAACTTCTTCGTCTCCTGTGAAATCGTATCGGCCACGGGCGAGCGATTGATCACGACGGAAACTGTGGCGGGAGACAGGCCGAGGCGGTCGGCCAGCTGCTTCAAACTCACCGACCGGTGCGAGGCTCGCGGATGGCGCTTCGGAGTTTTCTTCGGCGGCACGCGCGGGAGTCTCCCACAAACCGGGTGCGGCGACAAGACATCTCTGAAAAAAGGGCTTGACCGCAAACGGACGCTTATGGTTAATTCGCGTAATCGGGTTGGGGGAGTTAAATCGTTTTAGCTTCGATTTAGACACGACAAGCCGGGGGAAAATGCCAGGCTCGCGTGTTCCTTGAGGGGACATCCTCCACGATGAGGAGCGTCGCATGAATCTCGGCAACTGGCTGGTTCGCACGATCGGGCTCGTTTTCACTCTTCTTTTCGTCGCTGTCGCCACGCAAGCCCAATACCGCGCCGGAATCCAAGGCACAGTCACCGACCCGCAAGGGGCAGTCGTCTCGGGCGCGAAAGTGACGGTTACGGCCAAAGACACGGGCCTATCGCAGGAAGCGACCACGGACGCGGGCGGCGTGTACAGCATCAATCGTCTCGCCCCCGGTCTCTACACAGTGACCGTAGAGAAAACCGGCTTTCAGAAAAAACTCGTAGACAACGTCGACGTGCCCGCGGAACAGGTGACCGGGTTGAATGTTTCGTTGGAAGTTGGCCAGGTGACCGAATCCGTCACCGTCAACGGGTCGGAGCAGCCGATCATCGATACGGCTTCCGGAACAGTTTCAGGCGCACTGACGACCACGGAAATTCAGAATTTGCCCTCGGTCGGGCACGATCCATATCAGCTGCTCAGGCTGACGCCTGGTGTTTTCGGCGACGGTGCCGAAGGTTCGAGCGGGGGCGGTCAGACACTGCCCGGACAAAATCAGCAAGGTTCGAATCCAAGTTCAAGCATTTACATGACCGAGAACCAGCCCGGCATAGTGGCCGATGGCGCGCGGAACAACGGTAACAGCTACCAGATCGACGGTGTCGAGGTGAACAGCCTTACGTGGGGCGGGTCGGCGCTGATCACTCCCAACGAAGAGTCTGTGAAGGAAGTGCAGGTTCAGGCGAATCCTTATGATGCGGAGAATGGGCGAGGCGCTGGAGCTCAGGTTCTCGTAGTTTCTCAGAGTGGCACGAATAACTATCACGGCAGCGTCTTCATCCGGGCTCACCGTCCAGGTCTGGATGCCTATCAGCGCTCCGCCGGCCCGAACCTTCCGGGACCTCAACGCGACAACGGACGATTCAACTCGATCGGCGGCAGCGTGGGTGGGCCAGCGATCAAGAATCGACTGTTTCTCTTTTTCTCCTACGAAACCCTCCGAGAAAACAGCCTGAATACCGCGAGCGGGTGGTACGTGACGCCGCAGTTCTATCAAACGGTGGCGGCGGCCGCACCGAGCAATATCTCGGCGGAGTGGGCGAAGCTAGCCGGGGTTAACGCATCCTTCAGCGCGATCAACACCGGACTTACCACGTGCGCCAACGCCGGCCTCACGGAAGGGACAGACTGTGCCACTCTTTCGGGTGGTCTGGACATTGGTTCTCCCTTGACAAGTGCCGCCGGAACGCCGGATCCGACGTACGGCCAAGCCGGGACCCCCTTTGGAATCGGCAACGGGTTAGACGGCTCACCCGATGTATTCAACGTGAACACGCTGAATCCCACGCAAGTCGTCGCGACTCAATACAACGGCCGCGCCGATTTTCAAGCCACCCAAAACGATCTCGTCACCTTCAGCATCTATTGGACTCCCAACGACACTACCGACTATAACGGCCCAGTTCGCCCGACAAATCTCTGGCATTCCGATCGCTTGAACTATGCGGGCACTCTCTTGTGGAACCATACCTTTACACCTACGCTTATCAACGAGGCTCGCGCAGGCGTGACGCGTTGGTGGTTCAATGAACAACAGTCCAATCCGCAGATGCTGTTCGGGTTCCCGGTTGGCAACATCAATAATGTCGGAAACGTGGGACTTGTTGGGCCAGCCTTCGGTCCCCCCGGACCTGGGATTTTCTATCAAACTTCATACAACATCCGGGACACCGTAACGAAGGTCATGAACAGCCATACCATCCGGCTCGGCACCGACATCTACAAGGACCAAGTGGAAGACACCGCCCTCTGGGCCGGTCTCCCGCCCTCCTATCAGTTCCATAATCTGTGGGACTGGGGCAATGACGCCCCATTCCAGGAGTCGGGCGCGTTTGATCCCCGCACGGGAAATCCAACCGGCGTCCAAAAGTATATTCGTTCGAACATTTTGGCATTCTTTGTTCAGGACGACTATAAGTTGAAGCCGAACTTCACGCTGAACCTGGGCCTCCGCTGGGAGTACTTCGGGCCCATTCATGAAAAATACGGCAATCTCGGAGTGGTTGATCTTGGGACTAGCAGCAACACTCTCACTGGGATCAATCTGAAGACCGGCGTCGATGCCTACAACGCGAGCCACAACAACTGGGGTCCGCAAATCGGCTTTGCATGGAGCCCGAATAACATCTTTGGTCACCCGTTCAACAACAGATTCGTTCTCCGCGGCGGATTTGGCATCGGCTATACCCGGCCGCAGGAAGCAATCACTCTAAATGGCCGCCTCAATCCACCGGTTGTGATTCAACTCGGCAACCTTCAGCAGTCTCTGGGACAGGTTGTGTATGCCGCGTCAAGCTCACCTAACAACATCCTCGGGTTTCCACCCAATCCCGCTGCCGTCGAAACGTTTGGTTCAAACGGCTTGCCTACCTGCGCTCCCGCGACGTGCGGTGCGATCAGCCTGACGGCGTTCGATCATAATCTGTCTACACCTATCGTGTACCGCTACTCGGCGCTCGGGCAGTACGATCTCGGCAACCACTGGGTCGCCACTGTTGGCTACCTGGGAAGCGAAAGCCGGCACTTCTTCCGACAGATTAACAATCTCAACTGGCTGTATCCGAATAACCTCAATCCGGCGGTGGCGGGCGTGGACTTCTACACAAACGACTCCTCCGGTCACTACAATGCGGTTTACTTCGAAGTTCAGCACCAGTTTTCTCACACGTTCCTGATCGACGGCCAGTACACCTACAGCAAGTGCATGGATCACGGTTCACAGGATTACTACAGCGACCCCTACCCCTTCGCTCTCTCGGCCGCTCTCGGCCCGTGCGACTATGATGTCACCCACAACTTCAAGGCATATGGCGTGTGGTCGCCGCGCATTTTCCGGGGCGACCACGACTGGAGAGAGAAGGTCCTTGGAGGCTGGGAGCTCAGTGGCATCTACGAATTCCACACCGGATTCCCGTGGACCGCATTCTTGAACGGTATTCAATACGGGACTACGGGGGACACCTGCAGCCTAATCTACGCGAACAGCAACTTCTGTCAGGCGGAGCCAGCTGCCTATCTTGGGCATGCGGGAAGCAGCAGCAGTAATTCCGCGTTCGAAGGGAACTATGGGAATTTCCCGCAACTGGCTAGTGCGAGCGGAGTGGACGGCACCAACGCCTATTTCACCATGCCGTCTTTTGCAGCCAACGGAATGCCGTCTGCGCCTGGAGTGCAACGGAATAACTTCCGCGGGCCACGCTACCAGGACTTCGACTTCACGCTCGGCAAAGACTTCGGATTGCCCGCGATGAAAGTCCTGGGCGAAGGAGCAAAGCTTTCTTTTCGCGCCAATTTCTACAACCTGTTCAACACTTTGAATCTTGCGCCGCTTGGGAACCCGCAAAACATAGCGAGTAGCATCCAAGTGGATCCGAGCACCGGTTTGGTCACATCCTTCACACCCAATCCATCATTTGGTCGAGCCTCGAACATATTGGCCGCACGCGTGATCGAAATGCAGGCGAGGTTCAGCTTCTAGCTTGCGCACGCGCGCTTAGAGTTGCCTCCTAGGGCAAGAAGCAGCCCGAGAGTGAGCCGAACATTTGCTCATTCTCTGGCTGCTTTTCCGCTTAGACTTGTCTTTGTGAACTTTCTGGGAATCCTCGGTTGCTCCTTGATTCGATTCGACGAGAGGCTGCGTCATCGAACTGTTCCCGTCTTTTCGTGCCTCTTGATTCTTGCAGTAGCTCTTACCGCGATACCAACTAGGGCCCAGGCTGGCCCTTCGTCCTCGCCGGCTAGTTTTGCCGATCTGTCCACTCGGGCAAACACGGCACGAGACGCCAATCGACTGGAGCTCGCGGTTGGCTTGTATAGGAGGGCGTTGGCTTTGCGTCCTCGATGGGTGGAAGGCTGGTGGTCGTTAGGCACAATTGAGTACGACCAGAACGATTATGCGAGCGCGGCGCGCGCGTTTGAGAAAGTGAGAGCGCTCGATTCGAAGGCAGGAACGGCGAGGGTTATGCTCGGGCTATGCAAGTTCGAACTCGGCCAAGACGACAGCGCGCTGAAATACATCGAGGAGGGCAAGGCGATTGGCATTGCCGACGACCCGCAATTGTGGCACGTGATGCTTTATCACGAGGGCGTGCTGCTGCAGCGGAGAGGGAGATTTGAAAGTGCGCAGGAATCACTCGTCCGAGTATGTGCCGACGGAGTGGAGGATGACAACGTGACGCGGGCGCTCGGAATGACGGCGCTCCGCATGAGCGGAAAAGACGCTCCCGTGGAAGGATCGCCGGGTGCCAGTGTTGTTTCAGGCGTGGGTCGCGCCCAATGCATGGCCGCACGAAGGAAATTTGACGAAGCGCGGGAGAACTTTGCAGCGGTGGAGAAGAACTATCCTCAATATCCGAACCTCCACTACGCCTACGGAAGATTCTTGATCGAAGTGAACGATACGGCGGGTGCGGTTCAGGAGTTTCAGCAAGAGATACAGAATAATCCTGACCACATTTTCGCGCTTCTGCAAATCGCGGCGGTGAAGTACCGGGTCGACTCCCAAGGAGGATTGCCCTACGCCGAACAGGCCGTAAAACGGAATCCGCAGATGCCGCTGGCGCATTACCTGTTGGGGCTCTTGCTCGTCGACACTCACGACTACGCACGCGCGGTTCCGGAATTAGAAACCGCTCAGAGAGCGTTTCCGCAAGAGGCCAAGGTGTACTTCGCACTCGCTGCCGCATACGCCCACACGGGGCGGCCAGACGAGGCCGCCCGGGCGAAGGCGACCTTCCTCCGTCTGAACCAGCAGACCGTAGCCGCACCCAACGTGTACGGACAAGAGCGGCCTGGAGTGGAGCGCGAGATGCTCGGCAAAGAACCCGAAGCCAGGATTCCTCAACGATGAGAGCAAGCCCCTGCGCAGCAGCCAGCCGAGCAGAGAAAGCGAAGCGATGAAGCGATTCTCGCGCCGCGATTTTCTCCGATTGCTTGGCACTTCCTCGGCCGAAGCCTCTTTTCTTTTGGGCAATTCTCGGATCGTCCGCGCTCTGGCCGGCGACCACGTGCGCCAGGGTTCGCAGCGCTCCTCCACGCCGCTCTTTGACCTGGTTGCACCCTCGGCAAGCCGAATTTCGTGGGAGCATGTGAACGGACGGTCTCCCGAGTACTTCCTTCCCGAATCGACTGGTGCCGGGTGCGGCTTCATCGACTACGACAACGACGGATGGATGGACGTTTATCTCGTCAACAGCGGTAAGTGCGATTTCTATGATCCGAAATCGCCGCCGCGGAACGCACTGTACAAGAACAACCGGGACGGCACTTTCACGGACGTGACCGAGAGCGCGGGCGTGCAAGGCGGCGGATACGGCATGGGCGTCGCGGTCGGGGACTACGATGGTGACGGAATGCCCGACCTTTACGTGACGCAATACGGCCGCAGCATTCTCTACCACAATAATGGCGACGGGACATTCACGGACGTCACGGAGAAAGCGGGAGTGGCCGCGCCGGGATGGTCGTCAAGCGCCGTCTGGTTCGATTATGACAACGACGGACGGCTCGACTTGTTCGTGTGTCGCTTTGTGGATTTCGACAAATCGAAAAACAAGTTCTGTGGGAACGAACAGACGGGCGAGCGCTTTTACTGCGTCCCGCGTGTCTACGCGTCGACCCGGAGCTGGCTCTTCCACAACAATGGCAACGGCACTTTCACAGACGTTTCTCTCGAGTCGGGAATTGGCAAAGTGCTGGGCAAGGCGTGGGGTGTGGTCGCGACAGACATCAACAACGACGGGTTGATGGACCTGTTCGTTGCGAACGACACCGTTGCAAATTTCTTGTTCCTGAATCGCGGCCACGGGCGATTCGATGAGGTTGGGTTCGATGCCGGCGTAGCGTACAGCGAGGACGGCCGGGCACGCTCCGGCATGGGAGTGGACTCCGCCGATTACGATCAGGACGGGTGGCAGGACCTTTTCGTAACGAACGTCGATCAAGAGATGTATTCGCTCTATCACAACAATCACGACAACACGTTCGACGATGCAGCGGAGTCGATGGCAATTGCGCGGATCACGCGCCTGATGAGCGGCTGGGGACTGAAATTCTTTGACTACGACAACGACGGAAACACGGACCTGTTCATCGCGAACGGCCATCCCGACGATAAGATTGAAGAACACTCCTACAACGTAAGTTACAAGGAACCGCTGCTGCTTTTTCACAACGAAGGCAAGACCCTGCGCGACGTCAGCGACACTGCCGGCCCGATTTTCGACCAACGATTCGCGGCGCGCGGCCTCGCGATCGGCGACTACGACAACGACGGCGCTATCGACGTCCTGATCGCGGTGAACGGCGGTGCGCCTCTGCTGCTGAGAAACAGGGCGGCGCTTGGGAATCACTGGTTGGGAGTCCGCCTCGTGGGAAAAAAAGCGAACCCGGACGCTATCGGAACACGACTGACATGGCAGGCCGGAGATCTGAAGCGTTCGCGATTGAAGGTTGGCGGCGGGAGTTACCTCTCGGCGCACGACCCTCGCGAAGTGCTAGGCATCGGGCCGCGAACGAAAATCGACCGCCTCGAAATTCGCTGGCCTGCGCCGAGCGGGCATACCGACGTGTTCACGGATCTTGCCTTGGATCGCTACGTAACAATCGTCGAAGGTTCAGGAATCAAGTAAGCCCGTCACGCCGCAGGCTCCTCTTCATCCTGCGGCTGCCGCGGCGCGAGCCTGACGAGGGTTCGTCGATCCAGTCGAACGATCGCGTGACGGCTTTCTTCCAGAATCGAAAAAGATGATCGCGCGTGCCCTTCTTCATTTGAGGTTGCCACGTGCGATCGACGGCCCAATGTGAACGGAGCTCTTCCGTATCCTTGAAGAAGCCGACGGCGAGGCCGGCGGCGTAGGACGCGCCGAGGGCGGTGGTTTCGCGGACCACGGGCCGCACAACCGAGCGGTTCAGGATGTCCGCCTGGAATTGCATCAGCAGCTCGTTTTCCACCATGCCGCCGTCGGTGCACAGCACATGGAGCTTGATGCGGGAGTCAGTTTCCATCGCTTCGACGACTTCGCGAGTTTGAAACGCGGTCGCTTCGAGCGCCGCGCGAGCCAAGTGGCCCTTGTTCGCGTACCGCGTCAAGCCCGCGATGACGCCGCGCGCGGCCGCCTTCCAGTACGGCGCGTACAGACCGGAAAAAGCGGGCACAAAGTAGACGCCGCCATTGTCGTCGACCGTTCGAGCGAGCGCCTCGATGCTCGAACTTTTGTCGATAATTCCCAGGTTGTCGCGCAGCCACTGCACGAGCGCGCCGGTGATGGCGATGCTGCCTTCGAGGGCGTATTGAGCCGGCTTGTTTCCGAGTTTGTAGGCGACCGTCGTCAACAGGCCGCTCCTCGATTGCACCGGCTTGTGGCCCGTGTTCATCAGAAGAAAGCAGCCGGTGCCGTAAGTGTTCTTTGCCTCACCCGGCTTGAAGCATGCCTGGCCCACGAGCGCCGCTTGCTGATCGCCGAGAATCCCGGCGATGGGGACATCCTTGATGGAGTCGATGCGCGCGTTCCCGTAGACTTCGCTGCTCGATCGAATCTGTGGCAGCATCGCTTCCGGGATTCCATACAGGCGAAGAATCTCGCGATCCCACGAAAGGGTTTTGAGGTCGAGCAGTTGCGTCCGGCTCGCGTTCGTCACATCGGTGGCATGAATGCCGCCCGCGGCGCCGCCCGTCAGCTTCCAGAGAAGAAACGTGTCGATGTTTCCGAAGACCACGTCGCCGGCCTCGGCCTGTCGGCGAATTCCCGGAACGTCGTTCAGAATCCAACGAAGCTTCAGGCCGCTGAAGTAGGTCGCGAGAGGAAGACCCGTCTTTTTGCGGAAGCGGTCCTGGCCGCCGCGGCGTGAGAATTCCGCGACGGCATCGGCAACGCGCGTGTCCTGCCAGACAATCGCGTTGTGGACGGGACTTCCCGTCTTGCGATTCCAGACGACCGTCGTCTCGCGCTGATTCGTGATCCCGATTGCCGCGAGATCCTTCGGACGAAGCGCCGCTTTTGCCATCGCTTCGGCAATCACTTCCTGCGTGCGACGCCAAATTTCCTCCGGGTCGTGCTCCACCCAACCGGGCTTCGGATAAATCTGCTCGTGCTCTTTCTGGGCCGAGGAGACAATGCGGCCCGACTTGTCGAACACGATGAAGCGCGTGCTCGTGGTCCCTTGATCGATTGCTCCAACGTAGCTCGGCACGCTTCACCTTCCCTTTCGCGTCATTGGATGGAACCGCCTGCGTCCGAATCCGGCTCGGGCTCGAGACCTGCGAGCGCGAGCAGCCGATTGATCCGCGCGACATACTCTTGCACGGCCGCGCGCGTGCGGTCTGCCGGCCATGAAAACTCGCGCGCAAGAATTGCGGCGACCACCGGTGCGGCGTGAATCGCCAGGCGCCAGCTGTATAGCTGAATTCCGAGCCGGCGGAAAAGAACATCCTCGATGGTGACGGCCATTTCTGTTCGCGCCGCGTAAGCCACCTCCGCGCCGAGTGCGGGGAAACCCGAGATGACCGGTTTGGCGAGTTCGGCGTTCTCCGCGGCAAGCTCGAGGACGCGAGGGGCGGCGGTGCCAAACCTCTCGGCGAGATGACGAGCCACGGCATCGGCGATGCCGAATTCGCCGGCGAGGTGCTGGGAGTAGCCGGGCGCGAACCCCTCCGAGCCGGCAAGCGGCCGATTCCTCGTGGGAGACGCTGTTGGCTGAACGCCGAGATACTTCTGGACGGCGTCGACGGTGTCCTCGGCCATGGCGCGATAGGTGGTCCACTTGCCGCCCATGATGCTGACCAAGCCGCTTTGCGAATCGATTTCGACTTCGTGGTCGCGCGCCAGCTTCTGCGTGCCGCAGGAATCGCCGGCGCTGACGAGAGGGCGCGCTCCGGCAAATCCGCTCACGATCTGATTCGGCGTGACGGGATTGACGAGGTATCGATTCAGGTGGCACAGCAGGTACTCGACTTCGTCTTTCGTCAGATGGAGCTCGTCGTGAACCGAAACTTCCTGCTCGGTGGTTCCGACGAGCAAGCGTCCCATCCACGGCACGGCGAAGAGAACGCGGCCGTCTTCCGTCCTTGGGATCAAGACGGCGTCGGCGCCGGGCATGACCTCCAGCGGCAGAAGGATATGAGAGCCTTTGCTGAGCCTCATGCGGGGAGCTGCGCCGGGAGCAGCAAGTTGGCGGAGCGTGTCGGCATACGGGCCGGTGGCGTTCACGAACGCGCGCGCCCGAATCTGGAAGGTGCTGCGCGTGAAACGATCCTCGGCTTCGCAAGCGGCCAGTTTTCCTGCGCTTGACTTTTCGAATGCTATGACGCGCGCGTAGTTCAAGGTTTCGCCGCCGGCCCCGGTGAATGTTTCGACGAGCGCGATGTTGTAGCGCGAATCGTTGAATTGGCCATCCGCGTAGGCGACGGCGCCGACGAGGCCATCGGGCTTGAGCGCCGGGATGCGGCGCAGAGTTTCTTCGCGTGAGAGGAAACGGCTCGGAGACAACCGGGCCCGGCCGGCAATCCAGTCGTACATTTTCAGGCCGGCGTCGAAGTAGGCGGCGTCGAGCCAGCAGAAGCAAGGAACAAGGAACTCCATCCGGCCCGCGAGGTAAGGGGCGTTCCGCAGCATCGAGATGCGCTCGTGAAGGGCGCAGCGGACGACGTGATACTGCTTCGCGTCGAGATCCTTGACGGCCTGTTCCAGGTAGCGCACCCCGCCGTGGACGATCTTCGTGGAAGCGCTCGATGTGGCGCCGCCGAAGTCGCCCGCTTCGAGGAGGACCGTCTTCAGGCCGCGGAGCTGCGAATCGAGCGCGCAGCCCGCGCCCGTGGCTCCGCCGCCAATGACGCAGACGTCGAACGATTCGCCGGCGATGGCGCGCAGAGATTCGGGGCGAGTCTTCATGGGAGGAGAACTATGGAAGCAGAGGACGGAAACTGAGGGTGAGGGGTGCGGGGCGAGGGGCGAGAAGGCGACGCCGAGCCCGAGAAGGCGTGGAACTGTATATTAGACATGGGGTCGGGCCTTTGTTTTCAACGAGTTAGCCCGATTTCTAATCGCGCAACTGTATATTAGAAACCTGCGACCCTTCGCTTTGGCTCTGGGTGAACCCGCGATCCGTGGTCCGCGACCCGAGAAGAAAAACCCACCGACGGATTCGCCACAGGGGGACAGAGACGCAGGGACGGGGAAGAAATATGGGCGTTGACGAAACCGCGTTTCTTGGCGAATAGAGAGGGGTGCAGTCGTTTGTTTTGAATAACTTACGGTGGGTTCTAATATTCGAATTTGGCGATTAGAAAAGCAGTGGCGAGTGGCTCCTCGATTCTCCCCGGGGCAGGCCAGTGTCGAGCGAACCCAAAGGCGGCCTGCTGCCGTCCTGCCAATCATCGTTCCCTCCTTGTCTCTAGCGTAGGGTTTTCAAGTACAACCCCTGAAACCCGACTGAGCGGACGCCAGGATCGTGTGTGTAGACACACGCCTAGCACCGCCCCCGCGCATCCGCATATGCGGACACACAATCAATTATTCCTATTTTTGAGGATAAGTAATTATAGCATAGTAAACACGGATTGTCAAGAACTAGTACTTGCGCGGACGCTTTCTCCTTATTTCTCAAGCAGTTCCAGTTTCCTTTGCTTCCAGAGTCACGGGCCTCAGGTCCGGAGACAAGAGGTGAATGAGACCGAGGGCGAGGATATAGGCGAAGCCCGCCATCAGGAACGGGATCCTGTAGCTGCCGGTCCATTCAAGGACGTAGCCGACGATCTTCGCTATTAACATGCCGCCAACGGCCCCCGACATTCCGCCGATGCCCACTACGGAGGCGACCGCCCGGCTGGGGAAGACGTCCGACGGCAGCGTGAGCAAGTTGCAGGAGAATCCCTGATGCGCCGCGGCACCGAGGGCAACAAGAAGGACGGCGGTCCAGAGCCCGCGCGCCCGCGAGGCATAGATGACCGGAAGCACGCTTAAGGCGCAGACGAGCATCGCAAATTTGCGCGCCGCGTTGACGGTCCGGCCGCGGCGAACCAACAGCGACGAGAGCCAGCCGCCGGCAACGCTTCCGACGTCGGAGATAACGTAGATAACCATGAGGGGAATCCCGATCTGCATCAAGCTCAAGCCGTGCTTGCGCTGCAGAAAGTCGGGGGCCCAAAAGAGGTAGAACCACCAGATCGGGTCGATGACGAATTTTCCCGCCACGAAGGCCCAGGTCTGGCGGTGGGGGAGCAGGCTGAGCCATTTCACCCTGGTGCGCGGTTCCTGGGGATCGCTGCGAATGTAGGCTAGCTCCTCAGGCGAAACTCGCGGATGTTCTTCCGGCTTTCGGTAGAACGCGAGCCACAGGACGACCCAGAGAAATCCGAGCGCGCCCGTGAAGACGAATCCCGCCCGCCAGCCCCAGCGGATCGTGATCCAGGGAATGATCAGCGGCGTGACGATAGCGCCGATGTTGGTGCCGGCGTTGAAGATTCCGGTGGCGAGCGCGCGCTCCCGGGCGGGGAACCATTCGGAGACGCTTTTGATGCTTGCGGGAAAGACTCCCGATTCGCCGAAGCCGAGGGAAAAGCGCGCGACGACGAAATCCGAAAGCGAGTGAGCGAGGGCGTGGCCCATCGACGCGACGCTCCAGAAGATCATGGCGGCGGCATAGCCGACGCGCGTGCCGAGGCGGTCGATGAGCCAGCTGACGACGAGCATTCCGAGGGCGTACGCGGCTTGAAACGCGAACACGAGGTTCGCGTAATCGATTTCACTCCAGCCGAGGTTGTGCTGCAGGGTGGTCTTGAGGACGCCGAGAATCTGGCGGTCCATGTAATTCTTGGTGGTGCCGAGGAGAAGGAGAGCGCAAATCACCCAGCGGAAATAGCCGACGTTCGCGGCAAGCTTGGAGCCCAGGGAACCGCCCGCGGCGCCGGCGTCTGCCGGATCGGCGGGCACTTCGCGATTCATCGAGCGTTTCCTGGCGTCATCGGCATTTTGTGCCCGAGTTCGCTACTCTAGCGGAGCAGCGCGGTAGCGGACCACAAGAGCGGCGCCTGGCCGTGAAGGTCGCCGGTGTTGCGCGCGCGCGCAAGATAGTAATTCAGATCGTTCTTCTTGCCGGTGCCTTCGCAGACGTTGCGGAGGTCTCCGTTCGGCTCAATATAGGTGACCAGACCGAGCCAGGCTTTTCGCGCGGCGGGGCCGTAGGGCTTCTCTTTGAGCCAGCCGTTCTTCACTCCGGTAACCATGGCGAACGTGAACATCCCGGAGCCGGAAGTCTCCGGCCACGCTTCCGGATGATCGAGCAATTGCTTCCAGAGGCCGTCTGTTCCCTGGAATTTCAGGAGCGCGGCCATCATGCTCTTGTAGCCCTGCATGATTCGGGCACGCCGCGGATGATTTTCCGGCAGCGATCGCAAGAGTTCCGTCATTCCGGCGGCGACCCAACCGTTGCCGCGACCCCAGAAAAACGGGGCGTCGGCCGCGTGATAGAAGAGGCCGTTCGGCTGCTGGAGCTTGTCGAGGTAGGCGGCCATCTCGACCGCGGCATGGTCGAGATATGCGGCGTCGCCGGTGGCGCGATACGCCTGAACCTGCGCGAGCGTGATCATATACATGTCGTCGATCCAGAAGCGCGTTTGCTTGGTGAGGCCGTCGGGCAAAGGGTCCTGCCATTGCGCATCGGCGAGGCGCTTTCCGAGATCGAGGTACTTCGGGTCTTTGGTTTCGATATAGATCTGGAGCGGGACCGAGGCGAAGACCGTGAAGTCCACATGGACGGGCGCGGGAACGCGGGAGGTGTCCGCAGCGAAAAGGGGATCGAAACGCTGGATCAGGCGCGATGTGAGTTCCTTGTTGCCGCTCACGCCGGCGAAGGTGAGCGCGCCATACCACGCGACGCTTTCGGGATATGTTATCGGCCCGGAAGCCGTGTTGTTTCCGGCGTACGGCGGCGGTCCAGCGAGGAAGCGCTCCGCGACGCGTTGACCGATTTCCCGAGGCGAGGTTCCGTCGGGCCAATTGCTGAACGATTTCTGCCGCGGCGATGCAGAAAGGGTGAGCGCCGCTGCGGCGACGAACAGGACACTACGGGCACCCAGCATTCCGATGCCTCCCCGGCGCTTGATTGTAGCAGACCAAAAATCAAGGTTCCGGGCGAGACTTCCGAGATCCGCTTCGCGCCGCGGTCACTCCTTGTCTTGCGTGACGATGTGCACGTCGACTTCCGGGGATTCTCGGAGGAAGCGGTGGGCAGGCGAGAGATAGAGGTATTTTTTCCAACCCTTGACGGCCGAGCGGCCAAAGATGACTTGCGTGATGTGTTTCTCGCGCACAAATTCAGCCACCGCATCGGCCACACTTTTTCCCTTCAGCGAAACAACTTTCGCGCCGAGGCTTTCGGCAAGCTGAAGATTGGAGGCGAGGGTCTTCTGGGTGTCCTCGCGGCCATCCCGGCCGGTGTCGACATGGACCGCATAGAATTCGGCATTCAAGCGCCGCGCCATGCGAGCCGCCCGCGCGATCAAGTATTGGGCGTAGGGATTCGGGTGGACGCATACCGCCAGGCGATCGCGGACCGCCCAGTTTTTCTGAATGTCCTTCGAAGCCATGTAGGTTTCGAGGCTGCGGTCGACCTGTTCCGTGACCTGCCGAAGCGCCAGCTCGCGAAGGGCAATCAGGTTGCCGCGGCGGAAAAAGTTACCGAGGGCCTGTTCCACTTTTTGTGGCGCATATACGTCTCCGCGTCGCATGCGGTTCTGCAAAGCCTCCGGCGTGAGGTCGACCATGACCGTCTCGTTTGCGGTGAGGGGGACCCAATCGGGGACGGTTTCGCGAACGGTGATTCCGACGATATTGCGGACGACGGGCGCGATGCTCTCGATGTGCTGGATGTTCAGCGTCGAAAGGACATCGATCCCCGCCGCGAGAATCTCCTGAATGTCTTCGTAGCGTTTGCGGTTCCTGCTTCCCGGGATGTTGGTGTGGGCGAGCTCGTCCACGAGAACGACCGCCGGCCGCCGGGCGATGATGGCGTCGACGTCCATTTCCTCGAAGACGGTACCCTTGTAGTCGATGCGGCGCCGCGGAATCGTCTCAAGCTGGGTGGCGAGCTCTTCGATGCTCTTCCTGCCGTGGGTTTCGACGAGGCCAATCGCGACGTCTTCCCCGCGACTGTGACGCCGAATCCCCTCGCTCAACATGTTGTAGGTCTTGCCGACACCCGGGGCATACCCCAAGAAAAGCTTGAAGGTTCCCTTCGTTTTTTGCCGGGGAGCGGCGACTTCCAGCCAGTCTTCGGGTTTCTTTGGCAACGCAACCTTCTCCTCAACCGAGCGTCGTGGAACTGCGCTAGACTCTAGCCATGCTACGGCGCCTGGCCCTCAAGTCCGTCGGCTTTGTGGTAGCTCTGGCCATCGTATCGGGCATTACGCTTTTCTACCGGAAAGCTCTGCCTCAAGTGAATCAGACCACCGTCGCCCTCACTTTTCTTCTGGCGATTCTAGCAGTTTCTACCGTGTGGGGAATGGCTGTATCGGCCGTCATGTCAGTGGCGGCAATGCTGGCGTTCAACTACTTCTTCCTGCCGCCGGTGGGCACATTGAGCATAGCCGATCCGCAGAATTGGGCGGCGCTACTGGCGTTTCTGGTGACGGCGATTCTGGGCAGCCAGCTCTCGGGGCGAATGCAGCGGGAAGCGGAGGAAGCCAACCGACGCAGGAGGGAGATCGAAAGGCTCTACGCGTTCAGCCAAAAACTGCTTGGCGAAGGCAACGTGATCCAATTGCTGAACGCAATTCCCAACCACATCGTCGAGTCGTTCGAAGCGGGCAGCGCCAGCCTTTTCCTCTCCGAGAAGAACAAATTCTACCGGTCGGGTTTGGGAGCCGCGCGGCTCGATGAGGAAAAGATGAAAGCCAGCTTCAGCCGCGACGAAGCGATCGTCGACACGGCGGGGGGATTTTTCTTCGGCCCGATTCGACTGGGCGTGCGGTCGATCGGGAGCTTCGGAGTCTCGGGTTCCCCGCTCTCCCGGCAAACGCTGGAGGCGATGGGATCGCTCATCGGAATCGCGATCGAGCGGGCGCACGCGGTGGAGCAATTGAGCAAGGCGGAGGCGGACCGCCAGAGCGAACGGCTCAAGTCCGCGCTGCTCGACTCGATTACGCATGACTTTCGAACGCCGCTGACGTCCATCAAGGCTTCGGTGACGAGCCTGCTCTCGGGCGGAAAGCCGGCGGCGACTCAAGAGGAGCTTCTGACCGTCATTAACGAAGAGTGCGACCGGCTGAATCGTCTGGTGAGAGAAGCGTCCGAGATGGCGCGGCTGGAGGCGGGCGAGTTCGAGCTGGACCTGGGGCCGGTGAAGATCGAGAGCCTCATCGAAGCCGCGCTCGCGAATTCCCGCAACGCACTGGGTTCCCGCGAGGTGCGTGTGCAGGTGGCGCCGGGACTTCCGCCGGTGCGTGTGGACCTGGAGCGCGCCAAAGACGTTCTGGTGCAACTGATCGACAATGCCAACCTCTATTCGCCGAAGGACCGGCCCATCGTCATCAGCGCGGAGCCCAGCGGGAGATTCGTTTTGACCAGCATTGCCGACCAGGGCCCCGGCATCGAGGACCTGGAACAAGGGATGATTTTCGACAAGTTCTACCGGGGGCGAGACCAGAGGTATCTTGTGCAGGGGACCGGCATGGGCCTGCCCATCGCGAAAGCGATTGTGGAAGCGCACGGAGGCACAATCGGCGTAACAAGCCAAATCGGACGCGGCTCCGTCTTCTCCTTCACACTTCCCGTCGACAGCCACGCCAGCGAGCAGCGATGAATTCAGCGAAGATCCTCGTGGTGGACGATGCGCCGCAGGTCCGGCGCGTGCTGCGAACGACGCTCTCCGCCGAGGGCTACACCATCTACGAAGCGCGCACAGGCGAGGAGGCACTCGAAGCCTTTCGGGCCGAGCCTTCCGACATCATCCTTCTCGACGTGAACATGCCGGGCATGGGCGGTCTGGAGGCGTGCCGTGAAATCCGCAGGGCTTCCGATGTTCCCATCATCATGCTGACCGTGCGCGACGCGGAGCAGGACAAAGTGCGCGCGCTCGACGTGGGCGCAGACGACTACGTGGTGAAACCCTTCGGCATGCAGGAGCTGCTTGCGCGGATTCGGGCCGCGCTTCGACGGAAATTGCCGCAGGAGAACCCGCGTACGTTCGTTTCGAGAGACCTGGGGATCGATTTTGAGACCCGCCGCGTGACCGTTCGCGGGCGCGAGGTGCATCTGACGCCCAAGGAATTCGAGCTGCTACGCCAACTGGTTGCCAGCGCGGGAAAACCACTGACGCACCGTCGTCTCCTGCAAGCGGTGTGGGGACCCGACTATGGCGACGAGCCGGAATATCTTCGCGTGGCAATCAACCAGCTCCGCAAGAAGATCGAGCCGGATCCGTCGCATCCCCGGTTGATTTTGACAGAGCCCTGGGTGGGCTATCGCTTCCAGCCGCCGAAGGAAACGCGCTTGCGGCAAAGCCGCACACCCGATTAGCGCATCGGGTGGGTGGCGTCCAGATCCAGATTGAGTTCGAGAACGTTGACGCGGGGCTCCCCGATGAAGCCGAGATCCCTTGCTGCGGTGTGCCTTTTCACCGCCGCACGAACGGCATCCTCGGTCATACCGCGCTCGCGAGCCACGCGCGGGACCTGAAAATCCGCCGCTGCCGGCGAGATATCAGGGTCGAGTCCGGAGCCCGACGTGGTGACGAGATCGGCGGGAATCGTGCTGTTCGGGTTTTCCGCTCGCAGCGCGTCGACGCTCGCCGCCACACGATCGATCAACGCCTTGTTGGTCGGCGCGAGATTCGATCCGGTCGAATTGCTTGCGTCATAGCCTGCCGCGCCTGCGGCGGACGGCCGCGAGTGAAAATATCCCGGGGCCGTGAACGGCTGCCCGATCAGGCGGGAGCCGACGAGCTTTCCGTCTCTTCGAATCAACTCTCCATTGGCCTGTCGCGGGAACCACCACTGCGCGAGCCCCGTGACGACCAGCGGATAAATGATCCCCAGCAGCACCGTGGTCACGAGCGTCATCCAGATTGCGATCAGCAGATTCTTCTTCACTGTTTCCTCACGCCAAGCCGATTCGAGTAATGAGCATGTCGATCAGCTTGATTCCTATGAACGGCGCGATGATTCCGCCGAGTCCATAGATGAGCAGATTCCAGCGCAGCAAAGCCTCCGCGCCGATCGGGCGATACCGCACGCCGCGAAGAGCGAGCGGCACCAGCGCAATGATAATCAAGGCGTTGAAAATGACGGCGGACAGCACGGCGGATTCGGGAGTCTTCAGCGCCATGATGTTCAGCACGTTGAGCTGAGGCAGAGCGATGGCAAACATCGCGGGAATGATCGCGAAGTATTTGGCGACGTCATTGGCGACCGAGAATGTCGTCAAGGCCCCGCGCGTGATGAGCAACTGCTTCCCGATCTCGACGATCTCTATGAGCTTGGTCGGGTTCGAATCGAGGTCGACCATATTGCCGGCTTCCTTGGCGGCCTGCGTGCCGGCATTCATGGCGACGCCGACGTCGGCCTGCGCCAGCGCGGGGGCGTCGTTGGTTCCGTCGCCGGTCATGGCGACAAGTTTTCCTTTTGCCTGCTCGCGGCGGATGAGCGCGAGCTTGTCTTCAGGTTTCGCTTGCGCGAGGAAATCGTCAACGCCCGCTTCCCTTGCAATGGCCGCTGCGGTGAGAGGATTGTCGCCCGTAATCATGATGGTACGAATTCCCATGGCCCGCAGTTGGTCGAACCGCTCCCTCATCCCGCCTTTGATGACGTCCTTCAGATAAACCGTCCCGAGCACGCGGCGATCTTCGGCAACCAGCAGCGGAGTTCCGCCGGCGTTGGAGATGGCTTTGACGGCTTCATCCACTTGTGGCGCGATTTTGTGGCCGCTCGACGCGCAGTAACCCAGAATCGCGTCGGGCGCACCCTTGCGAATCTCGCGGCCGTCCAGATCGACACCGGACATGCGGGTGGTGGCCGAAAACGGAATGAATGTCGCACCGTAGGCCGAGAGGTCCCGGCCACGCAAACCGTACTTATCCTTTGCCAGGACGACGATGGAGCGCCCCTCGGGCGTTTCATCCGCGAGCGAGGCGAGCTGCGCCGCGTCGGCAAGGTCGCGGTCCGTCACGCCGGGTGCGGGAATCAATTCGGTGGCGCGCCGATTGCCGAGAGTGATCGTGCCGGTTTTGTCGAGCAGCAACGTGTCGACGTCACCGGAGGCTTCCACGGCGCGGCCCGACATGGCGAGAACGTTTCGCTGGACGACGCGATCCATGCCGGCGATACCGATCGCGGAGAGCAAACCTCCGATCGTTGTCGGAATGAGGCACACCAGAAGAGAAATGAGAACGAAAACGGATTGCGGCGACCCGCTGTAGATGGCCATCGGCTGCAGGGTCACGACAGCCAGAAGGAAAATGATCGTCAGGCCGGCGAGCAGGATGTTGAGCGCGACTTCGTTCGGGGTCTTCTGGCGCTCCGCTCCTTCGACGAGCTTGATCATGCGGTCAAGAAACGTTTCCCCGGGATTCGAAGTGATGCGAATCTTGATCTCGTCGGACAGGACGCGCGTCCCGCCGGTGACTGCCGAGCGGTCGCCTCCCGATTCGCGAATCACAGGCGCGGATTCGCCGGTGATCGCCGATTCGTCCACGGAGGCGACGCCTTCGGCCACTTCCCCGTCGCCGGGAATGAATTCGCCCGCTTTCACGATTACCATGTCGCCGGCGCGGAGCTTCGAGCCGGAGACTTCTTCGGTTGTGCGGCCGTCGGGCCGGATGCGCCGCGCGATCGTTTCCGCGCGAGCTTTGCGCAATGTGTCCGCTTGCGCTTTGCCGCGCCCTTCAGCCATGGCCTCGGCGAAATTCGCGAACAGGACCGTGAACCAGAGCCACAGAGTGATCTGAAGCGCGAATCCAACGCCCGCAGCGTGAATCGCGATGTATCGCACGAGGTCCACCGTCGTGATGACGGCGCCGACCTCGACGACGAACATGACCGGATTCTTCATCAGCGTCCGCGGGTTCAGCTTCAGAATCGAGTCCCATATAGCGCGTTCGACGATTCCGGAAGTCCACATCGATTTCCGAAGCTGCTTGGACTGCCGGTAATCTTCTCCGGGCGCTTGCATCAGTTCAGGGGTATTGGTTTCGGTCGCCATAATCGCCTCAGAAAACCTTTCCGGCGTGCATCAACAGGTGCTCGAGAATCGGGCCCAGGCTGAGCGCCGGGAAAAACGTCAACGCGCCTACGATCAAAATCACGCCTACGAGCAGAACGCTGAAAAGCGGCGTCGTCACGGGAAACGTGCCGGCCGATTCCGGAACGATTTTCTTGCGCGCCAGACTGCCTGCGATCGCCAGCACCGGAATGATCATGAAGAACCGGCCGAGGAGCATGTCGAATCCGATGGTCGTGTTGAACCAGAGCGAGTTCCAGTTCCCTCCGGCGAACGCCGATCCGTTGTTGCCCGCGCCAGAAACGTAGGCGTAGAGGATCTGCGACAGTCCGTGCGGGCCGGGATTCGTGATTCCCGCTTTGCCGTAGGACGTCACAACTGCAGTGGCCGTGAAGACCAGAATAATCAGGCAGAAGATCAGGACGGTAAGCATGGCCATTTTCACGTCGTAGGCCTCGATTTTCTTGCCCAAGTATTCCGGCGTGCGCCCGACCATCAAACCGGCAATGAACACCGACAGGACCACGAAGACGACTATCCCGTAGAGCCCCGCACCGACACCGCCGAAGACCACTTCGCCGAGCATGATGTTGATCAGCGGAATCATTCCACCCAGCGGCGTAAACGAGTCGTGCATCGAGTTGACGGCACCGCAGCTCGCGTCCGTGGTCACCGTGGCAAAAAGCGCGGAGTTCGCAATTCCGAAGCGTACCTCCTTGCCTTCCATGTTGCCGCCGGGCTGAAGCGCACTCACGCGTTGATCCACGCCGTGGAGGAGCGGATTGCCGCGCGATTCCGCCGTGTATGCCGCAGTGACCCCCACCAGGAAGAGAAAGGCCATCGCTCCCCAGACTGCCCACCCATGCCGCTGCGAACCGGTCATCCGTCCCAGCGTGTACGTGAGGCCGGAAGGAATCGCGAAGATCAGAATCAGCTCGAAGAAGTTCGAGAATGGCTTGGGATTTTCGAACGGGTGCGCGCTGTTGCTGTTGAAGAAGCCGCCGCCGTTCGTTCCCAATTCCTTGATCGCTTCCTGCGACGCCACAGGACCTTGGGCAATTACCTGATCTGTTACAGTTTGCGTTATCGTCTTTCCGTCCGGTCCTGTTTGCTGCACGGCCTGCGGATTCAGGAGCTTTGCGGTGTCGTAAGGCCTGAAATTCTGGATCACGCCCTGAGAGACAAGCACCAGCGACGCAACAAGGCAAAGCGGCAGCAGTAGCCAGAGGATGCATCGCGTGAAATCTACCCAGAAATTCCCGAGCGTTTCCATTTCGCGGCGGGCGATTCCCCGAATCACCGCAATCGCCATCGCAATTCCGACGGCGGCCGACGCGAAGTTGTGATAGGCGAGCCCCGCCATCTGGGTGAAATAGCTCATCGTCGTTTCGGGCACGTAGGACTGCCAGTTCGTATTGGTCGTAAACGACGCCGCGGTATTGAATGCGAGATCCATCGGAACGCCCGCAAGATGTTGTGGATTCCACGGGAGGTAATGCTGCAGCCGCTCGATCGCATACAACACGATCATCGAAACGGCGCTGAACAGCAGCATCGAAATGGCATATTCGGTCCAGCGCATTTCGTGCTTCTCATCGACTCGCGTCAAGCGATAGAGCAGGCGTTCCACGGGCCGCGCCACCGGGTCGAGAAAGGTCTTCCCACCCGAAAAGACGCGGGCCATATACACACCCATCGGTTTCGCCACAGCAAAGATGATCAGCAGGTACAGCCCGATTTGGAACCAGCCGTTGGCAGTCATGTCAGAATTTCTCCGGCCACAACAGTGCGGACAGCAAATACACAAGCATCAGAACGCAGATTCCCAGAAGAAGCACGTTGCCCAGCATCGTCTCGCTCCTATTTCAGCCGTTCACACGCGATTACGTACGCGATTCCCAGCGCGAAGAACACGATCGTGCAGAAAATGAACACAACGTCCAGCATCGTTTCACCTCTTCGCTGACGCCAGCATCGCTAAAACTTCACTAGCAACGCCAGATCGAGCCGGTTCTCATCCCTTCGAAGGTCCGGGCACCACGTATTGGCCAGCCCATTGCAAGTCGAACCACTAAGCGGAACCAGGGCTCCTGGAGAGCTTGTGTCCCCGCCCGGCGGCGTGATACCGCCGCGCCCCGTGAAATAGGGGACGTTCGCAGCTCGATGGTCGAACTCCCAGCGGAAGGTAATGTACTGGCTCGGCATGTAATCGAACGTTGCCGAGGCATCCCAGGCTTTATATGGGTCGCCCGGATTTTCCGTGAAGTAAGGCGTACCCGAAGCGGCAGTCGCCCCATTGATCGGCGGCAGCAGGACGAGATAACGGCCGGGATTGTTGATTTTCCCTCCGCCGAATGTCAGGCCGAATCGATCGTGGTCGAGCCAGAATCGATTGTAGAACATGAATCCCAAAAAGCTCTGTTTCGGTCCCTTCGCCGAATCGGTGTAGCAACTCACTCCGCCTCCGTGTTCGCATCCAGCGTCACCGGTCAGCGAGAAGGCCATTTTGTCCAGAGTGTTGTCAGGCTTGTCGTAATACTTGATCTCGATGCTGTCGTCCGTGTGATACCGCACGCGGCCCGGAGTATTCAGCGCATCTTCGCCCAGGGCATATTGATTACCGAGAATGGACAGCCAGCCATTCGGCCGCCACAGAATCTGCATCCCAACGCCCAGCCGATTATTGAATCGCCCGTAGGATTGCCACCCGTTTATCAGCCACGGCTCAATCTTCAAATGCTCGGTGGGGAAAATCTGCACGCGCATTCCATTGAAGAACCACGGCGTATTCGAAGAAACGTAAGACGGCTGGTAGGCCCAGTTGTCGAAGTTGTAGTAGCTGAACAGGCCAACGTAGGACATGAAGATTCCCGCCTGAATGTTGATCCCATGCATTACGTTCAGATGGTAGCCACCATAAGCTTCCGAAACGTAGCGATACGCCGTGTCGAGCTGCCAGTTGCCTCGCGACGGGCTCGCGTCATTCCGAGGCGTCGTCGCAGAGTACATACCAAACTGCGTCATCACGCGCGCCTGCACGTTGTCGTAGTGGAAATCGCCGCCCACGCCGAGCTGCGTCACCTGGAATTCGTTGGCCCGGAATATTTCGCTCGACCCGCCGATCGTATCGTCCACGGGATGGTTGAAATCAGCGACGTAGACAACATCCGCCCGGATTTCCGGTGTGAAGAATTTCGTATCCATGGGCAGTTCTTTTGTCCGCGGAGTGCCGTTCAACCACGTGAAATCGGCAAAGGCAAACGGCTCCGCCTTGGCCGGCTTCGCTTCTGGGGCCGCGGCCTTGGGCATTTCCTGAATCGCGGGCTGAGCGGCCGCATTCAGGTTCGTATTTCCTGCGGGTGCGGGTGCAGGCGTCGCCGCATCCGGCGCCGGCGTCTGCTTGACAGGAAACGCCGCATTCATCATTGCAGGCTGCTGTTGCGCCTTTTGAGCTTTGAGCTGCGCCTCGAGCTCGTCGATGCGCTTTCGCATCGCCTCGAGTTCGTCGAGGATCGCGGGCGGAACTTGCTGGTTCGCGGCGCTGCCCTGGGGATTCGCCGGTCCGCTCGTGCTTTGCGCGAAGGACGGAATCTGCGCGAACGCCAGAAGAATAGCGCAAAAAACTCCCTGCCGCTTGTTCTGCACCAAGAACTTCAACATGTGTCTTTCTCCCCTCTTTTTGCGACCGCTCCAGCCGGTCCCGACGCAACGGGCGCATTACGGCCACGTTGCCAACGCCAGATCATTTCTTTTCCAGGGATTTCAGTGCCAGTGAAGCCAACTCACCAGAAAATTGAAGATTTCGATTCCGCCGAATACTGCTGCCAGCCCTCCAAGACTCAAGGCGACGTTGAGCAGGACCTCTCGCCGCACCAAAGCCCCTGATTTATCTTCTCGTTCCATGGCCGCTTCAAAGTTCGAGGATGCAGGCGCTCCTGCGATACTCGGTCTGATCTGCGAATTCCCTCTGCCCAAGAACCGGCCGTGCGTTGTACTCATTTTCGATTCTGCCCCTCTGTCGCTACCGTCGGCGATGACGCCTAGAAGACGCCTCGCGATGAAACTGAATCAGCACGTAGATGAAGAATCCGCATGCCACAATCGGAAATGCGATGACGAAAGCCATTGCACGCGCTTGCTTCCTGGCCCGGCCCGACGGCAGTGCGAGCCAGTCTGCCGGAAGACCAAGGCCCCCAGCATGGAACCGCGTCCGTCAGGAAGTCGTAAAAATGGTCTAAGGATTTTGTAAAGGGGACTGCGGATGTTGTAAGTGCCTTCTGTTGAAGGTGTTGCGACCCGCTAGATGAAGCTTATTGAAATTGGGTTTTCTGTCCGTCTGTCCCTGCAGCTACAGTGGCGGCGACGAAAAATCACGAGGTTTGGGCAAGTTCGCTGAAAAGAATGGTCGGGGCGAGTGGATTTGAACCACCGACCTCCTGGTCCCGAACTATGAAGCCCAATTCTATAAATGCTTCCTCTGGCGTCGCTTATGGGACAAGGAAGGTTATTTCCCCCTCTCTTAGTTGTACCTAGCCTGTACCTAGTTTGAAAAGTGAGAGGTAGGCCGCTG
>DATIZQ010000060.1:0-3594 GCA_035517015.1 Candidatus Acidiferrum sp. | reverse complement strand
ACCGCGTACACGCGGTTCGCGAGAACTACGGTCGTCACCTTCAGGCCTTCCCGCGCCATCGTCCATAGCGCTTGTGCTGTGTACATCCCGCTTCCATCGGCCGTTAGGCACAGCACACGGCGGCTCGGACACGCCACCGCCGCTCCCACGGCCAGCGGCAACGCGATTCCGATCGAACCTCCCGTGCAAGCCAGCCAATCGTGTGGCGGCGCGCCTCGAGTTGCCACCATCATCCCGCGCCCGGTCGTCATAGACTCGTCGACGACGATCGCATTCTCTGGTAGCAGTGCCCCGACTGCGGCCGCGAGCCCGGGCAACGTGATTGCGCCGCTCGGAAGCGCCGGTCGCTCTGCTTTCTCGGCCAGTGCTGACGTTCCCTCCGACGACAAAGCGTCCTCCAGTGCCTCAAGCGCGCCACGGTAGTCTTCTCCCGCGCTCGCAAGCGTGTGGATCTCACAGTTGGACGGCGTGGCGATCGGGTTCTTGTCAGGGTGAGCGAAGTAGGCGACCGGGGCGCGCGTACCGACCAAAATGAGCTGGCGAAACTCCTTCAGTAGCTCCGCAGCCTGCTCCAGAACGTAGGGAACGCGCTCCACAACCGCGGCTCCAGCGCCCCGCTCAATGCGCGTGAATGGATACGGAGCAAGCAGCTTTGCCCCCGTGGCCCGTGCGATGCGGCCCGCCGACGCCAGACCCTTTCCGTAAAGCGCGTTTCCTCCGAGCAGTATCCCAGTCCGCAAGTCGGACCGAAGCATCGTCGCCGCACCCTCGATTTTCGCAGCGTCCGGAATCCGCGCCTTTGGAATTGCCGGGATCGCGGCCACCGTGCCGCCCTCTCCCCATGCCACGTCCGCCGGCACAATCAACGTTGCGATTTGCCCTGGCGCCGTTCGCGCAGCAATGATCGCTTCCGCGGCATCTCTGCCCGTCTCGGACGACCCGGCACAGGTCCGCAACCATTTCGAGTAAGGCCTGGCGAAGGCTTCGATATCGGACGTGAGAGGCGTGTCGTGGCGAAGATGAAACGTCGCGTGCTGGCCGACGAGATTCACCATCGGCACATGGGCCCGGCTGGCGTTGTGCAGGTTCGCCAAGCCGTTTGCGAACCCCGGACCTAGGTGAAGCAGGCTGCACGCGGGCTTCTCCGCCATGCGGGCATAGCCATCCGCGGCGCCTGTCACGACACCCTCGAACAAACCGAGCAGGCACCGCATTCCCGTCAGTCGGTCAAGCGCCGCAACAATATGCATTTCGGACGTACCAGGGTTTGCGAAGCAGGCTTCGACGCCTCCCGCAATCAGCGTACCAACCAGACTCTCTGCCCCGTTCATCGATTCCTAGCCTGGCGCCTCCTTTAGGTAGCGCGAAAGTGCTTCCGCTAGTTGCGCAACGTGTCCGGCCAAAATCCCGAAGTGGTCGCCGGGGACGGTTTCCATCTCAAAGTGCTGGGCCAACTTGGCCCAGACTGCCACTGGGTCTTCTGCGAATTCCGTGTTGACTGCAGCCTTCACGAATTTTATCTCGCCCGCGTAGAAGCGAGGCGCGTATCCGATCCACGCGCGATTCGCGCTCTCCCTAACGACCTGCATCGTCCGGGCGAACGATTCCGCATACCGCGGCCGATCCAGAACACCGCCATTATGGCCCAGCGAACCGGCCCCCGCGCTTGCCGCCGATCCTAGCTTCGCGAACGCGTGGCGTTTCAGACGACGCACCAGCACGCCCGCTTGTTGCCGCAACGTCAGATATTGGAAATGGGGATACGAATCCACCAGGACCAACAACGCAGGATCTTCTCGGTTCCCGGACAGGCGCCGCGCTATCTCCAAGGCGATCAAGCCGCCGAGTGAGTAACCGATCAGAAGATAACGACCGCGCGGCTGAACCTTTCGGATTGCGTCGAGAGAGTACTGCGCGATGTCTTCGATATGGTCGAGCGGCTTTTCCACTCCGTCGATGCCTTTCATTTGCAGCCCGTAGATGGGGCGCTGGGAATCGATGTGGCTCACCAGCTTGGAAAACTCCATCACCGTACCGCCCAAACCATGAGCGAAGAAAACTGGCGAACCCTCCGTGCCGGCTCGCAACCGAACGATTGGCGCGAGCCGCGGTAGCTCTGGTCGTTCCAGAATGGCGGCCAGCGCCGAGGGTGTCCGCGCTTGGTAAATGGTCAGCGGCGATAGTTCTCGCCCCCAGACTCGCGAGATTTCCAGGAAGAGTGCGGAAGCGGACGCCGGGTCACCTCCCAGATCGAAGAAATCGTCTTCGGCACCGATCGACGCTCGTTGCAGCACGCGCCGCCAAATCGACGTGAGCTCTTCGACCATCGGAGAGGTGGGCGTATGCCCCCTGATCATGAATGCGCGAACGCCCAGTAGAGTTCCCGTGCCTTCGTGTACAACGGGCCGTGCGGAAGCGGACGATCGTCGATGCGAATCACCGGAACAACCTTGGAGTAATTCCCCGTGGAGAAGATCTCGTCCGCCTTCTGGAAATCCTCGTAGCGGAGAACCGCTTCCTCTACCTTCACGCCCGCATCGCGCAGCAGGCCGATCACGCGCTGCCGCGTGATCCCGGCGAGGAACGTCCCGTTCGCCACAGGTGTATAAACCACGCCGTCCTTGGCCATGAAGATATTCGAAGTCGAAAGTTCGGCCACGTTGCCCAGCATGTCGCACGCAACTGCGTTGTCGAATCCTCGCGCCTGTGCTTCGAAAAGCATGCGCGCGTTGTTGGGATAGAGGCACCCGGCCTTGGCGTCGACAGGCATCGTCTCGAGTGTCGGCCGGCGGAACGGCGACAGCGTTATTGAGAAACCCTTGGGCTGCCGCATCGGGGCTTCGTAAATTGTCAGGCACCAGCGCGTCGATTCGGGATCGTGGGCTTGGACCCACGGCCCCTCCCTCTCGGCCCAGTACATCGGACGGATGTACAGCGCGGTTTCTCCGCTGAACCGCGCGATTCCTTCCTTTGCCAGCTTCACCCATTCTTCGGTTGAGACCGTCGGCTTCAGGTAGAGCTTCTTGGCAGACTCATTCACCCGCGCGCAATGGAGCTCGAGATCGGGTGCGACACCCTCGAATGCCCGCGCGCCGTCAAACACCATCGAGCACAGCCACGCAGAGTGCGTACGCGGACCGATGATCGGCACATTCCCCTCGTGCCAGGCGTCTTGAAAGTACGTCCACGTCTTCGACCAGCCATTCCCGTCTGCCATTCATCCGCTCCTGGAGTGCCGATTTCTCGAACACTTTCGTGCCTGGAACCGCGATGCCAAGCAAAAAAACAAAGAGAAGGTTTCGCTCGTGGCGCTTCGCCGTACGTTACGTCAACTAAACTCCCACCGTCAACGACGCTCAGCGCCGCTGTCCTGATGGCACGACCGCTGCCGATTCAGTCGGCGGCGAATCCTTTGTGCGCGTCAGCGCCAGAATGGCGAACCCCGTCGCTGCATCGTCCATGAAACGAGCGCCGCCGTAAAACGGGTTGCGGTGCCGCCGGTTCGGTGAAGACGCGGACCAGTGGCCGTCCCACATGCTTTGATTGCGCGCGAGCCAATCGAGCCCTCGCGTCATAGGAACGTCTTCCGAAGAA
>DATIZQ010000059.1:0-25035 GCA_035517015.1 Candidatus Acidiferrum sp. | reverse complement strand
CTCGAAGACGCATTCGGTGCCGGGCTACCTGCAACTGCGCTACGGGCCGGAGGCGAGCGGGCTGAGTGCGATCACGTTCGCGGTGATGACGATTTTGATGTCCGGCGTGAACATGTACGCGATGGCCGTGGTGATGAAGGTCGTGCTGGGCTGGAACATCAACTTCAGCATCTGGGTGTCGTCGCTGACGGTGGGAATTTATGTGGCGGCGGGCGGGCTGTTTTCGGCGATCTTCAACGAAGTGCTGCAATTTTTCCTGATCTGGTTCGGCGCGCTGCTGATTCCGATCCTCGGGATGATCGAGACGGGCGGATGGAGCGGGATGCTCGCGCGCATCCATCAGAATTTCCCCGGCCAGGACTTCACGCACCTGTGGGCACCGACCAGCTCGTTCGCAGCGAACCCCATGGGCATTCACTGGACGGGAATCGTGTTCGGACTGGGCGCGACGGTGTCGATGGGCTACTGGACGACGGACTTCCTGGTGGTGCAGCGCGTACTTTCGGCGAAGGATATTCGGGCGGCAAAGATGGCGCCGATTCTGGGATCGTTTTTCAAGATGGCCGTGCCGCTGATCGTGATCCTGCCGGGACTGCTCGGACTGGCGGTGCTGCCGATGCACCTGGTTCCGGCGAGCGATTTGCAAGCGGGGCAACATAGCTATAACGAGGTGCTGCCGCTGATGCTGGCGCGGTATTGCGGGCCCGGGCTGCTCGGGCTGGGAATCACGGCGCTGGTGGCGGGATTCATGGCGGGCATGGCCGGCAACGTGAGCGCGTTCGCCACGGTGTGGACGTACGATATTTACCGCCCGTTCGTGCGCAAGGACGCCGCCGATCAACATTACGTGTCGATGGGACGCTGGAGCACGTTGATCGGCTTGTTCGTGAGCATTGGGACGGCATATGTGGTGATGCAGTTCGCGAGCATCATGGATTACGTGCAGGCGCTGTTCGGGATGTTCATCGCGCCGCTGTTCGGGACGGTGCTGCTCGGGATGCTGTGGAAGCGCGTGAGCCGCTGGGCGGGGTTCTGGGGGCTGCTGGCCGGAGTGAGTTCGTCGGCGACGATGTTTCTGCTGATGAAACTGAATCCGGATCGCTGGGTGCACATCTTTGCGCTGTCGCCGCTGGCGAAGGGGCTGGCGCAGGACATGTATCAGGCGCTGTGGTCGTGCCTGACGTGCGTGGTGGTGACGGTGCTGGTGACTCTGGTGACGAAGCCGCGGCCGGATGAAGAGCTGAGGGGGCTGGTTTACTCGCTCACCGACGTGCCGAAGGAACAGCACGCGAATTTCCTGCACAAGCCGGCTTTCTGGGGCGTGGTGGCGCTCGTGCTGTTGGTGGTTCTGCAAATCATTTTCTGGTGATATAGCGTGACCGAAAAACACCACATCATTCCGGTCTGGTTCTTCGTGGGCTTCATGTTGCTTCTCTACGGGCTTCTGATCCTAGGAAGCGGGATTGCGGAATGGCCGCATCCGCCCGCTACTGTCCTGGCCGAGTTGCACGCTCCGGTGTGGTGGGGCGGGCTGCTGACGGCGCTGGGAGCCTTCTACTGCTACCATTTCTGGCCGGGCCGCGACTGAGTTTCAATCCGGACGGGATTCGTTGACAGGGTAATGCCGATGGAGTAGCCTTCCGTACGGCAAAGAAAACGTTTGCTGGGATTGGGCATACCTTCCGAGACCCCAGTTTTATATCCGAGTGAGGGACTTCCACGATGGCTACTTCGAGGCGAATTTCCCGCAGAGAGATGTTGTCGGGCATAGTGGGTTCGGCGGCGGCGGCGTGCATTCCCGCGTCGATCGCGTTTGGGGGCGGAGGGTTGCTGGCGGTCCCGCCACAGCGGCGACGAGGACCTCGCGAAGAAGTCTCATTGGCGGCTGTGCCGTTTCCGCTCGAGCAGGTACGGCTCCTCGACGGGCCTTTTCTGGAGGCGGCGCGAGTCAATCAGAAATACCTGGAAGGTCTTTCGGTAGACCGGCTGGTCCACAATTTCAAAGTCACGGCAGGCCTGCCGAGTTCGGCGGAGCCACTGGGAGGCTGGGAGAGTCCAAAGGTCGAGCTGCGCGGTCACTTCACGGGTCATTTTCTATCGGCGACGGCGCTGATGTATGCGAGCACCGGGGACGAATCGATCAAGGCGAAGGGCGACGCGATTGTCGCGGAGCTGGCGAAGTGCCAGCAGAAAATGAACAACGGGTACCTGAGCGCGTTTCCAGAGGAGTTCTTTGACCGGTTGATGGAGGGAAAGCCGGTGTGGGCGCCGTTCTATACGCTGCACAAGATCATGGCGGGCAATCTGGACATGTACACGTATTGCCACAACGAGCAGGCGCTCGCCGTAGCCGAAGGAATGGCCGGCTGGATCGGGCACTGGTGCAACGGAATCAGCGACGACCACATGCAGCGAATCCTGAAGACGGAGTACGGCGGGACGAACGAGGTGCTGTTCAATCTGGCGGCGGCAACGGGGAGATATCAATACTTCGGGATTGCGCGGAGGTTCGAACAACCGTCATTCTTGGATCCACTGGCTGGACACCGGGACGAACTGAAGGGCCTGCACGTCAACACGCACATACCGAAGGTGATCGGGGCGGCGCGCCGCTACGAATTGACCGGCGACCCGTATTACCACGAAGTGGCGAAGTATTTCTGGGATGAGGTGACATCGGAACGGGCGTATGCAACGGGCGGCACGAGCAACGGCGAGGGGTGGAATTCGGATCCCGGAAACCTGAAGGGCGAACTGAGCTTGTGGTCGGAGGAGTGCTGCTGCGGGTACAACATGTTGAAGCTCACACGGCACTTGTATCAGTGGACGGCGGATCCGCGGTATTTCGATTACTACGAACGGACGCTATTCAACTCGCGGCTGGGAACGCAGGACCCGAACGGGATGAAGATGTATTACCTTCCGCTCCAGACCGGCTTCTGGAAGTTTTTCAATTCGGAGTACAACTCGTTCTGGTGCTGCACGGGCACGGGAGCGGAGGAGTTCTCGAAATTCGGGGACTCGATCTACTTCCACGATGAAGACGGAGCGTACGTCAACCTGTTCATCGCGTCCGAGGTGCGCTGGCCGGAGAAGGGAATCACGCTGCGGCAGGAGACGAGCTTCCCCGAGCAGGACGGCACGACAATCACGGTGAAGGCGAAAGAGCCGATCGCAACGACGATCGCGGTGCGCATCCCGAGCTGGGTCGCGGCGGGCGGCGCCGCGTCCGTAAATGGAAAAGCGTTAGACGCGTTTGCCAGCCCCGGGAGCTACCTGAAGATTCACCGGACCTGGGCGGATGGAGACAAGCTTGAAGTGAAATTGCCGATGAAACTGCACGCCGAGCCTCTACTGGGCGATCCGACAGAGCAAGCGGCCATGTACGGCCCAATCGTGCTGGCCGGCCGGCTCGGAACCAACGGACTGACCAAGGAGATGCAGTACGACGCGGATCAAGGGAATACGGAACTCGCGCCTCCGAGGGCGAAGCCGGAAGGATCGTCCGACATTTCCGTGAAATCGCCTGAAGAACTCGAGTCCATGGCTTGGTTGGAGCCGGTGAAGGGGCAGCCTCTGACCTTCCAAACCGTCGGACAGAAGGACACGACGACGCTGATTCCGCTGCACCGCATCTACGGCGAACGTTATGCGACTTACTGGAAAGTGGATACGGGCAGCCAATACCGGGGCTAGAAAGCCGCGTTTCGCAAGCGGTGGAGACAGTTGACAAATGCGGACCGCTGTCCTCACAATGGCGCGCAGAAGCTAGAACGCGCGGGAAGGAGCCCTGACACGTCATCCCCTGTTTCTTTCGGCAACGTGTCGCTTGTGAGTCGACCAGTGTGTTCGGTCCGGTCGACCTGAGGCAAATGCTTTGAGCATTCACGAGGTAGCCAAGCGAGCCAAGGTTTCCATCGCCACTGTTTCACGGACAATCAACGGGATCCCGACGGTCACGCCGCAACTTTCGCGCCGGGTATGGAAGGTCATCGAGGAGCTCGGCTATTATCCGAACACGCAAGCGCGCGCGCTGGTTTCCGGCCGGAGCCGCACCTTCGGATTGATCGTCTCGGAAATCACCAATCCCTTCTTTCCCGAGATCGTGCAGGGATTCGAGGACATGGCGGTCCAGCATAACTACGAAGTTCTGCTGACATCGACCGTTCACGATCCCAAGCGCATGGAGCTTTCTGTTCGCCGGATGATCGAGCGGCGGGTGGAAGGAGTCGCGATCGTCACGTTCGGCATGGAAGAGGCGCTGTTCGACGACTTGAAGTCGCGCAACGTGCCGCTCGTTTTCATCGACGTGGGTCCACCGCTGCCGAGGGTCAGCAATATCCGGATCGATTACCTGCACGGTTTGAGGCAGGCCGTGCAACACCTCGCGGCGCTGCGGCACGAAAGAATCGCGTTCATCTCCGGACCGCTCTCGTTGAAGTCCGCGGTCGCCCGGCAGCGGGCTTTCTCGCAGTCGATGGAAGAAATCGGCCTGGCGCTCGAGCCGAAGTATTTGATCGAAGGCAACCACACCATGGACGGCGGAATTGAGGCGATGCGCAGGCTGCTTGCGTTGCCGAGGCGTCCCACGGCGGTGATTTGCTCGAACGACATGACGGCGATCGGGGCGATGAGGGAGAGCTACGACCAGGGGGTCCATATTCCCCAGGACTTGTCGGTGATCGGATTCGACGACATTCGACTCGCCCAGTTCGTGGCGCCGCCGCTGACGTCGGTGAAGATGTCCCAAGCAGAAATCGCACGGCTGGCCTTCAACGCGCTGCTGGCAGAGGTGGAGCGCAAGACGCCGTCGCCCGCGGGAACCGAATACACTCTCCGGACTACGCTGGTCCTGCGCCACTCGACGGCCATGGCACCCAAGACGCCGAACGGGAGGGGAAAGAGCGCCGGGCGGGTCGCGGCGGCACGAGAGAGCCTGGCGGAGTGATCTCGCCAGGGGGAATTGTGATTGACAGCAAGAGGCGAGTCCAGTAGGGTCTACGTTTTGAGAAAACGTTTGCTCACGACGGGCCCGGAGCTACCGATCACGCCATGCTTCTGCAACGACTGCGCGAAGAGGTCCTGGAGGCAAATCTCGAGCTCGTCCGTAAGGGGCTTGTTCTCTATACCTTTGGCAACGCCAGCGGCATAACCCGGGAGCAGGGCCTGGTTGCCATCAAGCCGAGCGGCGTTCCCTACGACAAACTGAAGCCAGGCGACATGGTGATCACGGACCTCGACGGGACCGTGGTGGACGGGGACCTGCGGCCATCCTCGGACCTTCCGACCCACGTTCTGCTCTATCGAGAGTTCGAGCAGATTGGCGGGGTCGCGCACACGCACTCCGAATTCGCCACCTCCTGGGCGCAAGCTGGGCGTCCGATCCCGTGCCTGGGGACGACTCATGCGGATTACTTTCACGGTCCGGTGCCGGTGACCGAAAACCTCACCGCGAATGAGATCGATTCGGACTACGAGAAGAATACCGGCGTGGCAATCTGCCGAACGTTCGAGAACCTGGATCCCGCGAGCATCCCGGCGGTGCTGGTTCGCGGGCACGGCCCGTTCTGTTGGGGCCCGGACGTTGCGACGGCGGCCCACAACGCCGTGATCCTGGAGTCGGTGGCGCGGATGGCTTACTACACCTTCGGCCTTGCGAACAACGCGCCGCCGCTCGGTCAGGCTCTGCACGACAAGCACTTCCTGCGGAAGCACGGCAGCAAAGCTTATTACGGGCAGACGGCAGGGAAGAAGTGAACCGCGTGCAAGCGCGGTTGCTTGCGGTTCGTGGGGCGATCCATGGGAAACGATAAAAAGAAAATGACGATGGGCCTGATCGTCGGGAACCGAGGATTTTTCCCGGGGCATCTGGCGGAGTCTGGCCGGACGGAAATGATCCAGACGCTGCAGCAGTCCGGGATGGACGTGGTGGCGCTCGAGCTTTCGCAGAGCAAGTACGGTGCAGTGGAGACGTATGAAGAGGCGAAGCGGTGCGCCGCGCTGTTCCGCGAGAACGGGGCGAAGATCGACGGCGTAATCGTGACGCTTCCGAATTTCGGGGATGAGCGGGCCATCGCGGACACACTGCGGCTGTCCGGATTGCGCGTGCCCGTCCTGGTGCAGGCGACGCCGGATACTCCGTCGAAGATGACCATCTCGCACCGGCGCGACAGCTTCTGTGGCAAGATGTCTGCCTGCAACAACCTGAAGCAATACGGCATTCCTTATTCGCTTACGACGTCGCATACCGTCTCGCCCAGCGCGGAGGAGTTCAAGAAGGACCTGCAGTCCTTCGCGGCCACGTGCCGCGTGGTGAACGGCCTGAAGAATCTCCGGATCGGGAGCATCGGGGCGAGGCCGGCGGCGTTCAACACCGTACGCTACAGCGAGAAAATTCTCGAGTCGCAGGGGATATCGGTCGAGACGCTCGATCTTTCCGAGGTCCTCGGGCGGATCGGGCGAATGAAGGACACGGACGATGCGGCGCAAACGAAGCTGCGCGATATCGAGAAGTACGTCTCGACCAAAGACGTGCCGAAGGCGGCCCTGCTGAAGATGGCGAAGCTCGGCGCGGTGATCGACCAGTGGATGAAGCAAACCGAGGTGACCATCAGCGCGGTGCAGTGCTGGACGTCGCTCGAAGAGAATCTGGGCGTCGTTCCGTGCACGGTGATGAGCATGATGAGCGACGACCTGATGTCCAGCGCCTGCGAGGTGGACATCTGCGGCGTGCTGGGCATGCACGTGCTGCGGCTGGCGTCGGAGACACCGAGCGCGCTGCTCGACTGGAACAACAACTACGGCGACAATCCGGACAAGGCCGTCTGCTTCCACTGCAGCAATCTGCCAAAGCACTTCTTCAAGAGCACAAAAATGGATTTTCAGGAGATCATCGCCGGAACCGTGGGGAAGGACAACACGTTCGGCACCTGCGTCGGGCTGGTGAAGCCGGGAGCCATGACATTCGCGCGGTTTTCAACCAACGACACGGCCGGGCGGATGCGGGGCTACGTGGGGAGCGGGCGATTTACGGACGATCCGCTCGAGACGTTCGGCGGCGCGGGAGTGGTGGAGATACCGCGAATGCAGAAGCTGCTGCACTACATCTGTGAGAACGGATTCGAGCATCACGTGGCCGCGAATTTCTCGACTGTCGCGGCGGCGGTGCACGAAGCGGCGACGCGTTACCTCGGCTGGGAAACGTACTGGCACGAGCGTCACACCAATTAGCGCGGAGCGCAACCTCGGATGGCCATCGTAGCGGGCGTCGACTTCGGGACTCTGAGCGTGCGAGTGTCGATTGTCGACAGCGCGAAGGGAATGCTCGGCTCCGCCGTCTCCGAATATCCGCTGCACCGCAAACGCGAAGATCCCGAATACGCCACGCAATCGCACGAGGACCATATGCGAGGACTTGCGGCCGCGACGCGCGAGGCTGTGAATGCGGCGGGCGTTTCGGGCGACAAGATCGAGGCGATCGCGCTCGACACGACAGGCTCGTCGGTGATTCCGGTGGGCGCGGGGATGGCGCCGCTCGACGAGTATTACCTGTGGTGCGATCACCGCGCGAAGTCCGAAGCCGCGGAAATTACAGAGCTGGCGCATCGCGAAAAACTGGAAGCGATCGAGTGGTGCGGCGGCGTCTATTCGTCGGAATGGGGCTGGGCGAAGCTGCTGCACTGGCTGCGCCACAATCCCGCGAAGCGCGGGCAGCTGGCGAGCGCGTTCGAGCATTGCGACATGGTTGCCGCGACGCTGTGCGGCGTCACAGATCCCGGAAAGGCGAAGCGCAGCGTTTGCGCGATGGGGCACAAATGGCTCTGGCATCCGGACCTTGGGGGGCTTCCTCCCGAAAAGTTCCTGACCAAGTTGGATCCGCTGCTCGCCGGGGTGCGCGACAAACTGCAAGGCGTGTATGAGACGTCGGACAAGATTGCGGGAACGCTGTCGCCGTTCTGGGCCGAGAAGCTCGGGCTGCGCGCGGGCATTCCGATTCCGGTGGGAGCGTTTGACGCGCACTGGGACGCCATCGGCGCGGGCACGCAGGAAAAAGACATCGCCAACGTCGTGGGGACTTCGACATGCATCATCGGCATCTCGCGCCAAACGCGGCTGGTACCCGGCGTGTGCGGAGTCGTGAAGGGAAGCGTGCACCCGAAATACACGGGAATCGAAGCGGGCCTTTCGGCGACGGGCGACATTTTCAACGCGATTGCGACGCGCGCGGGGACATCCGTGGTGGAGCTGAGTGCGGGCCTGGAGAATTATCGCGCCGGGCAAACAGGGCTGCTGCGAATGACGTGGGACAACGGCGACCGGACGGTGCTGGTGAACGCGAATCTGCGGGGCATCACGCTTGGGTGGAACCTGCAGCACACGGCGAAGGATGAACTGTTTGCCGCGATCGAGGGTACCGCATTCCACACACGCGTGATCCTCGACCGCATGGCCGAGCACGGGACGAACATCGACCGCGTCATCAATACAGGCGGCATTCCACAGACGAACACGGTGCTGAACCAAATCTACGCGAATGTTCTTGGGCGGCCTGTTCTGGTGCCGAGCCGGAAGGTGACGAGCCTTGGCTCTGCGATTTTTGCCTTTTTGGCCGCGGGCACATTTCAAACCATCGAAGAGGCTCAACGACAGATTTGCCCGCCGCATACGGTGTACAAACCTGAGCCCGAGGCGCAGCGGGTCTACGACCAGCTCTATCCCCTATACAAACGGCTCTATTTCGATTTCGGCCGGCCTTCGCAAACCGCCTTCGGCGACGTGCTTCCTCGGCTGATGGAAATCGCGAAGGAGCAAATCTCCGCAGCAGCGGCGTCCAAAGAAGCGCGGCCGAGTGCCGTGAAAGCCTCATAATTCCCCGCACCCGTTTGTCACGAGGAACATCCATTACAATATGTCCATGCGAACGGTTTCCGTGACTCAAATTGTGTGCAGCGCGCTGCTGTTCGATTTGGATGGCGTACTGATCGACTCCACTCCGGCGGTCGAGCGCGTGTGGACGCAGTGGGCGATCGAGCATGGGTTCGATCCCAGCGAGGTGGTGCGCGCGGCGCATGGACGCCCGAGCCTAACCACCGTGCGCGAGTATCTGCCGAATGGCGATGCTCTTCGCGAGAACAGCGAGGTCGAGCGCCGCGAGATCGAAGATACCGAGGGCATCGTCGCGCTGCCCGGGGCGATGGAGCTGCTTACGTCTCTACCGCGCGAACGCTGGGCGATTGTGACCTCCTGCACCCGGCCGCTTGCGGAGGTGCGTTGGCGGGCGGCGAGCTTGCCGCGGCCGATCGCGCTGATTACGTCGAGCGACGTCAAGAACGGCAAGCCTGCGCCGGAGCCCTATTGCAAAGCCGCCGAGATGCTGGGATTTGCGCCGGAGGATTGCGTCGTGGTGGAGGACGCGCCCGCAGGAATTCGCTCGGGGAAGAGCGCGGGAGCGAGAGTGATTGGAATCTCGACGATCGCCGCCGACGCGGAGTTGCGCGAAAGCGGTGCGGACTGGATCGTGAAAGACTGCGCGGCAATTGCGTTGGCGAGCCCTCCGCGGAAGGGCGGAAAGCTGTCGCTGGACTTGCGGCTCACGCAATCGGACGCGACTTCAGGCCGACAGGGTTAGCACGCTCAACGAGTGCGCAGGGTACGTCTGTCGGAAACTGGGCCCGGCGCCCGAGAACGAGCGCTTCTTTACGCCGACGTTATTCGGCGCGTCGAACGTGTTCGTCGAGTCGAGGTTGGGGCCGTTGACCTCGTAGAGATCGCCGGTGGTGCCTATTTTCAGGCCCTCCGTCACAATTTCAGCCGTGATGTCGTCAGTGGGATGGCGATTTACGACGGCGAGTGTCAGCTTCTCACCTTCTTGGTCTGTGGTGGCCGAGACGTCAAGGTACGGAGCTTCCGGCATATTGGGGAAGGTGGCCGAGCGCACGAGGGCGTCGAGAGCGATGCTCTGGCAATGCTCGGCGTACAACTGAAGAGGGAAATAGGTGGTTTGCAGCACGAGGCTCTTCTCGTTGGTCATGATCGGCGCGATTACGTTCACGAGCTGCGCGAGATTGGCGAGTTTCACCGCGTTGCAGTGGCGATGGAAGATATTGAGCGCCGTGCCGACCCATAGCGCATCGCGCAGGTTGTAGATTTCCTCGAGCTTGTGATTTTCACCCCGCTTGAACCACGAGCGGAACCAGATGTTCCACTCGTCCGCGGCGATCTTCACGGGCTCCTTCTTCTCGCCTCGTATCGGCGTCGACGTGATCACGGCCTCAAGGATGCGGACCTGCCGTTCGAGATGTGAGGCGTCATCCATTTCCTTTGCCGTATCGAGATTGCCGCCGTAGTGATGCAGCGAGATGTAGTCCGCGACCTCGCCGACGCGCTCGAGGAGCTGGCGGTCCCACTCCGAATTGTTTCCGCCGCAGGCGATGAGCTTGATGTCCGGGTCGATCCAGCGCATCATCTTCGCGAATTCGAGCGCCAACTCCGCATACTCGGTCGCCGTCTTGTGGCCGGCCTGCCAACTGCCGTAAATCTCATTTCCGAGCCCCCAATACTTCACGTTGTACGGTTCTGCGTGGCCGTTCTTACGCCGCAGATTGGCCCAGGCGGTGTTCATCGTTCCGTTGCAGTACTCGACCCAATCCGCGGCATCCTGCATCGTGCCCGTGCCCATGTTGATGCAGATATAAGGCTCTGCGCCCACCTTCCGGCAGTAGGCCACGAACTCGTCGGTGCCGAAGCGATTGGACTCCTCCGCCTGCCAAGCGGTGTCCCAGCGGCGGGGCCGGGAGTCTTTTGGTCCGATGCCGTCCTTCCAGTTGTAACCGGACGAGAAATTCCCTCCGGGCCAGCGCAACACTGAAATGTGAAGGCCGCGAGCGGCCTCGAGCACGTCCTTGCGGAAGCCGTCGCTATCCGAGAGAAGCGAGCCCTCGTCATAGATGCCGCCATAGATGCAACGCCCGAGATGCTCGGTGAAGTTGCCGTAGATGTTGCGATCGATTTGGCCGATCTGGCGCTCGAAGTCGAGCTTGATGCGGGCAGTGGGAGCGGCGGGAGAAGGAGACTCGAGGGCAGCCGCCGGATGAGCCCACGCGTGAGCGGGCGACACGAGCGAACAGGCGGCGGCACCGGCAACGGCGGTAACTCCGCTCTTCAAGAAATCCCGGCGAGCCGGCTTGTCTGAGGTCATGTGCGTCTCTCCCATGGCATTGGCGCCGCCGAGGTGCGATTCGGCGGGCGGCCAAAAGCGGCAGCTTTGTATCTACCGTGAAAGCGTTTACCCGTCAATACGAGATCGCGGCCTTCTCCGCACGGGGCAGAGGTCAGACATTGGCGCGATGAAAAGTGCTTTTCAGTGCAGGATAGAGGTTTTGGTATTCCACGTAGCGGCGGCTCATGACCGCGGCGCGCTTTGCCTCAGGTTCGACGCGTTCGGCAACGCGCACGGCGGCATCGCAGGCGCTCTCGACCGATGACCACGCGCCGACGCCAACGCCGGCGAGCAAGCCCGCGCCGTATGCGGCGCCCTCTTCCGCTTCGAGCACTTCCACAGGCATGTTGTAAACGTCCGCCTGAATCTGCCGCCACAGCGGTGACCGCGCGCCGCCGCCCCCCACGCGCATCGATCGCACGGGGAGTCGCAGCTCCGCAAAAATTGTCAGCGTGTCGCGAAGGCTGAAGGCCACGCCCTCAAGGATCGCACGGACCACGTGCCCGCGCGTGTGCGTCGCGGTAAGGCCAACCAGCGCGCCGCGCGCGTCAGGATCGAGATGCGGCGTGCGCTCACCCATCAGGTAGGGCAGCCAGAGCAGGCCATCGGCTCCGGCGTTCGTTTTCGCGGCTTCAGAGGTCAGTTGATCGTAGGACACGCGTTGCGAGCCGTCACCAAACTTGCAGAGTTCATCGCGGAACCATCGCAGCGAGTACCCGGCGGCCTGCGTGACTCCCATCACGTGCCAGCGTCCCGGAACGGCGTGGCAGAAGGTGTGGATGCGGCCCTTCGGGTCAAGCGTGGGCGTGCTGGTGGCGGCGAACACAACGCCCGATGTCCCGATCGTGGCGCTCACAGCGCCGGGGCGCACAATGCCGATTCCGACGGCGCCAGCCGCCTGGTCGCCTGCGCCAGCCACGACGGGAGTTCCTTGGCGCAGGCCTATCGCGCGCGCGCCTTCCGTCGATACGCGCCCCGTGATCTCGGGAGACTCGTACACGCGCGGCAATTGTTCCGGGCGCACGTGCGATGCCTCCATCATCTCGGTTGACCACCGGCGGTGCACGACGTCAAAGAGCAGCGTGCCGGACGCATCCGCAACGTCACAAGCGCGGTCGCCCGTCAGCCGGAAGCGGACGTAGTCCTTGGGCAGCAGCACAGTCGCAGCGCGCGACCAGATTTCCGGCTCGTGCTGCTGCACCCACCAGATTTTCGTCAGCGTGAAGTTCGTGAGCGCGGGATTCGCGGTGAGTTCGATGAGCCGCTGCGCGCCGACCTTTGCGGTGATCGCGCGCCCCTGCTCTTCGCTTCGCTGATCGCACCAAATAATCGACGGGCGTAGCACTTCGCCTGCGCGATCGAGCAGGACCATGCCGTGCATCTGGCCCGTCAGACCGATGCCGGTAACTTCGTCGGCGCGCGTCTGCGTCCGTTCCAGGCATTCCTTCACCGCGGCGCACGCCGCGCGCCACCAGTCGGGTGGATCCTGCTCCGCCCACCCGATTCGCGGAGCGGAAATCGCGGCGTGCTCGCTCGTGGCCGAGCCGAGGACGCGCCCCGCGCCGTCGAGCAGCACAGCGCGCGTTCCGCCGGTGCCCACGTCGATTCCAAGGAGCTTCGTCATGCGGCAGGCATTATCTCACTGATGTAAAGGGATCAAGGCAGTTTGGGACCCGGCGAGAGATAGTCCTCAAGATATCTCGTCAGCAGGCAGTAGAGGTGGTAATGAGTTCCCGGGCCTTCGGAAAGCGAATGGGTGCGTCCGGGATACTCCATGAAATCGAATTGCTTGCCGAGTTCCACGAGGCGGTTGATGAGCAGTTCGGTTCCCTGGTAATGGACGTTGTCATCGCCCGAGCTGTGGACGATCAGCAGGTTTCCGCGAAGGCCTTCGGCAAAATTGATCGCGGAACTCGCTTGGTAGCCCGCGGCGTTTTGCTGCGGAAGTCCCATGAAGCGTTCCTGGTAGATCGAATCGTAGAGCCGCTGGTCCGGAACAGGAGCCACGCTCATTCCCACCTTGTAGAGTTCCGGGGAACGGAACATGAGGTTCAGCGTGTTGGTGCCGCCTCCGCTCCAGCCCCAGACCGCCACACGCGACGCGTCCGCGAACGGATACGTCTGCTCGAACTTCTGAAGCGCCGCAGCTTGTTCCTTCGACGAGAGCACGCCGACCGCGCCGTGCACGATCTTCCGCCAGTCGCGGCCCCGCGGTGCGGGAGTCCCGTGGTTATCGAAGGTCACGACCAGATATCCCCGGTTTGCAATGAAGCGGTGCCATAGACCCTGCTCGCCGTCCCAGTGGTTGCCCACCGTCTGCCCCGCAGGTTCGCCATAGACGTAAACCAAGACCGGATACTTCTTTGCGGCGTCGAAGTCCTTCGGCTTCATCATCCACGCGTCCAACACACTGCCTGCTCCGATATCCAACCTGAAATACTCGGTCGGCGCGGCAATCAGGTCCTTCAGCTTTGCGCGCAACGCAGAGTTGTCTTCGAGGATGCGTTCGACATGCTGGTCGGAAAACCGAACGAGCTCGGTCTGGGGCGGCGCATCGATCGTTGAATATGTATGGAAGGCCCAGTGAAAATCGGGCGAGATGTCATAGCTGTGCGTGCCTGGTTCGTCCGCGGAAGTCACGCGGTCGGGCGGAGATCTGCCGTCGAGCCGGCTGCGATACAGAAAACGCTGCGTGGCGCTGTCCGGGGACGCGATGTAATAGATCCACTGTTCTTGGGGATCAACGCGCAGGACGTCGACGACATCGAAGGAGCCGGGCGTGGCCAGGCGCACCTGTTTCCCGTCTCGCGAAACCGTGTAAACGTGGCGCCAGCCGTCGCTTTCACTCACCCACAGAAAGTCCTTGCCGCCGTGCAGCCACTCGAGATCGTCGACCACATCCACCCAAGCCTCATCGTGCTCGGTGTGCACAACCGACGTTGCGCCCGTGTTCGCGTCGGCCAGCATCACATCGATCGTATCCTGCCGCCGGTTGAGATGCTGAATGACGAGTGAATCCGAGTCTCCCGCCCAGTCCATCCGAGCGATATAGCTCTTTTCCGGATCACCGGTGACCTGCATCCACCGCGTCTCTCCGCCGGCGGAGCTCACGACGCCGATGCGGACAAGTGAGTTCGGTGTCCCGGGCTCGGGGTAGGGAATATTCTTGACGAACGGATAGACGCCGAACTCCGGATAGGGAATGTGCGTCACCACGTCATAGGGCGCACCCACGTCGTAAATGAGCGCGTAGTTCTTGACCGGGCTGGTGTTGAACTGCCAGTAGGCGATGCGCTTGCCGTCAGGGCTCCAACGAAACGCGTCGCGGATATCCAGCTCCTCCTCGTATACCCAGTCCGAAGTTCCGTTGATGATCGTATCGGACCCGTCGTGCGTCAGTTGGGTGATGGCGCCGGATTGCACGTCCTGGGCATAGATGTTGTTCTGGTGGACATAAGCCACCTTCGAGCCGTCGGGCGAGAACTTCGCGAACATAAGGGTCGCGGCGTCCGCATCTCCGCCGAGCTTGCGCAACGTCTTCGTCGGGCGATCAAACACCCAGTAGTCGCCACGAGTGTTCAGGCGCCAGACTCGCCGCGAGTTCGTGTAAACGAGCAAGCGATTCATGTCCGACGACCAGTCGTAATCCTGGATTTCAAGGGGCTCCTTCGCGCCTGGAGGAACCAAGTCCGAAGCGGAGATCAGGACTTCCCGCTCTCCCGTTCCCGTGTCGTAGCGGACGATGTCGAGCGCGCCGTGGGCAGCAGAGGAAGGCTCCACGGTCGTGTAGCTCTTGCCGTTTTGAAGCCATCTCGCGGGCCCGAAGTGGCGAGCTGAGAATTCATGCTTGAGAAACGTAGCGCGCAGGAATTCGTTCTGCTCCACCGGCTGTTGTGAGGCCGCGCGGGACGCGAGAAGGGAGGCCGCAAGCAAGCAGAGGAGCACTTGAAAGGCGCAGTGCGCAGAACGACCAGTACGGGTGGCTCGACCGAGACGAACGGAAGCGATCATTGGGGAATAGTCCCATCTGGCGAGACGGCCGAGGAACGGCAAGCATCTCATCCGGTTGAAGATAGGGAGAAGTGCAAATCTCCGCTTGACGATTGCATATTATATCCGGCAGCATGCCCCCCGTGCCTGAATCTTCTAAATCAGAGCCACATGCCCCGCCCGACGCGCAAACAGAATCCACTGCCGGGCGTAAGGTCTCCCGTCGGCAATTTGGACGTGACGCAGCCCTCGTCGCGGCTTCGCTCTCCGCGCCGGTCGTGCTGGCGGCCGCCGCCGGCCCGCCTGCCTTCGCTCAGAAGGAGCGACCGGAACCGCTCAAGGGTCTGACGCCTCAGCAGGTGGCCAGCGTCGAGGCAAAGCTTGCCAACATTCTCCGCAAGTACGGCAGCCGGTTCTCCGACGCCCAGAAGAAGCGGCTGCGCCGCATTCTCGCACAGCAGGAGCGGCTTCTGGCCCCGGTCCTTGCATTCAAGGTGGAGAATGGCGACCCGCCGGCCAGCGTGCTGCGCGTGTCTTTCGACGGGCCCGGCTCAAATATGAGAGAGGGAGGGGGCGAATAGCCGTGCTCGACGAAAGCGTCCTATACCTCTCAGTGCGTGAACTGGGAGACCAAATTCGCGATCGGAAGATCTCGCCGGTGGAGCTTGCGGAGAGCTTTCTCGCGCGAAGCGAGGGCCTTGGCCCCAAGCTGAATGCCTATGCGACGATCACCCGTGAGCTGGCCTTGAAGCAGGCGCACGCGGCGGAGGAAGAGATTTCAGTGGGTCACTACCGCGGTCCGCTGCACGGGGTCCCGTACGGATTGAAGGACCTGGTCGCCGTCGAGGGTTACCCCACCACCTGGGGCGCACGCATTTTCGCGAATCGAAAATTCAATTACAACGCGACGCTGGTGGAGAAGTTGAACAGCGCCGGGGCCGTCCTGATCGGCAAAGTCGCGATGATCGAGCTTGCGGGGGGCTTGGGATACTCCTCCGCGCACGCATCGCTTCAGGGAGCCTCGCGGAATCCGTGGAACATGAAGTACTGGACATGCGGATCTTCGAGTGGTTCGGGCGCGGCGGTTTCGGCGGCGCTTGTGCCGTGGGCACTCGGGTCTGACACACGCGGGTCAACGATTTGTCCGGGAGCGTGGTGCGGAATCGCGGCCATGCGCCCGTCATTTGGCCGTGTGAGCCGCTGGGGCGCGATGGCGATCGCGTGGTCGATGGACAAGCTGTGCCCCATGGCGCGCACAGCCGATGACTGCGGCATCGTCCTTTCGGTGATCGGCGGGCACGACCCGAAGGACATCAATTCATTGCCGGGGAAATTCGACTACCCCGCGGCGGAGCTGGAACCGAAGACGCCGTTGCGAATCGGACGCCTGACCAACGTTTGGGACAAGGTCGAACCGGGGCTCGACGATGCGGTGAATCGCGCGCTCAAGGTGCTTGAAGAGAACGGAGCGCGCGTCTCCGACGTTGCGATACCCGACGGCCCCTACGAGCAGGTGGCCGAGCTGACGATTCAAATGGAGGCCGTTTCCGCGTTTCAGGACTTGATCGAATCGGGCCGCTGCATGCAGCTGGAGGATCCGCTCGGAAAAATCAACGGCTACGCAGGCCTTCAATTCTCGGTGGGCGATTATCTCCAGGTTCAGCGAGTGCGCACGTTCTTACAGGAAAGAATCGACCGGCTCTTCGACGACTACGATGTCCTGGCCACCGCCGGCGAGTCGAGCGCGGCGTCTCTGATCGAAGGAGTGGACGACGATTCGGAGGATCCGATCGAGGAACGGGCGCCTGACGGAATTTCGAGCTTGTGCGGCCTGCCGGCGATAACCGTGCCTTGCGGTTTCAGCAAGGACAATCTGCCGTTCGGCGTGCAATTCCTCGGCCGCGCAACGAACGATCACGCCGTGATTGCGGCGGCGCGTCTTTATCAGGCCCACACGGATTGGCACACGAAGCGGCCGCCCATCAGCTAGGTTTCAGCGTCCGGAGTGCCGTCGTCAATTGCTTCAAGCCAGTTCTGGCTCGTCCGAGCTAATTGAATCCGGCCGCGGCCCATTTGTGCAGCGTATCCTGTGCGACAGCCTTCACGCGGGCGACCACTTTCTGGTAATACTCCTCGGCTTTGGCCTGGCTGCGGTCCTTCGGCAATCCCTGCCCTTCGGTGTAGAGCAGAATCGTGGATGGAAACGGCGTCGCTGACCAACCGTCTGAAGGAGACGGAAGCGCCGTTGCCATGTCCTTGCCCGTGTAGAGATCCCAGTGAACCAGCTTCGGGTCGATGGCCTGCACCATCGCCGTCTCGTTGTTGGTGGCGTGGCCGCCATCCTCCCCGAAGACCTCCTTGGTGACGTCCGCCGTTAGGATCCACCAATTGATCACAAGCGTGTTGACCTTGTGCTCAAGCGAAATCTGCTCCGCCAATTCCTGCAACGTTCCCACCTGCGGCCCGTGCCCGTTGAGAATGATGATGTTCTTGAAGCCATTGCTCACGAGGCCGAGAAGCACCGCGCGGACATAGTTCCTGAACGGTTCTTCCGGAATATGAAGGCTTCCGGGGTACGGAGCGAGAATACCCGTGATGCCGTAGGGGATGTGCGGCGCGATCAGCGCGTTGAGGTCGGGTGCGATTGCCTTCGCCAAAGCAATCGGGACCGTGTTGTCCGCGCCGTTGTTGATGAAGCCGTGCGCTTCGAGCGTTCCGACCGTCAGAATCACGGTATTGATCTTCGCTGGCACCAGCTGCTTGAACTCCATCCAGTTCAGGTCATCCATCAACCGCGACGAAACCTGCTGGGCCTTCAGGGGCGCCGAGGAAAGGAAAAAGCACAGAGAGATGCACGCAATGGCCTTACCGCAAAAACGCATGAGTCCTCCTCCTGCGGTCTTCAGTTGCTGTCCGCTAATTCGAGTTCTGGCGAGACGTTCGGAACGTGCGCTGCCGCAAGGCGAGCGTTGAGCTCCTTCAGATCCCCGGAGATCACCTCATTCAGCCGGGCCACGACTCCGCGGACCTGCCCCTCGAACACGCCGATGTACTCTTCCTGCGCTACCGTTGGACGGCCCGAATAGTTGCCGACCTCTTCCGCCAGTTGGTTGACGCGGCTCGCCAGATTCAAGTGCTCGGGGAAGTAGCGCGGAGGCCGCAGATCGTCGCGCACGGTCGCCAGCTCCTGCTGAACGTTCTTGCCCATCTGTATGGCGTCCGCGTCGCTCCAGGTCTTCTCCATCTCATAGACCTGTGCGTCGATGCGGCGGATGCGCTCGAGCGACCGCGCGATGGAAACCTGCATTTTTTCGAGCCGCTGCATTGCCTTGTAGTATTCCGCCATGTCCTCGGCGCTTGTTTTCACGTTCGGATCCATCCGCACCTCGAACTTTTGCTCCTGAGTCTCTCCGAACGCTTCGAGCCGAGCCGTGTAGGTGCCAGGAAGGACGCGAACTCCCTGAAGTCCTCGCCACATCTGCTCTGAGTCCGGCGTGCTTTCAAGGGAAGTGTTTTCCCGCAGGTCCCAGGCCGTGCGGTTCAAGCCGCGTGCGCCCGGCCCTTCGAACACGCGAATCGCCTTTCCGTTTGAATCAAGGATGCTGATCTTGACCTTCCCGGTCGGGATCGACTCCGAAAGGTAGTACGAGATGATCGACCCATAGGGCTTGTTCTCGGCGACCCAGACGCGCGAGCCAAGCGTGCTCGTGTCGCTCCATCGGTTGTAGCGCGTCCCGCGCGAGGGGGGGAACAGATCGACGTTTCTCTTCATTGCTTCCGTGAGTCTTTGAAGCGGGGTCGCGTCGTCGAGAATATAGAAGCCGCGCGCGTGAGTCGCGATGATCAGGTCGTTATCACGCGGATGGACCGCCAGATCGTACACGGGAAGAGGCGGCAGCCCCAGCCGGAAGTCCGTCCAGTTTTGCCCCGCATCGAACGAAACGAAGAACCCCAGTTCGGTTCCCGCATACAGCAGGTCCGGCTGCCTGGGGTCTTCGGCGACCACATGAACGTAGCCGCGCAGACCGTTGACCATCTTTGTCCACGTTTTCCCTGAATCGTGGGTCACGTAGACGTAGGGGGCGAAATCATCGAGCATGTGCCTATCAAACGACGCATACGCCGTCCCGGCGTCGCGGTAGGAAGTGTGAATGGACGTTACCCAAGCTTCTTGCGTCAGGCCCTTGAGGTTGCCGGCCACGTTCGTCCACGTTTGACCGCCGTCGTGCGTTACCTGCACGTTGCCGTCGTCGGTACCAGCCCACAAAGTGTTTGCATCGAGCGCACTTTCCGCCAGGGCCGTGATCGTGCAATGAAACTCGGCGGTGGAATTGTCCGGGCTCACGGGCCCGCCGCTCAGCTTGAGCTCTTCCGGATTGTTCGTCGTCAAATCAGGGCTAATTACTTTCCACGAGTAGCCGCCGTCCGCGGTCTTGAACACGACATTCGCTGCGTGATAGAGCACGTCCGGATTGAACTGCGACATCAGGATCGGCGGATTCCAGTTGAAGCGGTATTTCATCATGCCTGCGCCCACGCCGGCTGAGGCAACGGGATACGGCTGGATGTATCGTTCCTCGTGGGTCCGCATGTCAAAGCGCGTGATGTCGCCCTGTCCGTCGTAGTAGACGATGTTTGGGTCGCGCGGATCCGCCACGATATACATTCCGTCGGCGTGCGCGCGCAGCCGGCGCCAGTCGGCTCCCCGGACTCCCGTCACGTCCCAGCGTTCGTTAGGTCCGCGCCACATTTCGTGATCCTGGAAGCCGCCGAGCACATTGTAGGGATCCTCCATGTCCACGCTGACGTGATATGCCTGCGCCATCGGCATGTTGTTCACGAAATCCCAGTTGTGCCCGCGATCGTTCGAAACGAAGAACCCGCCGTCGCTGCCAAGTAGCAGTCTCGCCGGATTGAGGGGATCGATCCACATCGCGTGGCAATCGCCGAACACCTCCCAGTAATCCACGTTGTGAAACGTCTTGCCGCCGTCTTCCGATATCCACGGGTCGCTCGCGAGCACGTAGATCCGATTTTCGTCATTCGGATCGACGCGAAGGTTCGAGAAATAGAACGGCCGCGGATCGATACGAGTATCGCTACTCACCATCCGCCAGTGCTCGCCGCGATCGTCGGAGCGCCAAAGCAAACCCTCGCGTGACTCGATCATCGCGTACACGACCTTCGGATTGCTTCGGCTCACACGAATGTCGATGCGCCCGATAGGACTGGAGCTGGGCAGGCCGTTATGCAGCGCGGGATCAGTCAGCTTCGTCCAGGTGTCGCCTCCGTCGGTCGAGCGATACATTCCGCTCCCGGGGCCACCACTTCGGAAGTACCACGGCTTGCGTAGATAGTCGTACATCCCCGCATAGATGATGTTCGGATTCGTGGGATCGAGCGTGACATCGCCGGCGCCGGTTGTTTCGTTGATGTAGAGGACCTGCTTCCAGGTGGTTCCGCGATCCGTCGAGCGATAGAGTCCACGCTCCGAGCTCGGCCCGAATTCGTGGCCCATCGCCGCGGCAAAGACGGTCTCGGGATGCTGCGGATCCACCACGATTCTCGAGAACCGTTCCGAGTTGAAGAGCCCGAGGCGCTTCCAGGTCCTTCCCCCGTCCATGGTCTTGTAGATTCCGTCACCAAAGGAGGCGCTGTTGCGCGCCGTCCCCTCGCCGGTGCCCACGTAAACGACGTCCGCGTTGTCGGGCGAGATGGCGACGGCGCCAATCGAAAGAGTATTGCCGTCGTTGAATACCGATTCGAAGGTGATGCCGCCGTTGGTGGACTTGAATAGCCCGGCGGAAGAGTGAGCGACGTAGAGGATGTCCGGGTTACCCGGGATGCCGCTCACGTCCGTCACACGGCCTCCAAACACGGCAGGCCCAATGGAGCGCCAGTGAAGACCCTGCAGGACGCGTGGATCGACCTTGGTTTCGAGGGCCTGGCCGGAAGACACTGCCGAGGAGAGTAGGATAGCCGCAAAAGTCATAGAGAGCCGGAGGATCCCCGCACCGCTGGTTCCGGCATGGCGGCGGGGAGGGCAAGGCGGAACAAGGACGCACATGTAAACCTCCTGAAAAGCTGAGGCTTGCAGGAATCGTATACTATATACAAGATTGGTCGGCAAGCCCCGCTTCCGTATCTTCCTCGAACTCCCCCGGACAGTCCTAGAATTGGACTTCCACAGGGTGGCCTGCGAACTCAATGGTCCGCGACGAGTTTGCCAAGGTCAAGCTTATCGCCCGCCGCAACGGCGGCAACATTCTTGAACCGCTTGCCAGTTTTAGGGAGAGGACGCGTCTTGCATCGTTCCACGCCATGTCAATCCCCATCCATTCGCCTTTGCGGTAGTTGAACGACGCGCCGTCGTCCTCATAAAGGTGAAAGGCGCCGTCGGCGCCGGGATAAACGGTCAACGCGAGGGGCTCGCCGACTTTCTCCGTCACGTACTGCTTGACCGGCCCGAGCGGCAGGATTGCTCCTGCGCGCACGTAAAGCGGCAGGGTCGCAAGATCGACGTCTCGCGTGATTTCGCGCTCACCCTCCACGCGCTCGCCTGTCCAGAAATCGTACCAGCCACCCCGAGGCAGATAGACCCGTCGTGAGGTTGCGCCCATTTCCACGACTGGGGCAACGAGGACGTCGCGCCCCCAAAGATATTCGTCCCCTCGCGCAACGGCCACCGGATCGTCTGGATAATGGAGCCAGAGCCCCCTCATGATCGGCATTCCAGTGGTTGCACCTTCTCGCACCGCGCTGTACAGGTATGGCAGCATTCGATACCGGAGTTCGAGGTATTTACGGCAGATCGGCTCGACTTGCGCGTTGTGAAGCTGGCTTGCGTCCGGCACGGATGCTCCGTCGTAATTCCGGATTTCGATCGGACCCGGGTCGCCCGTGTTCCAGCCCCACGGCAACCGAAGCTTCCAGGTCCGTCCGTGGCACCGAAACAGCGTGCAAAACGCGCCAAACTGAAACCATCGCAGGTAAAGCTCCGCAGTGAACTCCTTCGTCGGAACGAAACCGCCGATGTCCGTGCCCCAGTAGGGAACTCCACTGAGGCCCGTGTTGATTGCGATCGGAATATGCGTTTTAAGTGTCTCCCAGGTCGAATAAACGTCGCCCGACCACAAGAAGGAAGCATACCGTTGCATTCCAGCATATCCATTTCGGTGCAACGCATACGGGCGCTCGTTCGGACGGTCAATCTGCGGCCCCTCCCAATACATGCGGTTGCGGACTAGCCGCGATGCGATGTCGAGAGGATCGCCCTCATCGGGCCACCATCCATCGATGCCCATGCCAAAGTCCTTGCGATGCATGTCCCAATAACATGAGGCGCGCTCTTCATCGAAACTTGCGGCCTCGCAAGGATCGTACACGGTCCCGCGGAGCTTGTTCGAGAGAATCACAACGTGAAACACACCACGGAAGTGCTTTTTGTGCAATTCTTCGAGCATCTGTTTCGGGTTCGGAAACGCCCGCGAGTTCCACACGAAGGAACCGTTCTCGGTGTTCCAGCCGTTCGGGCAAAATCCCGTGCCGAGATAAATCAGCGCATCACACGGAAGCCTCTTCTCGCGGAATGTTTTTGCCTCGGCAAGAATCTCCTCGGGAGTGCCGAGTGTGCGGTGTGATTGCTGATAGCCAAAAGTCCAGAGGCCGGGCATCTCTGCGTGACCGGTCAGACGCGCGTATTCGGCCATGATTGTTGCCGGGTCTTTCGAGGCCACGACAAAGACGTCGAGAGGCAAGGCGGATTCCGGGCTTGCGGGTTGGAACTTGCTTTCGGACCCCGTGAAATCGAACGTGCCGAACGGCTGGTGAAAGTACATCGCCCAGCCCGAGGTTCCGATCAGCCACGGGATGGGCACGCGGCCTCCGTGCGTCGCGAGTTTGTAGCCGCCCTGTCCGCTCCGCATAGCGTCGGTCGAGCCGCGACGGTCGAACTGACGCCCGCCCTCGCCCAGGCCCAGGAGCGGCGAATCTCCGGTTGTGAATGCCACGGCTCCCGTTGCTTCGTCGATCCTGATTTGCTGGATCGTCTCGCCGGTCTGCGATTGGATTGCAAATGTCAGCGGGCTGCGGGAGATCTTTATGCTCAGCGCGCCAGCCTTCACGGTTTTCTCGCCCAAGGGGTTGCGGACAGTCGCTGCCGCCGCGCGAGAGGCTAAACTCACGAGCGATCCGTTCGTTGGCACTTCGGCCACGCGGCCATTCTTTACCGGCGAGATCGTAAGCCTCAACGTGTGCGCGCTAACGGCCGCGACAACCGCCTCCACATCCTCGCCCGCCACACGGAGGCCCGGCTCCACGGCCACCAGTTCGCCCGGCAATAGCAGCGCCGCGCATCCAGCGCTTATGGTCTTCAAGGCTTCCCTGCGACTGAGATCTCGATTCATAGGTAGCCTGGGCTCCGTGAAACTGGCATCGAGGGCTGATTCGGCACGAAGATAGCGGTTGCCGATGCCGACCGGATACTATATACAATGCCGGCGCTTTCTTGCGTGCGTTTCTTCGTCTTCTAAAATCGCTTTCTCATGCGCATAGAACAAATCCACGTCTACCAAGTCGATTTGCCTCTGCACGAGACCACCTACCGATGGTCGGGCGGCAATTCGGTCAGCATCTTTGACTCGACTGTCGTCGCCGTCGAAACGGATGCGGGCATAACCGGCTGGGGTGAGGTATGTCCCCTGGGCCCGGCATACCTACCGGCCTACGCAGCGGGGGCCCGAGCAGGAATTGCCGAACTTGCGCCCCACCTGCTTGGGCTCGATCCAACACATCTCGGCTTGGTCAATCAGCGAATGGATCAGGCGTTGCGCGGACATCCGTACGCCAAGTCGCCGCTCGACATGGCGTGTTGGGACATTCTCGGTCAGGCGAGCGGACTGCCCGTTGTGGCCCTGCTCGGTGGATGCTTCGGCGAGGACTACGCCCTGTATCGCGCGATTTCGCAGGCGACGCCGGATGACATGGCCGCTATGGTTTCGAAATATCGCGGCGAAGGTTACACGAAGTTTCAGCTGAAAGTCGGCAGTCACCAAGCGACTGACATCGCACGAATCAAGAGCGTTGCTGCGACACTTGAGGCGGGTGATGTCCTGGTTGCCGACGCGAACACTGGCTGGACACAGCACGAAGCATTGCGCGTTGCCGACGCGGTGTGCGACGTGGATGTATATATCGAGCAGCCCTGTTTCAATTACGAAGAATGCCTCGCCGTTCGCCGCCACACGAATCGTCCATTCATCCTGGATGAGGTAATCGACAGCGTCGCAATGGTCATTCGTGGCCACGCGGACCTCGCGATGGACGTCGTCAACCTCAAGATCTCGAAGGTGGGAGGCCTCACGAAGGCGCGTCAGATTCGAGACCTCTGTGCTTCGTTGGGTATCGCGCTGACGATTGAAGACACCTGGGGAGGCGACATCGTGACTGCGGCGATCGCGGCGCTGGCCCACAGCACTCCTCCTCAATTCCTCTTCTCCTCCACGGATTTCAACAGTTACGTCACTGTCAGCATTGCGGAAGGCGCGCCGCAACGCAGTCACGGCCGGATGCGTGCCTCGAAGCAGCCCGGTCTCGGAATCCGGCCGCGTCTCGGCGTGCTTGGTAAGCCCGTGTTTTCCTGCTCGGCGAAGTAAGCAGGTTGCTTTGGAAGCGCGCTTTGGCGAGCCGGTTTGCCGCTACGGTGCCAATTTGTTAGGCTTCTAAAGTTTCCACATGCGGAGAGGTGTCCGAGCGGTTTAAGGAGCACGCTTGGAAAGCGTGTGTTGGGGAAACTCAACCGTGGGTTCGAATCCCACCCTCTCCGCCAT
>DATIZQ010000058.1:0-2834 GCA_035517015.1 Candidatus Acidiferrum sp. | reverse complement strand
GTTCCTGAGCGAAATCGAAAGCTGGAGACGTGTGAAGAATTCATAGGTGCCGCAGCGGCTAGCGCGGCGCGGCGGCATCCATAATTTTCTTGTACATCGCGCTGAGCTGCGATTCGGAGCCGAGATCCAGCGTGGAAGTATCGAAGCTCAGGACACGCACTTCTCCCGTCGAGTTGCGATGGTGGGCGTACGCCGCACGCAGCGCGTCCAGATATTCAACATCAATTGACGCCTCGTAGGGCCGGTTGCGCCGTCGAATGCGGTCCAGCAGCACATCGTTTCGCGCATCGACGTACACCGTCAGGTCGGGCCGAAAGATGCTCGCGTCGAGTCCGGCGCTGACCCTCTCATAGAGCTCGACCTCGCGGTCGTGCAGCAGCGCCCGCGCGAAAATGGGATCCTTCGCTTGCGTGTAGTCCGCCACCACAGGCCTGTTTCGCGACGGTGGAATCGTCCTCAGCTGCTCGTAGCGCGAAATCAAGAACGCCAGTTGCGTGCCCAGCGCCCATCGGTCTTTGTCCCTGTAAAAATCGGGAAGGAACGCGTTGCCGTCGACATCTTCCAGAATCAGCGTCGCGTTCAAATGCAGAGCGAGCAACTGCGCGAGCGTCGTCTTCCCGGCGCCGATCGGCCCTTCGAATCCGATGTACGGCTGATTGTTGGTTGGCAATCTCTACTCGTTCCGGCGTCGCAGGCTGAGGATGCGCGTGATCGCTTCAACCGAGAGGGGCTTGGGTAGGCTGAGTCGCCGGTCTTCCTGCTTCCGAAGCGCGCAGATAATATCACAAACTTTTTCGGTTCACGCCCTCAGCGCAGTTCTTCGTAGGGGCACAGCATGCTGTACGCGGCGACGTTTCTTGGCGTTATTCCGCGCGTCGGCCTCGCAGCTTCGTCCGCCCCCTGTGGAGTGCGGCTTGTCCTGAGCGCAGCCGAAGGGCCGCCGCTTTTCCGCCGCGAGGCGAGCCTCGCCGCACATGAGCTCTTGTCTCGTTGCCCGCTCATTCGCCTCGGGCGTTCGTCTAGCGTCATCCTCAGCGGAGTGGCCGCACTGCCCGGCAATGGTTCTTGGCGTGAAGCCGCCCATTCACCGCGCAGCTTCCTCCGCCCCTTGTGGAGTGCGGCGGCCTGACTGCCGGAGGCAGGCTTGCCACCGCTGTATTCGTAGCGCCGCCGTCTCGGCGGCGTTTTTCTGCGGCGAATCCGAAGGTCAAGTTCGCCGGCGGGGACGCCGGCGCTACGGTGAAAGCGAAGAGTTTTCGTGCTCCGTGTGCAGCGCAAGCTGCGCCTGTGTCTGCTTCGGTGGAAGCGCAGGGCTTTCTTGCCCTGAGCGGAGTCGAAGGGAGCCCTGCGAACGAAAAACGGTGCGGAGCACCTTCCGTTGCGCTGATTCACCCGCAGCATGCAGTCGGTTTTTCGCTGAACGCCGAGCGTGGTTATCCCGCCAATACGCCTCCGCGCGAATTTCTCGCTCCTGCGCCCGAGTCGTCTCTCTCGCCATGGCCCTGTGTGGCGGAATTCCTTGCGCGAGCAAGGTGCGAAGTGATAATTAGGCGGTCGCTGTCCGGAGAGGATCGCCCATGCAGCGCTCGGCTGGCGTTACGGCCTCGGCTGTCCTGACATTCATCGGCAGTGCGTTCACGCTTCTCATGGCTGCGTTCGCGGTGCTCGGCGCTCTCGTTTCGTCGCGGCTCCCGATGACACGCCCTGCGCCGGTAAACTTGGGCGCGATTGTGGCCGTCGAAGCGCTATTTATTTTTGGTTTCGGGGCGTGGGGCCTCGCGTCGGGCGTCGGCCTACTGAAACTGAAGCAGTGGGCCAGAATTTCCGTGATCGTGTTTGCCGCGATTCTTGTTTTTTGTTGTGTCCCAGCTGGGCTGTTGATGGCTTTCATCCCGCTGCCCAATACGAGCGCGGCGAACCTTCCCGGCGATTTCATGATCATCATGCGTGTCGGGATGGTGGCCTTTTACGGTGCATTCGCGTTGCTGGGCGGTTTCTGGCTCTACTTTTTCAATCGGAAGAGCGTGCGGGAGCAGTTTCAAGTGCAACGGCCGGTTGTGAACACCTCGGCGAAGCCGTTTTCATGGGAAGCGCCGATTACTGTGCCCGATATGCCGGCTACCGAGCTTGCGGGACCAATCCGCCGCGAGAGACCGCTTAGCATCAGCATCATTGGATGGTTTCTGCTGGTGACTTCCGCATTAGCCGCGATCTGGCTGCCTCTGAGCCATCGGTTCATGTCGGGCATGGAATTCCCGATGTACTTCCTCGGCCGCTTTCTCTTTGGCCGATCCGCGTATACGATTCTCGTCGTCTGGATGATCGCGCAGGCCGTTGCCGCGATTGGTCTACTGAAGCTGAAGCGTGCGGGCCTTTTTGCGACGATCGCGCTGCAATGCCTCACCCTTCTCAACGTCACGATGCTCGTCGCGATTCCAACGGCTCGCGCGCGCTATCAGCAAATCATGGACAACATGATGGGCACTATGACCGCGAACATGCCCAACCTTGCAGTCAACAACGGGCACACTGCGACCGGCGTTCCGCTGTTCCGATTTCCGGTGTGGGGCACCGTTGTGGCTTCGCTTCCGCTCGTTCTCGTGATGTTGTGGTTCCTCATCACGCGCCGGCACGCGTTCACACGTGCAGAGAACGAGCTCTCCAGCGGACGCCCCTAGGAATCTGCGGCGCGGTCGCTACCACGCCGGGTTGCCGCCCGTGTAGATCCAGTCCTTCACCTGCTCGTTGTAGATCTTTCGTTTGGTGAAATACCACTTGCCGTCGACCTTCGCCATTTCGTCCTCGTAGATGCCGAACGAGTCGAGCTGGCCGGT
>DATIZQ010000057.1:0-83486 GCA_035517015.1 Candidatus Acidiferrum sp. | reverse complement strand
CTCGACGGGCCCAGGCACGTCGATGTACTTCGAGACATCCTGTCGAACAATGCGAAAGCCCGCCCTCGGGATCAGGTGTGCAACGTTTGAATCAGAACCGGTCACGAGACTGTCGATACAGAGAACGTCCCAACCCTTGTCGAGGAAGAACTCACACAAATGCGAGCCGAGAAACCCGGCTCCGCCCGTGATGACAGCTCGCATTCTTGACGTCCTTTCCAGTCAATCCGCAACTAGCCGCCAACCATTATCGCCGAAAAAGTGCGCTTCAACCGGTTTCACGCTGGATCTCTGCTCTGGCCAACCCAAGCCTCAAAGATCCTCAGCGCTTATCGTGACTCCGCCGGCCGCGCCGCCGGAAAGGCGGTCGTGTGATCTGCCACGATCCGCCAGCCGTCGGCGAATCTACGGAAGTCCAGGGTAAAGACCCCCGCTGGGCGATCGTGCTCTCGCTCAAGCTGGAACTGGCCAACGACGAAGCCTGCATCGGCGCACCACAAATGCACTTCGACATTCGAGAATGTCAGCTGCCCCATCGCCTTCCGGTCCGGGTAGGATCGACGGTATCGGTCGAGGACCGCCCGCCAGCCGCGAACGACTCCACTCGCTCCCACGAACAGAGTCTCGTCGGACCTCCAGTAGTAAGCCATGAAGGAATCGATGTCGCCGCGATTCCACGCCGCTTCCTGCGCTGTGATCACTTCGCGAATCTGTGATTCTTCCTTTGCCGAATCCGCCCCCCGCTCGCGCGAGCTGGCCGAGGCCTTTCTGGGTGAGCCTGACGCGCTTCCATTGAGGAAGCCCGAGGAGACACAAATAGCCGCGATAGCCAGAATCGCCGCAGGAACAACCCACCTGGATGGTTTCATCCGGGCCCTCCTTCGCCCAAACCAGAATCGCTTCTTGTATCCCATTCCGGCCCAAAAGAACAAGGGAGATGGCCTGCCGAACCGGCTGGCGGCTTTGGTACGGTCGTTCTATTGTCCGCTCCGGTTCTAAACGGCACACTATGGCCAGGTCAGGACGATGCTAATTGCAGCCTTCATTTTCGTAATGTCGATGGCGGCGGTGATTCAGTTCGCCGCCCTCTCTTGGCGCGCCGGCCTTCTTCGGGTTGCGTCCGAACCACTGGCCGAGGAATGGGAGGCGATTGCCGCGTCTTCGTCTAAGTCGCTCATTTCACAGGGATTTACGAGGTTGGCGGCCTACAACAAACTCTGTCCTGACGTCGCAACTGGCTCCGCCCCCAAGCTTGTGGCTGTTCGGCTCTACCATCAACTCCTTCGCGCCGCGCAGGCGTGCTGCGAAGCCACAGCGCCGTCGATGAACCTGGACTGGACATCTCGCGAAATGGCTCTGTGCACGCGCTACGCAGCCGTGACCCTCTCGCACCGCCTCGAGCGCAATCAAGCCCTTCTGGCTTCTGTCCGCGCCTTCTAGCTGGCCTCCTCCGCTTGCGGAGACCCTGCGCTTGCACCAGCACCCCCTCAGCCGCCACAATGCGTGTGGCCTAACCACGCCATGCCTCAAACGCCGAACACCCTAGCGGGAACGCCGCGGTTCCTAGCCCGCTTGCGTATGCACTTCCGTTTTACGCCGCTGGGATCATCCTCGTGCTTATCTGGTGGCCACGGGAACCCTGACCCGAACGCTGCGCAGTTCGATCCTTCGCTTTTTGTGCGCTGCGCCCCGGCGCAGTTGCCTCATACGCTATAACTCTCACCATTTCCGACCCCTGCCCCGCTGCTTCTGTGGAATAAATTGAACAGGCAATCCGTGGGGTAAGAGCCCCCAAACACTGGGGTTGATTGGGTCGTACAGGGGCAGTTCTCACGATTCTGATCGAAGGCCTCCTGTTCCCCATTGGTGCAGGAAGGACGGCGCACTGTAGGGTATTGCCGCGACGCACGAACGCCAACGAAGGGTCGGGCCGGCAGGAGGAATCACCCATGAAGCATGGACGGTCGCAAGGAAATTCCAACTCGCGCGCGGTGTTCGCAATCTGCGCGCTAGTCCTCCTCACTGGTCTTGCTTCTTTTGTGGCGACGCGGCACAAACGCCCGGGATCAACTGCGCAAGAACCGTCCCGCCCGATCGCCAAGAGTGCGGTTCTCGCCAACTACGGGAAGCTGCCGCTCGTCTTCGAGAAGAATCTTGGCCAAGCGGACCCGAGTGTTCGATTTCTGGCCCGCGCAAACGGATACACGCTCTTCCTGACGGACCGGCAAGCTGTCCTCGAACTGAGTGCATCGGCGACGCCGCAGACTTCGAAGAACAAGCGAACGAGCGGCAATCCCCAGCTTGTGCGCGTGGCCCTCAGCGGATCGAATTCTCCGGCGCAGGTCGAGGGCCTGGAGCTTCAGCCCGGGCATAGCAACTACCTGATCGGCAATAATCCCTCACGGTGGCAGAGACATGTCGCGCTCTACGGTCGCGTCCGATATCACGATGTTTATCCCGGCATCGACGCGGTTTATTACGGCAATCAGAATCGACTCGAAACCGATTACATCATCGCTCCCGGAGCAAATCCCGGGCGGCTTGCGCTGCAGGTCAAGGGCGGCCGGAAGCTGACGCTGACTGAGCACGGAGATCTGGCGATAGCAACCGCGGCGGGCGATCTGGTCATGCACCGCCCTGATGTCTACCAGGAAATTGACGGAACACGCCGTGAGATTGCCGCGAACTACGTCCTCCGCAATCCACGACTCGTCGGCATCCAGCTCGCCAGCTACGATTCCACGAAACCTCTGGTCGTCGATCCGGTGATTGTCTACTCCACGTATCTCGGTGGTGCCACAGGAACTAGAGGGGGTTCCGCAGACAATACTGCCGCCGGAATTGCTGTCGATGGGAACGGGAATACCTACATTACTGGCAGTACCGGCGCATCGAACTTTCCCGTAACTTCAGGCGCCTTCCAAAGTCAAAACAAGAGCAGCGGAGCTCTGAACACCAACGCCTTCGTCACGAAACTCAACCCGACGGGCACGGCATTGGTCTATTCCACCTATCTTGGCGGCTCGAACAGCGATTCAGCCACGGGCATCGCTATCGATGCCAGCGGTGACGCCTACATTACGGGAAGTACTACGTCTTCCGACTTTCCTGTAAGCCTTTCACCGATTCAATCTACGGTCCCAACTGGAAACGGCGGGACGACGGGCTTTTTCGCTGAACTCGATCCCGGCGGCGCCAACCTTCTCTACGGCACCTATCTTGGCGGAAATGGAACCGAAGACCTCCCAAACGGAATCACCGTCGACGCGAACGGCAATGTCTACATCGTCGGCGGCACCAACTCGACCGACTTCCCCGTCACCTTCAACGCGCTGCAAGCGACCAACAATAGCGCCAGTTTCTCGGGAGCCAGCTTCAACGCCTTCTTGTCACGAATCAATCCGGCGCAGCCCGGTTTGGCGGGCCTCGTTTACTCAACTTACTTGGGCGGAGCCACCAACGACAGCGCGACCGCGGTTGCAGTAGACGCGAACGCCAACGCCTACATAACGGGCTATGCAGAATCGAGCAACTTCCCGACGACCAGCACCGCCTTTCAACAGTTTCTCCTTGGGAGTTCATCCGACGCTTTCGTCGCGCGCATCGACACGGTGAATTCCGTGCTCGTTTACTCAAGTTTCCTCGGCGGGGGCGCCGCCGGATTTGATCAGGGAAACTGCATTGCCGTCGATTCCAGTTTCAACGCCTACATCGGCGGACATACCTACTCGACGAATTTCCCTGTGACAACTGGGGCCTTCGAAACCACTTATCCCGGCACGCCGGGCATCGGCACGGGCTTCGTGGCTCGGTTCGACACGAGCCAATCGGGAAGCTCCTCCCTGGTCTTTGCGACGTACCTCGGTGGCAATGTCAGCGGTGATCAGCCGCACGGCATCGCCCTCGACTCGACCGGGAACGCTTATCTCACCGGCGAAACATGGTCCGGCAATTTCCCTGTGACTCCTGGTGCACCCCAAGCGATCGGCGATTCAGGTCTGCAGAACGGCTTCATGACCGTTTTGACAGCGGATGGCACTAAAGTGCCGTTCTCGACTTACTTCGGCTCTAACCAAGCTGCCGGCGCCGGCTTGGCACTTGACAGCGCCTTACCTCCGAATGTGTTCATCACCGGCTCGACGACCACGACGAAGTTTCCGACCACTGTGGGCGCTTATCAGACGAGCCTTCAGGGCTTTAGCGATGCCTTCGTCGCGGAGCTGTCTCCCGGCGCAGCGCAGGGCGTCTTCGTCAACCCATCTTCGTTGGCCTTCGGAAACCAGCCTGAGGGGACGACCAGTTCTCCGCAAACGGTGACACTCGTCAACAATACGTCGACGTCGCTCGGAAGCATCGTCATCTCGATCATCGGAACGAACTCATCCGACTTCGGCCAGGTCAACAACTGCCCGACTCCGGCCAGCCTGGCGGCCGGTTCGAGTTGCACCATCACGGTCACGTTCGATCCGTCAACCACCTCGGCTGAATCGGCCACGCTGAACATCGCCGACACGGATGCCAGCAGCCCTCAAACCGTTGCGCTCTCGGGAACCGGGACCACTCCTCCGGCGGGCGTCGCGCTGACGCCATCCTCCGCGAACTTCGGCACGCTGACCGTGAAAACGTCGAGTACGGCCCAGGTGTTCACGCTCAGCAACAACTCGCAGAACGCGCTCGGCAATATCGTTGCTTCAGTGACGGGCACAAACGCGGCAGACTTCACGATTCAGGGAAACACCTGCCCATCCTCACCGAACACGCTCGCGAAGGGCACAGCGTGCACGATCACCATGATCTTCACGCCGAGCCTGACTTCGAGTGAGTCCGCTACTCTGAGCGTCGCGGACACCGACGCCAGCACTCCCCAAACTGCTTCGCTCTCGGGAACCGGCACGGCGCCTGCAGGTTCCGTCACCGTCGCTCCAGCCTCGATCGCCTTCGGGAGTGTGAACATCAATTCCACATCCTCGGCGCAAACCGTCACGCTGACGAACGGCACGACAACGTCGCTCACCGGCATTTCGGTGTCCGTGACAGGAACAAACGCAGCCGATTTCGTCGCCGGCAGCAAGTGCGGCACGTCGCTCGCGGCCAGCTCGAACTGCACTATCAGCGTCACGTTCTCGCCGACGGCCGCCGGCGCTGAATCAGCGACACTGAGCATCGCCGACAGCGACGCGAGCAGCCCGCAGACCGTAGCCCTTTCCGGCACCGGCGTTGCGGCGGGGCCGGACTTCACGATTTCTGCGTCACCCACATCGGCAAGCGTGGGCACGCACGGAAGCGTCGCCGCGACGGTCACCGTTACATCCGTCTCCGGTTTCACGTCGCCAGTCACGCTCAGTTGCGGCTCGTTGCCGGGCGACGCTTCTTGTTCCTTCTCGCAGAATCCGCTGACGCCGGCCGCGAATGGAACGGCTTCGGCTACGGTGACATTCACGACGAGCGCCGGCGTCATTGCCGCAGCACCGGTTTCTTCGCCGACGCGGCCTTATCCGCCTGCAAAGATTTGGATTTTCGCGACGCTTGCGCTGGCTCTGGTCGGGATGTGGAGAATCACGGGACGCGGCGTGCGGCGAGCCGTCTGCGGGTTTGCGCTGCTCTCGCTCGTGGCGATGGCAGGCTGCACCGGATCGCCCAGCACCCCGAAGGGGACTTACACCGTCGCTCTCACGGGCCAATCCAGTTCAGCGAGTCACGCCTTCAAATTCACGCTGACGGTGAATTGAGCGGCACCGGAATCGCGGCTTAGTACGCCCATCGCATCAGGACGGCGCCTGTCGTGTAGCCCGCGCCCACCGCAATCAGAAGCACCAAGTCGCCCTTGCGCACGCGCTTCTGTTCGACGGCATCGACAAGCCCCAGCGGAATCGTGGCAGCCGTCGTGTTGCCGAACCGGTCGATGTTTACGAGCACCTTCGAATCGTCGACTCCGAGCCGGTCCTGCATAGCGCGAATGATTCGCAGATTCGCCTGGTGCGGCACCACGAGAGCCAGGTCCCGGCTCGACAATCCATTGCGTTCGAGCAATTGGCAGGCGAGTTCGCTCATCCGCCGCACCGCATACTTGAACACCTGCTGTCCTTCCTGATGAACGTAGTGCATCCGCTTCTCTACCGTCTCGTGCGACGGCGGATGCAGAGAGCCGCCTCCGGGCATGAAGAGATTGCAGCCGCCCGAGCCGTCCACGTCGTGAGCGAAATCGATGATTCCTTCGGAGTCCGACGACGCCGGCTCGAGCAGGACTGCGCCAGCGCCGTCCCCGAACAGGACGTACGTGGCGCGGTCCTTCGGATCGAGAATCGACGTCATGATGTCGCTCCCGATCACCAGCACCTTCTCGTGCGCTCCCGACCCGACGAATTGCGCTCCCACCGTCAGCGCATAGGCGAATCCCGAACAGGCGGCCGACAGGTCGAAGCCCCAAGCCTTTTTCGCCCCGAGGCGATCTTGAATGAGGCACGCGGTCGCGGGAAACAGCATGTCAGGCGTCACCGTCGCGACGACGATCATGCCGATTTCTTCGGGACTTACGTTCTTCGCCGCCAGCAGCTTTTTCGCAGCTTCCGTGCCAAGGTGGGACGCCGCGACTCCCGGTTCCACGCGGTGGCGTTCGCGAATCCCGGTGCGCGTCCGAATCCACTCATCGGACGTCTCCATGACCTTTTCGAGATCGAAATTCGTCACCACGCGCGGCGGAACGTAACCGGCGACTCCCGTGATTTTTGCGGCGATGCGTCTACCCATTCTCTCTCCGTGATTGTTATGAATTGCCGGGCGATTGTATGCAATCCACCGGGGCGTGACAACAAGAACGCTGCGAAGAACTCGGCATCACTCCTAAGGCTTGCCCGGCAGAATTTCGTGGCGATATGTGATCCTGGCGGTCTTGCCCAGCATGGCCGCCACCGAGCAGTATTTTGTCTGGCTCAACTCGATCGCGTCGCGCACCGCCTTTTCGTCGAGCTTCCCGCCGAGCCGGTAGACGATTTCGATCTTCGTCCACACCTCCGGCGGCTTGGGGGCGCGTTCTCCGGAGACGGTCACTTCGAGCGACTCGAGCTTCTGCCGCTTCTTCTCCAGAATCATGGCGACGTCAACCGACGTGCAGGCGCCCAGCGCGCCTAGCAGTACCTCCATCGGCCCCGGGCCGTCGTGATGCGTGCTTCCTGCGTCGAACTGAATCGATTTGCCTGAAGGCATGGTGGCGAGGAATTTCTCGCCGCCCGCCCACCTCACTGTGGCGGTTTGCACTGTTCTTCCCCCTTCTCCCATTGGGACGCGAACCATGACTTTAATCGAGTCCTGGGCGAATCGTCCAGCATCCGCGAGACGACTGGAACGGGGTGCGGATTTGTATCGATTAGAATGAGCGCCCATCCTTTGTTTTCAATAGGTTACGCGGTTTTCTGTTTCCACTTGTGTATCGATCAAAACAAAGGAGGCAGAGGAGGTAAAGGAGACAAAGGAGGTACAGGACGAAACCCAACCCCATGTTCGCGCTCTCCGCGGAAGTCCTGGAACGCGGTACGCCAGGGGAGCACTACACAACCGTATATTAGACATGGTGGCGGGCCTTTGTTTTCAACGAGTTAGGGCGATTTCTAATCGCGGAACTGTATATTAGAAACTCCTGCGATAGAGGCACAGGGCTCAGAGAGCCGAGAAATGGCGGGATCTCCGGTCTGGCGACATCCGTTAGCCCGATCATCGCTCCTCCTTACTTGCGCTCGAAGACACCCGTAGCGCAGCCTACGCACACAAAACTATTATTCTGATTTTCAAGGATCAGATACATTATATCACAGTAAACGGCGGGTTTCAAGACCCAGTACGAGTAGTACTTAGGGAGTGGCTGGCCGATCAAGGAGCTTCGGCCCGGGAAAAAAGGAAGGGGCCGCCGTTCCTGGGACGGCGGCCCTAGGGGGTAGTGCTACTTCAATCCTTCGGCCGGGCGGAGCGCCCGACCGAAAGGAGACCGTGGACTAACGGAATTTCCGGGCCGTCAGCGATTGCGCCTTCTGCAGTTTCTTGCCGCTTGCGAGCCGATTGCGAGCCGCTTGCGAGCCGATTGCCCGATGTCGCTTCCGTCTTGGCTAGTACTTAACTGGTTTATCGCCGCTTGCACGCCAAGTTAGTGTCTTTGTGGGCTCAAGTTTCTTGGCCTTCGCCAGACGCTTGGTGTTCTTTCTTGGTGCCATTTTGACCCCTCCGACACCTAGAGATCGGCGACCTTTACCGCAATCCGCGCAGCCCGCCGACCGTAAGTGTCTGCTTCTTTTCGAGCTTCTTGCCGCTCTGGAGCTTCTTCCCGGCCTTCACCGGCTTCGTTGCGTTTGCCATTTTCTTTCTCCTCGGACCGCCCTTTGGGGCCGAGCCCGATCAAAGGACCGCGAACGTTAGAAGGTCTTCAGCGCGCGGTGCACAATCAGAGTCTGCTTGTTCTCAAGCTTTTTGCCCGCTCCGAGTTTCTTTCCCGACTTCATTGGTTTGGATGCCATGTTACGTCCCTCCGTTCGAGTAGCCTTTGCGGCTCTGCCCTTGGATATGCAATCGCCGCGCCAAATCGAGCGCGTGGCCAGAGGCAGCAGGAGGAATTGAAAACAGGACGCTTAGCGCCGCCCTCGGCCATACGCTGCCGAACGGTGCCCGGCCCGATCACTGAATTTTTCAGAGGCGCGTTGAATTCTTCAACGCTCCCCGTCCACCTTGCCTCCACATGCGCACGCAGGATGCCGGCGCTGGCAGCTATGGAAAGGGCAAGTCTCTGGTGAGCGTGTTTATCAGGAATTGGTGTACTCGACGATTCGCGGGCAGCGGTGGATCGGTGTGCCCAGGGTCACATGGAAGCCGGCTCTGGGTCACTGACAACGCTGACTGGATAGAGCAGTTACACCTAGAGGGTTAATGGGGAGGAGATCCTCCCATGCCGGACCAGGCCCTGTCCCTAGATTCCCTCATCGGGCTCGAGCTTTCCCACTACCGTATCATCGAAGAAATCGGCAGTGGCGGGATGGGTGTGGTCTACCGTGCCCACGACCAGCACCTCGATCGCGAAGTCGCCGTCAAGGTGCTCACTCCCGGAACCGTCACCGATGAAGCAGCTCGCAAACGTCTCCGCGAAGAAGCCTTGGCCCTCTCCAAGCTGAATCATCCCAATATCGCCACCATCCACGACTTCGACACGCAGCAGGGCGTGGACTTCCTGGTGATGGAGTATATCTCCGGAATCAGACTTCGCGAGAGGCTGGCTGCCGGACCGCTGCCAGAGAAGGAAACCCTCCGTCTAGGAGTGCAACTCGCAGAAGGCTTATGGGCGGCCCATGAACATGGCGTAGTTCATCGTGACCTGAAGCCCGGTAATCTGTGCTTGACCGCCGACGGAGGGCTGAAGATTCTGGACTTTGGTTTGGCAAAGCTGCGGCAACTTCCGATGGAAATGGCCGCGACGGAAAGCTCCCTTCCAACCCATTCGATTTCAGGAACCTTGCCGTACATGGCGCCGGAGCAGTTGGAGGGGGAAGAGGTTGACGCGCGGACCGACATCCATGCAGCCGGGCTGGTTCTCTATGAGATGGCCACGGGTCAGCGTCCGTTTGCGGAGCTGCAGGGTGGGCAGCTGATTGCCTCGCTTCTGCGTAAACCTCCCATCCCACCAACAATGTTGAATCCCAAGGTGTCCGCTGAGTTGGAGCGGATCATTGGAAAGTGCTTGGAGAAAGATCCAGAGAACCGCTACCAGTCGGCCAAAGAGCTGGCGATTGATCTGCGACGGCTGCTCACACCGAGCGCGGTGAAGGTCGCCGAAGTTCTTGTAGCGGGCAGGAAACCGTCGAAGACTCTGGTTCCCCGTCCCCTTCGCCGCGCCCCAGCTCTGCAGCCTGCGCCCGCCACCTCGACGCCGCGCCAGAGGAAGCTTCGCGTGGCACTCGTCAGCACGGGTGTGGCGGCAATCGCTTGCGTGGCCGTGCTGGCGACGCTGCTCTACCGGCACTCTACGGCTCCGGTGTTCAGTGAACGCGACTGGATGCTCGTCGCCGACTTCGAAAACCGGAGCGGGGAGCCACTGTTTGACGACACGGTGAGCGAATCGCTGCGGCACTCGCTACAGCAGTCGCGCTTCGTCCACGTGGTTCCTCGGGCGGAGGCGGTCGAGGCGGCCCGCCGCACCGGGCGCTCGCGCGTGACTCGAGTGGACGCCGAGTTGGGAAGGCAGATTTGCGAGCGCGAAAACTACCGCGTCCTGCTGACCGGGGAAATCGGCAAGGGCAGCGCAAACTATGAGATTAACGTGAACGTCGTGGATCCCTGGCAGGGTGTCCCGGTGTTCAGCGAATCGGCGTCGCTGCGCTCGCCCAACGAGCTGTACAGCACCGTCGACGGGCTAGCGAAGCGCCTGCGTATCCACCTTGGCGAATCAATGGCACAGATCGAGAAGCAAAGCACGCCGCTAGCTCAGGTCACGACTCCTTCGCTGGAAGCCTTGCAGCGCTACTCGAGCGCGGTCGAACACTATGCCGGGGGAGACATCGAAGGCTTCCTTCCGCTGGCCAAGAGCGCCGTCGAAATCGACCCCGATTTTGCGATGGCTCACCTGTATTTGGCGCGCGCCTATGACCAACTCGGGAACAGGAAGGAATCTCGGGCGGAACTGGCGCAAGCACGCCGGGGGCTGAACCGCGTTACCGAGCGCGAGCACCATCTGATCCTAGCAGAAGACTACGAAGCCCAGGGACTCAATGAAAAAGCGGCGGAACAATATCACCTGCTTACGGAGTTGTATCCAGACGACGTGGAAGGCTACCGGGGGCTCGCGAGGGAATCGATTTGGGTGGGGCGTCCCGAGGAAGCCATTGAGGTGGAGAAACATATCCTCCAACTCGATCCGCACAGCGCCGTTGATCACGAGCACTTAATTCTCTGGTTGAATCGCGTCAATAACTTCTCCGATGCCCTCACTGCCTACTCAGCAGCGAGGGCCGGCGGCGTGAACACGCCCACGCTTCACTGGGGTGCTGGCTTGGCACACTTGGGCCAGGACGACCCGGCCGCGGCGCGCCGGGAATTCAGCGCCTTGGGACAGGAAGGCGGAGACTACGAAAAGAACCTGGCTTCCCTTCTCTCAGCGCGCGTACTGATGTACCAAGGTCACCTTCGCGAGGCGACTGACGCGCTGCACGGCGGCTTGGTCCTCGACGAAAAGCTTCATAGCGAAACCTGGATGCCCGTGCGGCGTTACCTGTTGGGACGGGTGCTCCAGGCGCGCGAACAAACTGTGGAGGCACGCGTCGAAGCGCGGCGAATGGCAGCGGCCGCGATCCGCCCGGAACCTGAGCCCGAGGAATTACGGCGAGCAGGACTGTTAGCGGTCGATCTGGGGGATCTCTCCACTGCGCGACAACTACTGGCCCAGTTGACCAAGCTACAGTTGAGCCAAGACACCGGCTACACGCACAGTTGCTATTACAATTTGAAGGGCGCCTTAGAGCTGGCCCATGGTAGCGCCGCAGCTGCCGCGGAAAACCAACAACGCGCGGCGGTATTCTTTCCGTCCTTCGAGGCCTACCTGTCTCTGGGCAACGCGTACGCAGCCCAGGACCAATGGGCCAAGGCCACCCAAGCATACCAGCGCTACTTGGACTTCAAGGGAGAAGTTGCCGGCGACGACTCGCCCTCGGATTGGGTGCTTGGTCATTTGCGCCTCGCGAGGGCCTTGGCTCGCTCCGGCGACCTGCAGCGGTCGGGAGACTACTACGATCAATTTCTGCGCTTGTGGGCGAACGCGGACCCGGATCTGCCGGCGCTGCGCCAGGCGCGCGCGGAACGACGGGCACAAACGACCGCGATCTCTTCAAGATCATCCCAAGGCCCTCGCACGAGCTACTGACTTCAATGGAGGGAAACATGAAAAGTGGCACAGCTGTAGGTTTCTCGAAGCCGACGCAAGAACAACGCGAGCACATTCTGAACCGTCACCTCCAGATTAAGGTCGAGGACAGCAAGGACGGCGCGGTCAGCATAGCTTATGTCATTTCCTGTGAAGAGCCGCAGTGTCCCATGCTCGACTACAAGACAGTAGCTATGGCGTTCTGCCCCAAGCCGCCCTGCCCCCGTCTCTAGTGGCTGAGGTAGTCACCCTAGCTGAAAGGACCTGTACGCTAACTTGAGAAATGGGCCAGGCGCCACCCGGCGCAGCGAAGCCGTCGAAGTGTGCTTCATCCGAAATTCCTCCCGCCTCGCGGATGGTTGGCTGCTGAAGCTGCCGATGCCGCGCCAAGGGTGACGGCAACCCTATGGAAGTACAACATTAAGCACATTCTGTCCCTCTGGTACGAGCAGTCTATCGCTCCATGAACCTCGGCCTGCCAAGCTGCTGGAAGATGGATTGCGGTGGGATGCGGCGTTGCGGACCGCGGCGAGGGGCCGGGGTCGCGCAGAAGTAAGGAAGTCAATTCCAGCCGCATCCTTCCCGGTTATTTTCCGAAAATCGCGGGGGGCAAGATCTCCATGAGCGTCCGGACAACGGCCACGCTGGCAGCTTTCGTTTTTTTCGCGCTGGTTTCCGCGGCGCGAGCACAGGCGCCGGTACAAACCTCCACCCAGGCAACGCCACCGCCGCCGGCCAATGACATCAACTCTCTTCTCGAGTCCGCCACTGCCGGGAACGCACAGTCGCAATTCGCCCTCGGCGATTACTATTTTCGTGACCGCTACACGACACTCAATTACGCGCAGGCCTTGACCTGGTACCGCAAATCCGCTGCCCAAGGCTATGCTCCGGCGCAGAATCAGCTCGGCAGCATGTATCAAAACAACGCCGGTCTGCCGCAGAACTACAAGAGCGCCGTCAACTGCTACCGTCTCGCGGCGAACCAAGGCTACGCGCTCGCGCAGTACCACCTGGCGGGTATGTACAAGGCCGGGCTCGGCGTCCATCGTGATTACAAGCAAGCCTTCACCTGGTACCGCAAAGCGGCCGACCAGAATCTCCATGATGCAGAGGAGGAAGTCGGCTATTTCTACCAGAGCGGGCTTGGAGTGAAGCGCGATTATGCCCAGGCTATCGCCTGGTACCGCCGCGCCGCAGACCACGGCGATTCCGACGCCGAAAACCAGCTAGGCTACATGGCGGAGGAAGGATGGGGCCAGCAGCAGAGTTACGCCGAGGCTCTTTCCTGGTATTACAAAGCTGCGGAACATGGCAGCGACCAAGCTGAGGAGAATATCGGCTATATCTTTCAGCACGGCACCGGCGTCCCTACTGATTACGCCAAGGCGATGTCGTGGTTCGACCAAGCCGCGGCCCAGGGCGACGGCGACGCGGAGAACCAGCTCGGGTGGATGTATCAATACGGGCAAGGCGTCGAGCCCGACAATGCCATGGCCTTGAGCTGGTATCAATTGTCTGCCGACCGGGGCAATATCAACGGCCAAAGGAATCTCGAGGCATTCACCGCGGATCTTGAGGACGATGGAACGTATGAATCTGCCACCCCGGCTGTCCATGATGCTGCCATCGACCAGGCTCAGCGCTGGGCGAACATCCAGGATCTCCAGCAACGCATTGATGCAGTGGAGACCGACGCCCTCTACCAGGACGATCTCGTCGACCAGCTCGAACACATGAACAAGGGCAAAACCGATGGTATCAGCAAACTTTTTGGCGCGATGGGCGACGTCGGCGCCGTCAAGTACCGCGTTCAAGCTGCTAAAGACCGCGATGAAGCAGCAGGCCTCCGCGACCAGCTAGCTCGAATTGAGAATCAGGGCCAGTCCGCCAGCGTCCCTGCTCCCTGACGTCTCCTCAACTCGGACGGCTTTACGGGCGAACTGCCTTTGCCCGTCGCTCACCAGAAGACAAGAAGAAAAGCCGCCAATCCTGGAATCACTGCTGATACGGCAACGTATCTTTGAGGTTTCTTGAACGCCACAAAGGGCAGGGCTAGACAAACAAGGGCGAGCGGCCAAAATATCGCGTAAGGCCCACTCAACGCGCCGGTTTAAACAGGCAAATGCACGCGCTCCATAATCCTCGAAAACCGCGGCTCGGATCGCAAGTTGTCAAAGTATTGTGCGATGCGCGCAGCTGGCGTCCCGGCGTTCAGGCACCACAAACGGCCGGAGCGCATGTCGCAGGCGCGCTCCAGCCAATCGAGTGACTCATTGATCTGCCCAAGCCCGGCATACAGTGAGGCTATGTCGGCAGTGCTCCCGTGCCAGCCGTTCCATCGTTGCAGCGCATGGCTCAGGTCTTGTTCGTGGAGGGCTCGCATGCCTCCTCGCTGATACGCATTGCGGAGCGCGTCGCACTCTTCGCGCGGATGATTGCCCACAACCAAGGAAGTCACATACTCGTCGGCTGCTTCGTCGTCCAAGCCCTTGGCCTCCAGGCACGCACCCAGTACCGCGTGCGCCAGGCCGAAATGCGGGTCCATGTCCAGCGTCTTTCGCAAAACCCCAATCGCCGGGTCGTACTGCCGCGCCGCAAAATGCATCATTCCGACGAAATTACCGATAGGCAGCGAAAGCGGATCGCGCTCGAACGCCGCATGGATGTGCGCCAACGATTCGTCATTTCGCTGCCGCGCCGCTAGGCTCGCTGCGTAGAAGTGGTGCGCGTGCGAGCAGCTTGGGCTTAGCTCTAGAGAACGTTTGAAGCTCGCCTCGGCAGCCGACCAGTCCCACTCGTACATGGCCTGTACCAGAGCGAGGGAACAGTGGGCGTCCCCGGACTCGGCGTCCAGTTCGACCGCCCGCAGAGCGGCCGCCTTCGCTTTCGGCATGGCGTCGTTGGGATCCATGCGCCCAAAGCCATATCCCAGATAAAAGTAGGAATCAGCGATGCCGCAGTAGGCAGGAACATACAGAGGATCGAGATCGAGCGCGTGCTGAAAGCACTCGATCGCTTTCTTCAGGTTCGGCTCCTTGCGCTTGTTCCAGAAGTACCGGCCGCGCAGGTAGGAATCGTAGGCTTCGGGATCCACTCGGCGCGTTCTTGCGTGGCCGGTCTTGGACTGTTCCTGAATGCGCGCCCGCAGGGAGGACGCGATGGCTTGGGTAAGGTCATCATGCAAGGAGAGGATGTCGCGCAGATCGCGATCGAAGGCCTCGCCCCACATCAGTTCCTCGGTCCGCGGATCGACCAGTTGGCAATTCACGCGGAAATGCTCGCCGCTGCACAGAACTGAGCCTTCGAGAATCGCATCGACGTTCAGCTCTTGGGCGATCGCTGGCACGCTCTTGTTGCTGTTCTTGTAGCACATCGCCGACGTTCGCGAGATCACGCGAACGCCGCCCAGACGCGCAACCCCCGTAATAAGCGCCTCAGTCAGCCCATCGACGAAGTAGTCTGTGCTCGTGTCCGGGGAAAGATTCAGAAATGGAAGGACGGCCAGGGATCGAAGCCGTTCAGGGACGGCCGGCGGATGACTGGGCGCGGCTGAAGAGCTCACCCGTCGCGCGCCGGAACTTTGGAGGTCCAACAGCACCTGCAATGCCGCGATCAGCTCGCGCGCCGTTGTGTAGCGCGCTTCAGGCGATTTCTCGATCAAACGCGCGAGGACGGCATCGAATTCCCCAGGCAGCGCCCGGTTCAAGCGCGTGGCCGGAATGAGAGTGGCGCAGAGAATCGCGGAGAAAACCTCCGCAACAGACGCACCGGGAAACGCTCGTTGCCCAGTCGCCATCTCGTACAACACAGCGCCCAGAGAAAACAGGTCGCTCGATGGTCCGGCCGGCTCGCCTCGGGCCTGCTCCGGCGACATATAAGCAACCGTCCCAATCGGATTGCCTTTCAGTGTTTGGGCCGTGATGGTCACAGTCTGGTCGCCGGCGATTCCCTCCCGGGCTGGCTCCACGAAGCGTGCAAGCCCAAAATCCAGCAGCTTCGCTATCCCAAACCGCGTGACGAAAATGTTGGCTGGCTTCACGTCACGATGAACGATGCCGCGGGTGTGAGCCGCATCCAAAGCCGACGCGATTTGTATTGCCCATCGGAGGATGCACAGGAAGTCCAGAGGACCCGAAGCGATTGCATCCTTCAGCGTCTGCCCCTCGAGGAGCTCCATCACGATGAACTGCGTGTCTTCTTCCGTTCTGAGTTCGAATAGCGTGCAAATGTTCGGATGGTTGAGTTGGGAAATCACGCGGGCCTCGCGCTCGAAGCGGCGCAGGGCATCCCCATCAGCTGCGAGTGTCGGCGGGAGAACCTTGACGGCTACCTCGCGATCGAGCCGCGTATCGCGCGCCCGATACACTTCTCCCATTCCGCCTGCCCCTAACAGGGAGACAATTTCGTACGGCCCTAGTCTGGCGCCCGGGGAAACTGCCATAAGTGATCGGGATTATAACTCTAGAGATTCCGTGGCGTCCGACGCTTTCGAGCGCCATCAACGCTCCCGCGCTCTTGCAACTCGGCATTTGATCGAATTACGTCGCGCGCCCCGCGGCGCTCCCCTCTCCCTAACGCCGGAATTAGGACGAGGTGGTCCCTTTTTTGCATCCCTGCCCGCCATTTCCGTCGCGCGTTGACGCGTTGACTTCACTTCTCCGGTGCGGTGACGGTGGGGAGCGCCGGCGAGTATGCGAAGATTCTCGCGGCGCATCCAATCAGCAATCGTTCGCCGTCTTTGGTGTGGAGCGCCGCCATTCCAAGACAAGACTCGCCCAGGATTTCCTGATACGCGATGCTTCCATCAGGACCATACAGGAGCAGCATCGACCGCTCTCTCGGGGAATTATCTTCGAGGACCGCGAAATACTCGGTCCCGTTCCCAAATCGTATTGGCGTGGCATTAAAGCGATCAAATAGATCCCCCATCGGCGATTCTAGTTCCGCGAGTTTTTTGCCGGTCCGGTCCGATACGATCACGTATGGTTTGCAGCAGCCGTCTCGACGTTCCGAGACTGGAACGAGAATGTGACTGGGACGCGACTCGTCGCCCCAACGTGTGAGCGCAAAATGCGACACATAGAAGTCCGGCAAGTACCGAGCAACCACTTCGCCAGCGCCATTCCGAACCAGCAATTGACCTCTGGCATTGCTATGAACTATTTCCTCGCGTCCATCCCCGCTCGTATCCAGCATCTCCACGTGCCAAACATTGGTCTCTTTCTTCGTCCAAATCTGCTTGCCCTGTGCATCCAGAAGGGTGATACCGCCGCCGCCATTTAGGCCGACGACGACGGAGAGTTTACCGTCGCCGCTGATATCACCAGATGTCGAATCGTCAACACCGAGCCAGTTTCCCGTCGATCTCCAACTGACTTGTCCTTCGTTGTTGAAAAGAGTCGCTGGGACGGCCCAACTCTCCTCCCGTGTCAGGAAGCCGTAGGCTCCAGTTGAATCTAGTCGCGCGACTGCAACAGGGCAGTGCTGTTGAATGGCGAAGCGGACTTGTTTCTTAAGTTGGCCCACTGAGTCAACGAAGTCGGCGCCCTGACTGCCGACTACCGCGATTTCGGTTCCCTCTCGATCCGCAGGCCAACCTACAAGTATCTGAGAAATGTCGCCGATGCCACTTCCAGTATAGAAGGCGCGCCTTTCAAACCTTCCGCCCCCCGCAACCATACGCGGCGTCAGCATTTTGTTCTCAGCCTCGGCGAGCTTTTCGGCTTCACGGATGCTCGGCTGGATCTTGTGGTAGATGTAGGCTGCGGCACTGACGAGAAAAAGCAGAAAAATTGCGAGACCGATAAGTATTTTCCGTAGCATATGATACCTAGCTTACGGACTTTGCGCGCGGCGACGCTATTACTGGCAGACTTGTTGCCTTGAGAAGCACCGGACGTTCAACCCCTGAGTCGTCGGGGGCACCGGGGAATTGAAGCAGAAGTTCACTTCTTCGATTACCGACACCTGACGCGCCAACCCTGGACCATGTCCTCGTTGACTTGATTCTTTGCGCGTCCTACCATCCCACGGTCAAGAACGATTCCTCATGCCATGATCGGCCAAATTCTGGGCCACTACCGAATTCTGGATCAGTTGGGCGCGGGCGGAATGGGCGTGGTGTATCGCGCCCACGACGAGCAGCTCGACCGCGACGTCGCGTTGAAGGTCCTTCCCCCGGGAGTGCTGGCCGACGAGGCTGCCCGCAAGCGGTTCCGCAAAGAGGCGCTGGCGCTCGCGAAGTTGAATCACCCCAATATCGAAACCGTATACGAGTTCGGCAGCCAGGATGGCGTGGACTTCCTGGCGATGGAACTGGTCTCGGGCCAGCCGCTCAACGAGAAGCTCAAGGCCGGGCCGCTTTCCGACCGCGATGTGATGCGGCTCGGCGTGCAACTGGCCGAAGGCCTGGCGGCGGCGCACGAGGCGGGCGTAATCCACAGCGATTTGAAGCCGGGAAACATCTTCATCACGGCTGACAATCGGCTGAAGATTCTCGATTTCGGTCTGGCAAGGCTTCTGAGGACCGGCGAGGACACGGACGTCACGCAGACGATTTCGTCGGGAAGCGGCGCGATGGCGGGAACGCTGCCGTACATGTCGCCGGAACAACTCCGAGGCGAGCCGACCGATGCGCGCAGCGACATCTACGCGGCGGGGACGGTCCTCTACGAAATCGCCACGGGAATTCGCCCGTTTCCGCAGAGCCAACCGGCTCAACTGATCGGCGCGATCCTGCACACGGAGCCGCCGCCGCCGCGAACGCTCAACGAGCGGATTCCACCGGGCGTTGAGGCCGTGATTCTGAAGTCGCTCGACAAGGCTCCGTCGGAACGCTACCAGACGGCGCGCGAATTCCGGACGGCGCTCGAAACGCTGACGACGAACGCTTTCGTCAGCTCGCGATCCATCGCGGAGCAACTGCCTCCGCGCACTTCGGCGCCGGCTGCGCCGAGCACAACGATCGCGATCACGCTGCCGTCGAAGAGGAACGTGTTGATCGGTGCGGGAACGGGAGGCGCGGTGATCGCCGCAATCGTCGCGGTGCTCGCGCTCAACGTGGGAGGCCTCCGCTCCAGAATCTTTGGGCGCGCTCAATCTCCCGTTGCTCCCGCTCCCACGGAAGTTTCCGCATTGCCGGCCGTCGCCGTGCTGCCTCTCGTCAACACATCGAAACTCCCGCAGCAGGCCTGGCTCTCGACGGCCCTCCAGCAGATGCTCACGACCGACCTCGCCGCCGGTGAAACCCTCCGCACCATCTCCGGCGAGGATGTCGCTCAGATGAAGTCCGACCTCGCCTTGCCGGACGCCGATAGCTACAACCGCGAGACGCTCGCGCAAATGCAGAAAATCCTCGGGGTCGACTATGTCGTCGCCGGCTCCTACGTCGCGACCGGCAATGGCGATCTGCGTCTCGACTTGCGCCTCCAAGACGCCCGCTCCGGCCAGATTCTCGCCCCCGCCGGCGCCACCGGCCACAGCAATCAGGTCACGGATCTCGTCGACGTTGTCACGCGCGCTGGCATCCAGCTTCGCAAACAGCTCGGCATCGAGGGTCGCCCAGCCACACTCGACGCTTCGATGAAAGCATCGATGCCCTCGAGCAATTCCGCCGCGCTCCTGTACACCGAGGGAATCGAAAAGCTGCGTCACTTCGAGGCGATGGGCGCCGCCGACCTGCTCCAAAAAGCCGTCAAGGAAGACGACTCCTACGCCCTCGCTCACTCCGCGCTCGCCGAGGCCTGGTCGGCACTCGGTTATGACCAGCGCGCGAAAGACGAAGACACGAAGGCTCTCTCCCATGCCGATGGCCTCTCTGCAGAAAACAAGGGGCTCATCCAGGGCCGCCTCGCTGAGTTTTCCTCGCAGTGGAGCGACGCCGCTAACTACTACGGTTCTCTTCAGACGCTCTATTCCGGTGGCATCGATTACGGTCTTCGGCAGGCTGCAGTGCAAATTCGCGGCGGCCATCCCAAGGACGCGCTGGCCACTCTCTCCACCCTCCGCTCCACGGCGGGCCAGGCCGGCGAAGATCCGCGCATCGACCTTGCCGAAGCCGATGCCGACGAAATGCTCGGAGATTTCAAGCAACAGGAAGCCGCCGCCGCTCGCGCCCAAGACAAAGCCGCCAGAGCGGGCATGCGCCGCGTGGCAGCCGATGCCGATTGGCATCACTGCACTGCGCTCGTGTATCTCGGTGACGCCGCGAAAGCCAAGGCCGCCTGCGAAAAGGCTCGCGACAGCGCCAAAGCCGTCGCCGATCCGCTCCTCGAGGCCCGCAGCCTCACGGGACTCGGCAACGCCGTCGGCAATGCCGGCGACATCGCGCAGGCCCTCGACTATCACAAGCAGGCCTTGCAGCTTGTCCGCGGAATTGGCGCGCAGCGGGATATCGCCGGCGCGCTGCTCAACGTCGCCAGCCTCACATACGCGCAAGGCGACCTCAAGAGCGCGCACAGCTACTACCAGGAGTCGCTCGATACCTCGCGCCGCATCAACAACGAGCAGGGCATCGTCGATGCCGAAGGCGGCCTCGCCGCCGACCTCTATGCCTCCGGCGACTACGGCTCTGCGCAACAGATTTACGCCGATATGCTCAAGACCGCCCGCGAAATCAAGGACCAGAAGAACGAAGCCTTCGCGCTCAATAGCCTCGGCCTCGTCGCCTTTCAGCTTGGAGATTTGCCCACGGCGAAGAAGTATGTCGACGATTCCCTCGAAGTCGCTCGCAAAGCCGCCATGGACGCCGACTACGCCGCCTGGCTCTGCTCCCGCGGCGACATCGAAATGGCGCAGGATCAGCTCGACGCAGCGGAAAAGACGTACCAGGAATCGCTGCGCCTGAACGGGAAACTGGATCAAGCGTCCGGCGTGGCGCAGGCGAATGCAGCGCTCGCAAACCTGGCACTCGAGAAAAAAGACGCGCAGCAAGCCGAAAAGCTTGCGCTCCAGGCGGCCGATGCCTTCCACAGCGAGAAGAATCCGGATTCGGAAGTCGACGCGCTGAACACGCTGGTTCGCGCGCTGATCGCCGAGAAGAATCTGCCCCAAGCGCGGAAGGCGCTGGACCGCGGCAACGGGCTGCCGGCCCAGGATCAGGGGATTCGGCTGGCTCTCGCGACAACGGGCGCGCGGCTTGCGGCCCTGGAAGGTAAAGCGGCGCAGGCGTTGCAGAGCCTGGGTGACATCGTCCAAAAAGCGAAACAGATGAAGCTGAAGAGGCAGGAACTCGAGGCGCGCCTTGCAAAGGCCGCCATCGAGCTGCAGGCAGGTCAGAAAGCCGCCGCGCAGGCCGACATCAAGTCCGTTCAGATAGACGCGCGAGCTGCAGGGTTTCAGTTAGTCGCGCGCAAAGCTGCGGAACTCGCGAACACACGAACCGCATCGGCGTCGCAACCAGCGTGAGAAAGAGAGGAAGTTACCGCGCCCAGCGCCGCCGGTACAGGCCCAGCAGCCCAAGTCCCGAAGCCAGGCTCAGCAGCGTCCCCGGCTCCGGCGCCGTCGACGTAGACCTGATGAAGTCGACCGTCGGCGATGGCGCTGCCGGAAGATCGCCGTTGGCGCACACGTTCTGCGTCCCCGAGGGGTCGCACGGGAACTCGTCGCCAATCGCGTCCGAGGCAACATCCAAGTAAAAGGCAAGACCGTTACCGCCGCCCGCAAGCAGCGAAAGGTCGCTAATCGTAATCGAAGCCGTCCCCGTTGTTGCGTCGATCACGAGGCTGATGTCATTCGCGGTGTTAAGAGCCGCAATATCGGCGTCCGAAACTCCATCCGTGTGAAACACGTTGTATCCGCCGAAGTTATCGAAGTTGTCGTCCGTCAAGATCCCGAAGCTCGTGTCGGACCGGAGGAACGAGCCATCCGGAACTTGGACGCTGATCGTCAGTCCTGTGGCGTCCGCGGGGATAGGCGTGCTGGCGTCAAACTGGAACGCGTACGACAGTTCGCAGGAACCGCCATCGGTTGGCGAGCCGAAGCTGAAGGGGCAGAGACTCTGACTGTCGATGAGCATGCCGCTGGACGTGCTCGACCCGGTCGCTTGGAGGTACGACGGTCCGTCCTGGCCGTAGGACGACTGCGTGCGGGTCGGAACGCCGTTCGCACGGGCCGCCGATGGAACAAAGAGGGCAGCTGTGGACAGAGCGAGCAACAGAGCGAAAGCCTTTGACCTGCACATGGAGACACGCCTCCTGAAAGATATGGCTGGGCTCAAATAGCCCGCACTTGAGCTTCCAAGCAAGTGATGGAAATCACGGACGACGCAGAAAATGTAAGTGCCTGTGTTTTGTTAGTGTTACATGGCCGGCGGGCCGGTAGGCGTGGTGCGCGGGCCTCTCCTCCGCAGGATCAGTCTGCAAGGGATTGCACAATAGTTCCACGCGATGGGCGATACGGACCGACTCCGGATCACAGGCCCCGTGACGCGGGGACCGTGAGGAGCGTTCGTTGGAACGATTCGGCGGCCTTCTCTGCCAAGGTTCGCGCTGCGGCCACGTTTGGCCGCAGCTCCTGGGGTGCGCAGTGCCGCCGTATTCTGCCGTCTGTTCACCAAGTTGCGATTAAGATACTCGCTGCTGTTCAAGAGGAGACGGAGATCGGGCACTCTGTTTCTCGAGCATAGCGATGCCGTTAAGAATTGTTTCCACCACCGCGTCGTCACCCATCGTCGAGTTGATCATCAGATGAAAGCGGTGGCGGTCCGGCCATTCAACGCCAAAGTATTGCCTGATGAACGCGGCGCGATCGCGGTCCACCGTCTCGGCGAGATGGACTGATTCGCTCTCGCTTTTCCCTTCTGCCTGCAGGCGCCGGACCTTGGCCTCAAATGGGGCGTAGACAAACACGTGAAAGGCGTCGCGCCGGCCCTGGAGGTAGTAAGCGGAGCCGCGCCCCACGATGACGCAGTTTCCGCTTTCGGCGGCGCTCTTCACGACGCGCTCCGCCATTTCCCGGATGCAATCAGTATCCACGATCTTCGCTTGCGGCGCGTGCATGCTGCCTTCGTAGCTGCCGCGCAGAAAGCCCTTGAGCAGCCTGTAATACAGGGGATCGTTCTTCTCCTCGTGTTTCTCAACGGCGCGGCAATCGCATTCCATCAGCCGCGCGATTTCGTTGGACAGTAACTGATCCCAGAGCTTCCAGCCGAGGCGCTCGGCGATTTTTTTCGCGATGTCGGCGCCGCCACTGCCGTATTCGCGCTCGATAGTGATAACTCGAATCATGGGCTCTTCTTTCGCAACCAGTCTGGCCGCTGGCGGATATTACAACGAGGCTGTCTTTCGTTTCTGCACCGCGTGCTACTCCATCACCACGCGGCCGCCGCTAGGCTCATTTTTCTTCAATGCGAAGGAAACCACAAACATAATCGCGGACGCCGACGCCAGAACGAGGAACGTGTCGACGTAAGCCAGCGTAGTGGCTTGGCCGACCAGCGTCTGATACAGCAGCGCGTAAGCCTCCTTCACCGCGCGCTCGGCCTGCACTCCCGACGCAACCAACTGTGCGGCCAAAGCCGCGGCAGCGCTCCCGACGGCGGGTTCTCCACGTGTGACGTGCGCCGTCAGGTAGACTTGATGGAACTGCGCCCGCCGCGCAATCAGCGTCGTGACCATAGACGTTCCCACGCTGCTGCCGATATTGCGCATGAAGTTGATCAATCCCGCGACGCTGCCGCTCTTCTCGAGCGGCATGCCGATATAGGCCACGAGGTTGATGGGCACGAACAGGAATCCCAGCCCAAACACCTGGACAAGACGCAGCACGCTGGCGCTCGCAAAGCTGATTTGGAGGTCGAGCTCGCGGCTGGAAATGTACATCCCAATCGAAAGGGTTAGCCAGCCAAACGCAACCAAATAACGGCTCTGGATTCTAGACGACAGTATGCCCACGGCAGGCATCAGGAAGAGCAGCAGAAGACCGCCTCCCGAGAGCACCAGACCCGCCGACTCCGCCGTGTAACCCATCAGAGACTGCAGGAACAGAGGCATCATTACCAGGCTCGAGAACAACAAAATCCCGAGCACGAACATCATGCCGTTGGCGCCCAGGAAATTCAGATTCTTGAAAAGGCGCACTTCGACAATCGGATGCTTGTGAAACCATTCCCATAGCGTGAACGAAACGAGGCCCACGGCCGCGAGGATGGCGAGCGTAACGATGAAATGGGACCCGAACCAGTCATCCTCCTGGCCTTTGTCGAGCATCACTTGCAGAGCGCCGATGCCGAGGGAGAGCAGGCCGAAGCCGACGTAATCAAACTTTATTCCAGCGCTTTGGGCGTGCTTCACCCAGGGCGGATCATCGACCAGGCGAAGGACAAGGAACAACGTCAGAATGCCGACCGGCAGGTTGATGAAGAAAATCCAACGCCAACTGTAGTTGTCCGTGATCCATCCGCCGAGCGTGGGCCCGATGGTCGGCGCAATGATCGCGGTGATGCCATAGAGCGCGAACGCCAAGCCGCGCTTCTCGGGAGGAAACGTGTCGGCCAGGATCGCCTGGGCCATCGGTTGAAGTCCGCCGCCCCCAGCGCCCTGCAGGATTCGAAACAGGATGATCGCTCCGAGGCTTGGCGCGATTCCACACAGAAGGGAGCTCACAGTGAAAATCACCAGACAAATCATGAAGAATCGTTTGCGGCCGAACCTGCTGGCAAACCATCCGCTGATCGGCAGCACGACCGCATTCGATACAAGGTAGGAAGTGAGCACCCAGGTGCTTTGGTCGTTGCTCGCGCCGAGGCTGCCCGCCATGTAGGGCAGCGCGACATTGGCGATGCTCGTGTCCAGCACCTCCATGAAGGCCGCCATAGCAACCGCCACCGCAATCAACCATGGATTGAATCGGGGTACCCAGATGACAGGGACAGGGAACGTCGCGGTGCCGGTGCTGACAGCGCCTTCGCGGGGGTTGCCAGAGATTTCAGGCTGCTCTGCCATGGGCTCGGCGCGAGGAGCAACTTAGCACTGCCTCGCTGCACCCATGAGATGTCTTTTTGGCTCGAACAGACTCAGCCGGCGGGCGCAGTCAACGACACTGGGGAAAAAATGGGGAGGAGACTGCAGCTTTCGCTACCCGCTGTGCTTCGAGGCTCCGGCGCCCGCTTCCACGACGGACCGCGGGGCGCGGCGCATCGTTTCAACGAAGACGCGGACGATCTCCGGATCGAACTGGTTTGCCGCACAGCGTTCGAGCTCGGCGAACGCGTCCTCCGGCGAGCGCGCCTTCTTGTAGGTGCGCTCGGACGTGATGGTGTCGTACGCGTCCGCAATCGCGATCACGCGCGCGCCTCGGGGAATGTTCTGCCCGTCGAGGCGGTCCGGATATCCCGTGCCGTCATAGAATTCGTGATGGTGCCGGACCATTTGCCGGATGTGGCTCATGGCCTGCAGCGGCTCGAGGATTTTGGCCCCCAGGTCCGTATGTGTCTTCATCGTGTCCCACTCGGACGCATCGAGCGGACCCGACTTGTTCAGAATCGTTTCGGGGATGCCGACCTTGCCGACGTCGTGCAGCAAAGCGGCGAGGCGGATCTCCTCGACTTCGTCTGACGCCAGGCCCAGGGCCTGCGCGATCATCGCGGCGTACGCGGACACCTTCTGCGAGTGCCCCTGCGTGTAATGGTCCTTGGCGTCGATCGCCAGCGCGAGCGAAGTCACGGTCTCGACGACCGCCGTAGGCAAGCCGTTCGCGGATCCGTCCGCGCTCTGCTCCAGGGATCGCGTGAATTGCTCGAGGCGGCGGTAAATCTCCTCGAACGCTTCGGGGCCCGTGGCGAACAGGCGCTTGAGCGTCACGCCCAGGTACGCTTCGAGAACGTCCTTCTTCCACCGCTTGTGGTCGCTCGGATCGCCCTGCTCCGCGCTCGAGACGGAATTGCCTCCCTGATGCTTGGAGAGGTACATCGAAGAATCGGCCACCTGAATCAGTTCCTGCGGCGTCGAGCCGTGGACCGGGAAGCCCGCGATGCCGAAGCTCGCCGTGATGTTCTTGTCGCGCAGCAGCGGATCGGATGCCACCCAGCCGCGCAGCTTGCTCGCGAGCTGCCGCGCCTGCTCGACGGTGGTCTCCGGCATCAGAATCACGAACTCGTCGCCGCCGTACCGCGCCACCACGTCCGAGCGCCGGCAATTCTGCTCGAGGATGTGCCCCACGCGCTGCAACACCACGTCGCCTTCGAGGTGCCCGTAGAAATCGTTCACGAACTTGAACCGGTCCAGGTCCATCAGCACCAGCGCGAACGGCCGGTTCGCGCGTGTCGACCGCTTCCATTCGGACGACAGCGCTTCCATCAGGAAGCGGTGCGTCTTGACGCCCGTGAGCCCGTCCGTAATGGCCTGCTCCTGCGCCTTCTGGAACGTCAGCGCGTTATGCAGCGCGCCCGCGAACAAGTCCGCGAGCGTCCTCAGTAGCTGGACTTCCGAGTCCGGGAAATCGCTCGGTTCGGAGGATTCCACGTATAGAACGCCCAGGAGCTGTTCCGCGTAGATCACCGGCAGCGCAATCGCCGCCTCCGAGCCCGGCAGCACGGTTCGCGGCGTGCTGGCATTCACTTCGCGAATGATGGTCATCTGGCCGGAGCGCGCCACCTGCCCGACCAGGCCCTCGCCCAGCATCAGCCGGCGTCCCAGAGCGTCGCGGCGCGAGCCGGCCTCCGCCTGAACCACCAGCTCCTTCGCGGAGTAGTCGAGGATGGCGATGCCGATGTGGTCGTACGTCAACCCATGTTCGATCTCCCGTGCAATCTTCGAAAGCATCTCTTCCGGGTTGAGCGTGGTGATTGCGTGGCTCGATACGTTGTTGATCAGGGTGAGCTGCCGCGATTTCTTCTGTTCCTCGGAGAAGAGCCGCGCGTTCTCGATGGAGATGGCCGCCTCGCTCGCGAGCACTCGCAGAAGCTCCACGTGCCCTTCGTCGAACGCCCGCTCCTGGCGGCTGTGCACGGCCATCACGCCGATCGGCTGATCGTACAGAATCAGCGGAACGGCGCAGATCGAGCCGACTCCGGCCAGCGCCTCAAAACCAAGCCGCTGCGCCGCATCCGCGAAGCGCTCGCGGATCAAGAGCGGCTGGCGCGTGCGGATCACGTGCTCGACCAGATGATTTCCCGATGGGCGGGAATGTTTCGGGATGCGCTCGCCGTCCGCCAGCTCGATCTCGAAGCGAATCTCCTGCAGCTTGTTGTCGTTGAACGCGATGAAGAAGCTCGCCGCATCGAGCAGCCGGCGGATTTCGGAGTAAATCCGCTCGAAGAGCGTGTCCCTTTCGAGCGTCGAGCTCAGCGCCCGCCCGATTTCATTCAGGATGTGCAGCTCCTCGCTGCGCCGCGAGGTCTGCTGAATCAGGTAGCTGTTTTCCACCGCCATGCCGATCTGGTGTCCCAGCGCCAGCAGGAGCCGCAGCTCGGCCGGCGTGAAATTCCGGTTGTCCGGCGTTCCGAGGATCAGCACTCCGAAAACGCGCTCTTTGGCCTGCAGGCTGATGCCGACCACCGTCCGCAGATTGTGGCTCAGCAGCAACTGGCGCGCTTGCCGGAACGAATCCTCCTTGTCAAGCGCCTCCCAGTTCGCATCGCGCGCCAGTTCGCGCAGCACCACGAGCCCGCCCAGCCGCGCCACCAGCGCCACCAGGTATTCGTCGAGCCGGCCGTCCTGGATCGCGGCGCCAAACGAATCGCCGAGTCCCGTCACGACCACTGATTTGGGTCCGCTCGGCTCGCCGTAGTGGAGGCACAATGCGCCCGCGGGAATTCTCACCACGTTCAGCACTCGTTCGAGCGCCTGGGCCAGCATCTTCTGAATCTCGCCGCCGACGAAGCTCGATGTCGCCAGGTTCAGGTTCGAAAGCGCCAGCATGTTGCGTTCGACCCGTCGCCGTTCCTCCTCGTAAATCACCATCACCATCAGCACGCCCGCGAACAACTGCGGGAGCAGATCGAGCGGAAGCAGGTCCTTCGTCGCCAGCCAGCCGAGCTGCGATTGAAAGACGTTCACAAACCGCAGCAGGCCCCAGACCGCAAAAGTCACCGTCAGCAGCATGTCCGCGCGTGATTCCTGCTTTCGCGCCTCCTGCAGGAACGTGTATGCGACCAGCAGGAAAATCAGGCCCACGACCAGGCTCAGCGGCACCAGAACGTATCCGGTCGCGTACGCAAGCGCCCACGCAACCGCCAGGCCTACGGCAGCGATCACGCCGCGCGCCGCCAGCTTCCGGCGAGCGTAGAGCCGCGCCGCGCAGTAGAACGCCAGCGCTGCAACCACCATGAGCCATTGATTCAGGGCATCCAGCGAGCGGGAGACCTCACTTCGGGGACCGAGAAGCGCGCTGATGAAGTGGAGTGAAATCAGGAGCCAGCCGGCGGACCAAACCAGCACGTATCCCTGGCGTTTCTGCCGGTACATGAACAGGAAAAACGCCCCGAGCAGGAACGCTCCCGCCAGAAGCACAATTGCACTTGTATTGCCGTGGCTCAGCAATTCCAGCTCCGCGTACATTGACACTACGGACGTCCTCCGAGAATATCAGAAATCAGATGTGCATCCCGGCAGCGTGTCGAGCAAAGTTACGTGGAGGTCAACCTCTGCCAGCCTGCGGAAACACTCCTGCCAAGTCCGGGATCCGTCGAACAGACAGACGGATACCAGCCTCCCACTATGAGTGCAGGAGAAACATTCGGTCAACAGTACGCTCGTACCAACACCCGCTCTATCATGCACTTGCGCGCGTCCGGCGGTGATCGTCACAAACGGTCGCCAAACGCGATTCGGAGCTACCCCGGAAGCTCGCTTTGCTCGTCCCCTCCTCGCGAGGGCTGGCTCGTCTATCAGCGAAGTCGCACGCCCGCCGAGGCACGAAAGAAGCGCCTTCCGCGCACGACGTGAGCGAGCCGTCGCCATACCTCGTTTCACTCTCTCTATAAATCAAAGTTTATTTCCAATCTTAACTTAGGTTAATATAACGGGTTATGCTGCGCGTACCGCTTATAGGCCTTCTCTTGGCGATCGCCGTCTTCTCCTCACCGTTGCGAGCTCTCGCGCAGGGCGAGACGACTAGCGCCATTCTCGGCCAGATTACGGACGCAACCGGCGCGGCCGTGCCCACCGCGACCGTGACGATCACGAATCGCGCCACCAGCCTCCAACGCTCCGTCAATTCCGACACCGAAGGCCGCTTCAATTTCCCGCAGCTCAATCCCGGGACGTACTCCGTCAAAGTCGTGGCACCTGGATTCGCGCCCAGCGGGATTGACTCCGTGTTCGCCGGCCTCGGCCAGAAGCAGACAGTCAAGGTGACACTCCAGGTCGCGGAATCCCGGCAGACCGTTGAAGTCACCGGTGCGCCCCCTCTCATCAATCCCGAAAATGCGAACACGTCCACGAATCTCGGCGCGCCCGCGCTGGAAAATCTTCCGAATCCCGGCGGTGATGAGACGTATCCCCTGCAGTTCGCCCCGGGCGCCTTGATCAACACCGCGGGAAGCGGGAATGATTTTGTCGGAGGCACGAACGGCTACGGCAACGTGGAATTCAACGGCCTCCCCGCGCTTTCAAACGGCTACATCGTTGATGGCCTCGAAACCAACGACCCGCTGACGAACCTCAATAGCGGCCTTTCAACGAATCTCGTTCTCGGCCTCAACTCGATCGCAGAAGTCACCGTCAACACGCTTTCCTACTCGGTGGATCAGGGAAGATACGGGGCATCGCAGGTCAATTACGTCACCAAGTCCGGCAGCAACCAGTTCCACGGCAATCTGTACGAACTCTGGAACGGCTCGCTCCTCAACGCCTCCAATTTTTTCGCGAATTCCAGCTCCGCGACCCGCAAGCCGCGCTCGACGCTGAATCACTTCGGCGGCAGCCTCGGCGGACCCATCGCGCACGGCAAACTCTTCTTCTTCTTCGACAGCGAGTGGGTGCGCATCGCCATCCCGATCTTCAACACCGTCACGGTGCCCACAGCCGCGTTTCAGCAGTATGTCCTGCAACAGCTTCCCCTCGGCGGCGGTGACTCGGTCACGGGATCGCGCTACCCCGCCGCGCCGCAGCTCGTGCCTTTCTACCAGAAAATGTTTTCGCTATACGGCGCCACGGCTGGCACTCCCCTCGCGATTCTGGGCTGCCCCTTCGACTCCGACGGCACTTCCGCGTCGGGCGCCCCTCCGAACGGTGACGGCTGCGCGAATCGGCGCGGCGTCTCGCACTCGAGCGACGATCACGAACAGGTCCAGACGGTGCGAGTCGATTGGAACGTCGGCCCGAAGGACACCGCCTGGTTCCGCTTTCAGACCGACAACGGCCTGCAGGCCGCCTACACGGACCCGATCAATCCGTTGTTCAACGCCATTTCTCCGCAGCCGCTCTATTCCTTCGCGGCTGGATGGACGCACGTCTTCTCGCAAAACCTCGTCAACTATTTCAACCCCGCGTTCTCCTGGTACGCGAGCCTCTTCGGCCCCAGCGACTTCGCGCAAACGCTCGCCGCCTTCCCGATCGTCCTGCAGGGCAGCGGCGCGAACGCTCCGTTCACCACCGTCGGAGGCCTCGACAGCACCTGGATCCAGGGCCGCCGCGCCTCCCGCTTTTTCATCAACGACAATATCGCCTGGAGCCACGGCGCGCACGAATTCCGCTTCGGCACGAACACGCGCATCTTTCGCCTGAACGATTTCGACTTCGCCGAGGGCGCCGTTCCGCTCGTCACCTACGCCACGCTCCCGCAATTCATCTACGGCGTTGCGTCGACCGCCACCGAAACCTTCCCCACCTCGCTGAACGAGCCGTTCAATTTCCTCAATCTCGATCTCTACGCACAGGACACCTGGAAGCTCACACCGAAGATCACCTGGACGTTCGGCGTTCGCGACACGCTCAACTCGAATCCGCTGAATCCCCACAGTCAGGTCGCGCGCCTTCCGGGCTCGTTCGCTTCGATCTCGCATGACGTCGATCAGCCGCTCTCGCAGGCGATTCGCGTGGGCGTCGGTAACCTCTTCGCTTCGACCCCGCCCGCGATTCTCCAGCCGCGCACCGCCGTCGCCTGGCAATTTCAGCCCAAGTCCGTCTTGCGCGCTGGCTTCGGCGTCTTTAGCGACATCTTGCCCGGCAGCATCGCGGATCTGATTGGCGTAAATCCGCCCAATGTAAAGACCTTCCAGGGAGGCCTTCTCGGCACCGTCGGCAAAGCGGGAATGGCGGGCTGCGACCCCGCGCTCGGCTGCACGGGAATTGCGCCCGGGCTCGCCAACAGCGCGATTGACGCCACCGCAGCCGCGAACACCGTGTTCACCTCAGGATTTGCGTCGGGCCGGCTTTCCTGCGCTTCTTCTCTCGCGAACCCCGCGACCTGCCTTTCGCCCGTCGCCATCGCCGCGGTTCCCGACGGCGAGCTTCACGCGCCCTACTTTATGGAGTGGAGTCTCGGCCTCGAGCGCCAGCTCGGCGACACCGGCAGCCTCAAAGCGCAATACGTCGGTACGCGCGCCGTGAACCAACCCTACCTCACGCAAGTCAACGGCTATCAAACCGCCTGCGAGGGCTGCTTCGCGCCGTTCCCGTACAACCAGCCGCCCGATCCAAGGTTCGCTGCTGTGACCCAATTCTCCACCGGCGCTAACAGCAATTACCACGGTCTCCAGTTGACCGCCATGAAGCGCCTCGGCCACGGCTTCCAGGGCCAGCTCAACTACACCTGGAGCCATTGCCTCGATACCGTCTCGAACGGCGGCTTCCTGCAATTCTCCGCCGGAGGCATTCTTTCGCCTTTGCCCGGCGAACTCGCCCGCGATTACGGCAACTGCGATTACGACATCCGGCACAATCTCACCGGCCAGTACGTCTACCAGTTGCCCATCAAGGTCGCCCATCGCGCGCTCGGCTATGCGCTCAACGGCTGGCAAATTTCCGGCAGCGTCTTCTGGCACAGCGGAGTGCCCTTCTCCGTGCTCAGCACACCCTACTCCGCAAACGGCAACGGCATCGTGCAGGGCAGTGGGCCGCAATTCGCCGGCATCGTGCCCGGCGCCGATCCCTACTGCCGCCACTGCAACCTCAGCACGACGCAGCCCGGCACCATCCAGTGGCTCAATCCCGACGCCTTCGTCTCGGCCGTCGATCCGTCAACCGGCGCCTGCAACGGCGGCGATGGGCCGCAGAGCTGCCAGTTCGGCGACTCCGCTCGCAACGCCTTCCGCGGCCCCAGCTTCTTCTGGAGCGACCTCTACATCACGAAATGGTTCCCGATCACCGAACGCGTGAAGCTGCGGTTCGACGCGCAGTTCTTCAACGTCTTCAACCACCCCGATTTCGGCCTTCCCAGCATTACGCTCGCTGGCATCCCCGGCGAATCCTCCACGCAGACAGGCTTCGGCGCGCTCACCTACACCACCGCGCCTCCCACGGGCCTTCTCGGCGTCGGCCTCGGCGGCGACAGCTCCCCCCGCATGATCGCCTTCCAGGCCCGCCTCGAATTCTGACGCCGGAGCGAATCACCCTCATTCCGCCTGCCGTTCGGCCTCGGCGTTTCTTGCTCGCAAGGCGGGTTCGGTATACGCTGGCACCGCTCATAACAGTTTCGTCACGCGGCCCGCCCGGAGGCTTCACCCTGATGACCGGACTGCTCGGGAAAATTCTGCCACGCGAGAAAACATTCTTCGCAATGTTCCTCCGCCAGGCCGAAAACGTTCAGGCCGCAGCGACTGCCCTTGTGCGCATGCTCGAGAACTATGCCGATGATCCCGTTCTCCGCGTGGCCGAAGTGACGTCCTACGAGCACGTCGGCGATACGATCACGCACGACATCATCACCCGGCTCAATCAGAGTTTCATCACCCCGTTCGACCGCGAGGACATCCACGAGCTCGCCAGCAAGATCGACGACGTGATCGACTTGGTCGACGCGGCCGCAAGGCGGTTCGTCACCTACAACATCAAGACCGTCCGCCCGGGCGTCGTCGGCCTGGCTGAAACCGTGCGCGATGCCGCCGTGCAGGTGGTCAGTGCAGTGCGCGTCCTCGAGAAAGGCGACCACATTCTCGATTACTGCATCGAGATCAACCGCCTCGAAAATCAGGCGGACGCCCAGACGCAGGAATTGATCGCGAACCTCTTCGACTACGAACCCAACCCCGTGCAAATCATCAAGTGGAAGGAAATCATCGAGACCCTCGAGTTCGCAGCCGACAAGTGCGAAGACGTGGCCAACGTCATCGAGACCGTCACTCTCAAGAATGCCTGAGCTTCTCCCTTGACAACTTTTCACCTGCTCGTCCTCATCGTCTTCATCACGCTCGCCTTCGAGTTCACCAACGGCTGGCACGACGCCGCGAGCTCTATCGCCACTGTCGTTTCCACCCGCGTCCTCAGGCCCTTGTGGGCCGTCGCGTGGGCTGCGTTCTGGAATTTCGTCGCCGCGTTCGCCTTCGGCACCGCCGTCGCGAAGACGATGGGCGCCGGCCTTGTCGACGTGCGCATAGTGAACGAAGGCGTTCTTCTCGCCGGACTTCTCGGCGCGATTATCTGGAACTACGTGACCATTCGCATGGGGCTCCCCGCAAGTTCGTCCCACGCGCTCATGGGCGGCTATGGCGGAGCGGCCGTCGCCGCCGCCGGCTTTCGCGCCATCCTGATTCGAGGCTGGATCATGCCCGTGATCTTCATTTTCGCCGCGCCGGTCATCGGCCTCGTCGCGGGCCTGGTAGTCACGGTGGCCACCAGCTGGCTCGTTCGCCGCAAATCGCCGCAGCACGTCGACAAATGGTTTCGCCGTTTCCAGCTCGTCTCCGCCGGCCTTTTCAGCCTCGGCCACGGAACCAACGACGCGCAAAAGGGAATGGGAATCATCACGGCCGCGCTCGTTTCCAGCGGCACGCTCTCGAAACTCGAAGTCCCCTTCTGGGTGATCATCTGCTGCCACCTCGCGATCGCCGGTGGCACCATGGCCGGAGGCTGGCGCGTCGTGAAGACGATGGGCCAGCGCATCACCAAGCTTCGTCCGTTTGGCGGCTTCGCTGCGGAAACTGCCGCGGCCGTCACTCTGATCGGCACCGCCCGCTTCGGCATCCCCGTCAGCTCGACCCACGTCATCACCGGCGCCATCTCCGGCGTGGGAGCCTCACGCAGAATCACCGCGGTTCGCTGGGGCGTCACCAAGAGAATTCTGTGGGCGTGGATCCTCACGATTCCCGGCGCCGGCCTCATGGGCGCCGCCTTCCACCTCCTCCTCAAACACTGGCTCGGCTGAATCGCCCGGTCACGGAAGGTTTGAACGTAGCGCCGCCCAGCCCTGAGCAACGTCGAAGGGGGTCTTCAGCGCGGCACAGCGCCGGAGCCGCTACCGTACTTCGCGCCTTTTGCGTCCCGATGCTTTGTATCGGGAAGGCCTTCGGGTGGGAGCCCCCGAACTTTAGTCGGGGGAGGGCGGCGCCTTAGGCCGCCCGAAAGAAGCCCGACAAAATGTTTTGGGCTTTAGCCCTGGCACTGATTCCGAAACCCGGGATCGCCAATCTCCTGATTGGCTCCCGCTTTTTGCTTGTCTCAAATTTCAAATCTCAAATTTCAAATCGCGCCTGTCGCCTCCAGCCTCCCTGCACCCGAGCCGCTACCGTACTTGGCGTCGTTTGCGTCCCGGTGGCTCGTACCGGGAAGGTCCTCGGGTGGGCCTCACCCTCGAAAACAGAAAACTCCCCCACCTCGTCCTCGACTCCATCTCCGATTCCAAGCCCCGCTGACCACACTCCGACCTTACCGGAGATACGGATCGGAGCTTAGCCTACTTTACTTCGGATAAAGGAATAATGAGGCTGCCGACTTCGGTCGTTGCGGGGTCTTCCACCAGTATCCTCAGCGTGGTTGCCTTCGCCTCCGCCTGGACCAATTCGTGAAGTAGAATTCCTGATTTCAGAAGGGCATCGTACTGATTCTCCGGAAACTGAAGCGCGAAGGTCTTTCCCGACTGCAGTAGCACCTTGCCTCCCTCGTCCTGCTCGAGGATGTAGACCTTCACGGCCCCTTTGCGCAGGCCGCCGCTCTCCACTAGGCTGAGGTCGTGAGCGTCAATGGTGCACGCGACTTTGAACCAATGCGGCGGTTGTTCTACGCGCTCCACAGTGGCCAGCAGCGGAATAGAGGAGGATTCGATGGGGCTCTGAACTGCCGTTATAAGCCTGCGTTGATCTTCGTCCTTGGTCGGAGCCGTGTCGGAAAGCGCGAAATATCCCTTGGGATACCGGACACTCAGGCCCTTGCCCCTCACCTCGACCTTGATCTCGTGGAACTTTCCATCCAGCGAGTCACGATTGATGTAAAAACCCAGCGTGTAGGTGACGGCCGAGTCTTCGATTGCTTTGCGGATCGCGCCCGTAAGGTCGTTGGTGTTTACAAAAGCCTGGCCGCCCGTTTCCTCCGCGACCTTCTGCATCGTTGCGATCCCAATCGGCTGCGAGGACTGCCCGGGCATATTGTCCATATGCCCGCTCGCTCCCGAGAGGTCGTCTGCGTCTGCCGTGCCGGGAATCAATTCCGTTGCCACCGAACGCGCTAGTAGGCCCCGCGCGTCAATCGGATAGACAGCAATGTTGGCGGGGCCGAGCACGCGCGCCATGGCCGCGCCGGAGAACGGGAGGTTCGCGGTTAGCCAGACCAGATTCTTGCGGCCCGGAATATTCGCCACGTGCGCGGCGATCGATGCCAGCGCCGCCATGGTAACTTGCGCGCGCTCCTCGTTGGCCATTCCCGCGCGCGCCAGAGCTGCCCCATTCTCGAAGGGGTCTGCCGCACGTTCGTCCACGGGCGCGGTATGGTAACCGGGCTCCACAACTCCGCGGTTTGTGACCGACGACGTGTCGTATTTGCTTATGACGGCGAGGAGCTGCTCGCGGTCGCTCGTAAAATCGCACAAAACACGCAACGAATCCCGCAAGCCATAAATGGCCACGCGATCCTGCGGATCGAGCGTCTTGATGAATTCCAGCAGATCGATTCTCGCCCTTTGCAGCGCTAGGCCCTCGATCCAGACGGGCGTTCTCTCATACTTGCTTTCGGCCGTTGAGCCATACAGCGTGTTTAGGTTGTCCAGCAGGACAATCGTGACGCTCCTCGGCGGGGCGGCTTCATAGCGGGGCAAATCCGAGAACGTGTTGGGCGGTAACTGCCTCGCGGCCTGCTGCGGTGGCGCTGCGGATGCCGCAGCTGTAACAACGGCGATATCCTGAGGCTTCCCCCGGTCGAGGATGGTGAAGTCGTCCTTCGTCAAGTTCGCAACCGCGCCGTCCTTGTCCCGGACAATCACGTCAAGGCGAACCAACCGGGTCGAGACCCGGATTTGAGGAAGTTGCGGTGTCTTCTTCGGCGAAGCGAAAGCGATGACCGACGCTACGGCAAGGATTGGGATCCCAAGCGACCTGTAAACCACGCCGAGTTTCATCACCTGCGCCCCGCAGGATTAAATCCTTGTTCGTCGGACAAATCAAGGCCGAGACGTCGGCGTTCGACCACGACGATTCTGCCGCTGTAGACCCTGATCCCCTCCCCGTCCTCCTCGCTCGGACTCCCCTGAAGCTAATACCGTTCTTTTGAATAGTTTACCAAATTTATATAGTACTGGGTCTTGCAATTCTGTCAATTCCGTGTTATAATAGAGTGGGTTTTTTAAACACATCGCACAGGACGGGGGAGACACATGGGGGAAGGAAGCTACTGGACAGAAGAAAGTCAACGTATCTTCGAGAGAGCAAAGGACTTCCTGGCTTCGGAGGGCGAATCCTCGCCGGACGGCGGACCGACTCCCCCGGACCAGCCGCCCAAGCCACATCGCCGTCGGCTTCTCGCTAGCGCCGGTCGCCGCGCCTCTCCCGGCCGCCATTCCCGTAAGTGCAGCGTTTGCAGGCATCCGGACCGCGATGCCATCGAACAGGAGTATCTCGACTGGCGCAGTCCCGAGGCCATCGCCGAATCCTACGGCATCTCCCACCATTCCTCGATCTACCGCCACGCCGAGGCCCTCGGTCTCCGAGGGCGGCGCAATGCCAACATGCGCATGGTCCTCGACACCATCATCGAGCAGGTCTCCGTCGTTCGCGTCACCGCTAATGCCGTCATCAACGCCGTCCGCGCCTCCGCCTGCCTCACCGATGATGGCCGCTGGGTTGAACCCCAAAGGGTCATCATCCACCGCACTGTGCAAAATCCTAATCGCGAACTTCTAGAATTAGAACATCATGCAACTCATTGAAAACAAAGGACCGAGACCCGGTCTAATAGCGAAAAAATCCGATTTCGTCATGTCGGAAAATCGACTCTCCCACGGCCGGCTCCCGCTCCCTCGATTTTGCCTAGCCGTTCCGCTAAGATGCTTGGTTTCGACACCCGGAAGGAATCGCGCCGAATGACCACCGGAAAACCTCGCGTCCGCTTCGCACCCTCGCCCACGGGCTACCTCCACGTCGGCGGCGCCCGCACCGCCCTGTTCAACTGGCTCTTCGCCCGCCATGAGGGCGGCACGCTGCTCCTCCGCATCGAAGATACGGACGTCGAGCGCAACAAGCCCGAGCTGGTCGACGGGATTCTGCAGGGGCTGAAGTGGCTCGGCGTCGAGTGGGACGAAGGCCCGTTCTTTCAGTCCCAGCGCCTGGAAATCTACCGCGCGGCCGCCGAGCGCCTGTTAGCCAGCGGCGCCGGCTTCGCCTGCTACTGCAAACCCGCCGCCTATGCCGGTGCGGATTCCGGCGGCGAAGCCGAAAGCGAAGGCGACGACGAAGGCACGAAGCTCCAGAAGGGCCTCATCTGCCCGTGCCGCGATTTGAGCGCCGCGGATCTCGCCGCGAAACAGAAAGAAGGGATTCCGCGCGCCATCCGTTTTCGCGTTCCGCGCGAAGGCGTCACGAAGTTCGAGGACGCGGTCTTCGGCCCGCGCGAAGCGCAGAACAGCGAGATCGAGGATTTCGTCCTGCTCCGCTCGAATGGCCTGCCCACGTACCAGCTCGGCGTGGTGATCGACGATATCGACATGCGGATCACTCACGTCATCCGCGGCGCGGACCACCTCTCGAACACGCCGAAGCAGGTGCTGATCTATCAGGCGCTCGGCGCCGCACCGCCGATCTTCGCGCACGTTCCGCTGATTCTCGGCCCGGACCGCACGCGCCTCTCGAAGCGCCACGGCGCCACCAGCGTCGGCTCGTACGCCGACGAAGGATTCTTGCCCGAAGCGTTCCGCAATTTTCTCGCGCTGCTCGGCTGGTCGCCCGGCGACGATTCCGAATTTATGCGCACCAGCGAATTGATCGAGCGCTTCTCTCTGGCCGGAGTCAGCCGCACGAACGCGATCTTCGACCGCGCGAAGCTCGAATGGTTCAACACGCAATATTTTCAGAAGCCGCCGGTCGAGGATCTGCTTCCCGAGGTCGAAGCGGAACTGAAGCGCTCCGGGCTTTGGCAGGAGCGATGGGCCGCGGCGGACCGCGCCTGGTTCGCGCGCGCCGTCGATTTGATTCGCCCGCGCGTGCGCTTCGTCACCGATTTCAGCGGCTGGGCGCGCGCCTTCTTCACAGACGATTTCAGCTACGAGCCCGAGGCTTGCGAGAAATTCTGGAAGGACGAGCGCCTGCCCGCCATGTTAGGCAAGCTCGCGGATTCGCTCGCCGCGCTGCCGGACTGGAATCATGACGCCTGCGACGCCGCTCTTCGGGCGCTCGCCACCGCCGAAGGGGTGAAAGCCGGCCTGCTCATCAACGCCACTCGCGTCGCGATTGTGGGCCGCGCGGTCGCGCCCCCGCTCTTTGAAACCATGGTCACCCTCGGAAAAGACCGCACGGTCGCGCGCCTTCGCCGCGCGCTGCCCATGGTCCAGTCAAAACTCTCCAGCGCAGGACACGCCGCCTCGTAGGGCCGCACTCGGGCAATCTGTTCCGATTGTCATGAAAAAATTCTCGACGAAGCTACTGGGCGGAAGCCGAAGGGGGAGCTGCAAAAATTTCCGGATGCACCGGCCGGGACTTGGCGCCCGTGGCCGCGATTTCCACTTTCACGCTGACCGGCACCTTCACCGGCGGCAGGCAGCTCGCATCGTTGCAGGCCTGGTATCGAAGCGTGATGGGAATTGTTGCCGCGCCGATGGCCGCGCTCGGTTGCGCCGTCAAGCGCAGCCGCAGCGTCACGCTCCCGCTATAGACGTCGAGCGCCTTGTCCGGCGAGAACGGAAATTTTTCGAGCTTCCCGGCGGGATACATCGTATCGACAAGTTCGAAGCCCGCGGGAAGTTGGGGCGTCACGGTCGTGGGAATCAAGTACGGATCGATGGGCTTGTGCGAATTCATGTGATAGCCGCGAGCGATGGAGACGACGATCGCGACCTGAAATTCCTGCCCGCGCGGAACGGGTTCGAGCGATACGTAAGCGTGCGGCTTCACGACGGCCGTCGCGGCCATCGGCGGCTCTTGTGCGAAGGCGCTCGCGTTCGCCGCAAACCCGGCGATCGAAAGCGCGGCAACCAGGGCGAGACAACGAACGCGCATCTTCGCTTACACCTCGATCGGGGAACCAAGCTGTTCGGTCAGGATCCGGCCCATCACTTGGTTCAGGGTTTCGCCCGTCTTGTCGAGCACGAAGGCTTGCGCTGCATCCGACCAGCCCAGCTTGAAGCTCGTCGTCAGCGCCGAAATCCAGATTTGCCGCACCGGCGTGTTGGGGCTGATCACGAACCGCGTCTCGTCCTCATCCTCGAACTCGATTTCGAGTTTGCCGCTGCCGCCCTCGACTTCGAAATCGTTCTCGTCGCCGATCTCGAGCAGCCGCTTGTGGAGGCTCTCGAAGGCCGCGTCGCATCGTTTTTGAAATTCGTGTTCGTCCATCATGGCAGTGTGGGCGCGTCCGGGCCGCGCGGCCTCGATCTCGCGGCTCTACGATCCAAGCAGGCGCTCGATTTCCTTCTCAAGCTCGTCTTCGCTCACCAGGCCCATGTACTTCTTCGCGATTTTCCCGTCGCGCGTGATGAGAAAACTCGTCGGATAGCCGATCAGGCCGCCGAACTTTTCCGAGACCTCGTCGTCGCCGATGACGATCGGGTAGTCCATGGCCATCTGGCTGCCGTTCACGTCAAATTGCTGTTTCTTGACGAACGGCGCAACCACGTCCGCGCCTTCGTCGTCCATCGCCACTCCCAGCATCGTGAAACCCTTGCTCGCATATTTTTGCTGGAACTCGATCAACCACGGAATTTCGACGCGGCACGGATCGCACCACGTGGCCCAGAAATTCACGAGCACCACTTTCCCCTTCAGGCTCGCGAGCGTCACCTTGTTGCCCTGCAGATCCTTGAACGTGACGTCCGGCTCGTCCTTGAGCCCGCTCCGGGAGTCGGCGGACTTGCCGTTCGCTGCGCTCACGCTGTTCGAGAGCGTGCCGCTCTTGCACCCGGAAAAGCTCATCGCGGCGCCGCAGACCGCAAGAACCAGAAACGATGCGGAGAACCCCTTGGTCATCAATGACTCCCGTCAAAGCGTGAATCGGTTCAGAAATCCCAGTTTACCTGAAAGCCATGTCAGGCGGTTAAAGAAGACGAGCCCGCCAATTGCCAGCAGCAGTATGCCGCTGAAAACTTCCACCGCGTGCAGGTGCTTCCGGAATCGCTGGTAAAACTTCAAGAACGTGCCGATCCCGAGCGCCGTCAGGAGAAACGGAATCGCGAGCCCCGCCGAATAACAAACCAACAGGAATACGCCTCGCCCGAGATTCTGCTCGGACATCGCCAGCGTCAGCACGCCGGTCAGAATCGGGCCGATGCAAGGAGTCCAGCCGAACGCGAACGCAAAACCCAGAAGGAATCCGCTGAAGACGCCCGGTTTGCCTCCGAGCTTCTGAAACCGCACGTCGCGATTCAGCCAGCGCGTCAGAATCGGCCCGAGGAGGAAAATCAGCGAAATCGCATAGAACTGGATCGGCTTCAGCGACTCGCCCGCGATTCCCGGCCGCGCATTCAGCACCACGCCCAGCGCGACCAGAACGGCTCCGATGATCAATCCGGCTCGCACCGAAATCTTCACGAGCCAGCCGACCAGGTGGAGGCCAAAAAGCAGAATCAGCGCGCCGGCGATCGGGGTCAGCAGTGACCGATTTTCGGCGAGAAACGCGCCCACGGCGCTGGCCGAGGCCCCGAACGCAATGAAGACGATCGAAAACCCCGTCACGAACGCCAGCGCCGAACCGAGAAGTCCGGCGCGCGGTGCGTTGCCTTCCTTCAGCTGCTCGACGCCGATGCCGGAAAGCATCGAAATGTACCCCGGCACAAGCGGCAGAACACACGGCGAGAGGAACGAAACGAGTCCCGCAACGAACGCCGCGAATACGGAAACTCCCATGGAAGTGTCTACGCTCCCAAACCAACCTTTGGATGTGTCAGGCGCCCGGACCGATGCTGCACAAACAGCTATCTTCCCACAACGCTTAGACGCGCGCGCACCGTTTTTGCTCGGCGTTCAGAGCTGAAGGAAAAACACGCCAGGTGACGCCCTCCCACGCCAACCCCAAGAGGTCTCGCGAAAAGCCGACGCCCGCAACATGTTGCATTGGCGACAGTTGCGCGATTTCGATGGTGGCGCTCCATCTGCATTATCCGCTTCGCGGGCTCGCCGCTGGAACCGCGAACGACGAAGGGATTCGGCGCTCGCGGTGCGAGCCCGTTGAAACCTTCGATAAGGAGGGCGGCATGACTCCAAACCAGGTGACCGCAGCGCGCGTCGCGGCGGCGTTTGCCGCGGTCGCGCTCTTCACGTGCTTCGGCAAGACACTCGCGGCCGACCTTGCCGCTGTCTCGCTGACGATTGCGGCCATCGCGCTGGACGGCGTCGACGGCTACATCGCCCGGACGCGCGGCCTCTCGACGCCTATCGGAGCCCAGCTCGACATCATGGGCGACCGCATCGTCGAGAATCTCTTCTTCACGTTTTTCGCCGTGAGCGGGCTCGTGTCGCTCTGGGTTCCCATCCTGTTCTTCGTGCGCGGCACGCTGACGGACTTCCTTCGCGGTCTTGCCGCGCGCGCCGGACGCAGCGGCTTCGGGCGGAACTCAATGCTCGAGACCGGGTGGGCGCGCGCGCTGGTGGCGTCGCGCGCCAGCCGGGCGTCGTACGCGGTTCTGAAGTGCGTCTGCTTCTGCTATCTCGGATTGCTGCTGCCGCTGCGCGAGGTCCCCGCGGAGTGGTTTGCCGCGGCGCGCGCATGGCTGGCCGACGCAGGCCAGGTGCTGGTCGTCGCGACCGCCATTTTCTGCGTTGTTCGCGCAATACCTGTGCTATGGGAAGGCCGCCGGTATCTCGCCGGAATGGAAAAGCCCGCGCAGACGGTCGCGGCGCAGGTGACGCGATGAGCGCGACTCCCCAAATTGGCGCGTTCTTCGATCTTGATGGCACGCTGTTGCCCGAGCCTTCTCTCGAGTGGCGGTTCATCGCGTACCTGCTCTCGCGCGATGAAATCACGACTGCAAACGTGCTTCGCTGGCTGGGCCGCTGCGCGACCGCATTTCCGCGCAGTCCGCATGCGGCGTTCGAAGCCAACAAGGTCTATCTCGCGGGAGTGCGGGAATCGCTCGCGGCCGATTGGCAGAAGTCGGCGGGGTTCGATTCCCTTCCGGTGTTTCTCGGCGGACTCAGTCGCATCGCGTGGCACATTTCCCGGCGACACCAGATTTTTCTCATCAGCGGAACTCTGGCGTCGCTCGCGCGCGCGGTTGCAGACGACCTCCAGGGCCGGATCGAAGTCGTCGCGACAGAGCTCGAGGCCTGCGGCGGTTACTGGACGGGAGAGATCGCGGGCGAACACATCAGCAGCAAAGAGAAGGCGCGCGCAGTCCGCGACCTGGCAGTGCGGCACAACTTGCAGCTCAAACAGAGCTACGCCTACGGCGATCAAGTCTCCGACCTGCCAATGCTGGAATCGGTAGGACAGCCGGCGGCGGTGAATCCGAGCGCAAGGCTTGCGCGCGTTGCGCGCCTGCGCGGCTGGCCTGTCCTCGATTGGAAGGCCATGCGTTCGGCGCCACACCGCGAACAGGCGTCGTGGCTCTCGCCGAAGGAGGCGCGATGAGATCGCAGCGCGACGCCGTTTTCATCGAAAAGCCCCGGTATGAAGCGGGGACGTGGCACAGCGAATCGCAGGCACAACCGCGAGGACGCGCCTCGCTTTGGATCGAGGAAACCTGGCGGGCGTGCGGCGCATTCGAATGGGTCTCGCTGACATATCTCGGCTGGCTGCTCGCCGTGTTCGCGATCTTCCACCGGAATCTGGCGCATCCGGGGCTTGGCATCGCGCTGCATCTGACGGTCACCGCGATGATACTGGCGCTCGCGCGCGCCGCTGCGGGCTCGAGGAGCCCATTGCTGCAATTCGCACGCGACTGGTATCCGCTGCCACTCTACTTGTGGCTCTTTGAGGAGCTGGGAGGAATCGTCCATGCAATCTTCCCTGCATGGTTCGACCGCTTCCTGATCGAATTCGACTACAACTTCGCCGGCGTGCACCCTTCGGTGTGGCTGGCGCGCTTCGCGAATCCGGCGCTGAACGATTTCATGCAGTTCGCTTACATGACGTACTTTCTCTATCTGATGATTCTCCCGGCGATTCTGTACGCGCAACGCGAGCGTATCGCGTTCTGGACGGTGATGACGTCCACAGCCATCGCGCATTACTCGGTGTACGTCATCGCGCTGCTGTTCCCGGTCGAGAGCCCGTATTATTCGCTCGCGTCTCTGCACATGAAGCAACTGACGGGCGGCGGAGTCACGGCGACGATGAATTTCATTGAGCGCTTCGGGCGCGTCCATGGCGCGGCGTTTCCATCGGCGCACGTCGCCGGCTCGATGGTCGCGATTCTCGCGGCCTGGCGCTACCGCCGCGGACTGTTTTGGATCTGCCTTCCGTTTTTCGTGTGCATGTGCGTCGCGACGGTATACGGGCGTTATCACTACGTGGCGGACGTCCTCGGCGGCCTGGCGGTGGGCACGGCTGGATTTCTGGCGGGCAGCCGGCTGATGGGAAGCGATGGCGCGCTTCCGAAAGCTCTCGGCGAAACTGAGTCAGCTTAGTTCGGGATGCCGATTGTGCCAGTCGGTCGCAGCCTCATAGGCCTGGGCAATCGCGAGCAGCCGAGCCTCCCCCCATCGCGGCCCGATGAGCTGCAGGCCCGCGGGCAAGCCTTCGCGCGTGAACCCGCACGGGACGGAAATTGCCGGGTGGCCCGTGAAATTGGCAGGGCGATTCAAGCGAACGAGCGCGGAGCGAACCGTCTCCTTCTCGCCCGCGATCTCGACGTCGCTTTGCCCGATGCGCGGCGCCGGAATGGGCGCGGACGGAGCGAGAATCACGTCGACGCGTTCGAAGGCGGCCTGAAAATCCTTGTCGGCCTCGCTTCTCATCGCGAGCCCGTTGAGATAATCCACGGCGCGCACCTCGCCTCCCTGCTTGAGCCGATACCGCACGTCTTCCCCATATTCATCGGCGCGCGGGGGAAAGTACCCCTGCGATTCGTGGTACTGCGTTGCTTCCGCGAGAGCAACGTTATTCGCGCCTGCGAGCGTTCCTCCGATGCGGGACATCGACACTTTCGCGATCGTCGCGCCGAGCGAACGAAGGACTTTCGCGGCACCTTCCAGCAGGGCGCGGACTTCAGGATCCACGCGATCGAAGAAATAGTCCTCCGGCCAGCCGACGCGAAATCGTTTCGGCAAGCTGCGTGGCAGCTTCCGGTAATCCGGCCTGGGCATTCCTTTCGGATACTCGTCCGCGATTGCTTCGACGAAGATGCATGCGTCCGCCACGCTTCGCGCAATGGGGCCAACGTGGTCGAGGCTGAGGGCGAGAGGCACGATTCCAGCCACGCTGGACAGCCCGAACGTCGGCTTGAGTCCGACGACGCCGCACAGGGCCGGAGGCACTCGAAGCGAGCCGCCCGTGTCGGTGCCAAGGGAACCGAAGCACATTCCGGATGCGACGGCAGCCGCCGAGCCGCCGCTCGAGCCGCCCGTGATCCGTTCCCGATTCCACGGATTTCGCGCCGGGCCGTAATGCGGATTCTCATTCGTGATTCCGTAGGCGAACTCGTGCATGTTCGTTTTGCCGAGCAGGATCGCCCCCGCCAGCGCCAGGCGCTTCACCACGCCGGCGTCCTCACTCGGGACGAAATCCGCGAGAATTTTCGAGCCCAGAGTGGTGCGAATTCCGCGCGTCCAGATGTTGTCCTTGAGGGAGACCGGAATTCCGTGCAGCGGGCCCTTCCATTTGCCTCGCGCGATTTCCCGCTCGGCGTTGCGCGCTTCGCGGCGGGCGCGGTCCGCGACGACCGTGATGAATGCGTTCACCTGAGGGTTCAAGGCCTCGATTCGCGCAAGGCTCGCATCGACAAGCTCGACGGGCGAGATTTCCTTGCGCCGCAAGAGCGTCGCGGCTCGTTCGATGGACAGGAACGCCAGTTCCGGTTCAGGGCGCGGATTGCGACGAGCGCGCGGCATCAGAAAACCTTCTCGGCCCGCCGGAGGTTTCCGACGGAACCTACGTTGGCGATGCGAAACGTCACGAGGTACTGGTTTTCACTGCGGATCGTGCCGAAGGAAAACTTTCGGTATTCGAAGCCGATGCCGCAGCACGAACCGTTGTAGCTGATCTCGGCAATCTGGTTCTGGAATCCGTGGAGGGTGAAATCGTAGCTGGCGCCGAACGTCAGGTTCAGGCCCGGCCGCGTCAGGTCGCCGTATCCGACCAGGGCGCGCACTTGATTCGACCGCTGCTGGAAACTCGGGAGCGGCGTGGGCGGGTTCAGCGGCAAATTGAGCGTCGAAAAATGCGCGAGCGTCAGAAACGATTCCTTGTAGGGCTTCAGCTTCAGCAGGGTCCCGATCGCGGTCATACGATTGCGTTGCGGATCGTAATTGAGGATGAACTGAGTGTCATAGCGCTTCCCCGGCTCGATCGTCAGGTCGCTTACAATCGGCGAAAAACGACGGGGCTCGTCGGCGAACGCGAAAGGCGTGACGTCATCGAGGGTCTGGAAAACATTGCGCTGTCCCGGAACCAGCGCGCCGCCAAACGTGGGATCGAAGAAATATTTCTGCGCCAGTTGCCAGGTGACCAGCTCCTGGGCATCTCCGCCGGCCGTTCGCCGATACAGACGCTGCGTCACACCATACTCCACTTCGTTCGTGTCCGTCAGCGTTTCGTCCTCGTCGAACCGGATGAACCGGCCGAAATCGTTCACACCGGTCACATAGCTGTAGGTGATGTCCGGCTCGATCGTGTGCTTCCATCGGGTGCCGTCATCGCCCCAAACGCGCTCGATGGTGGGCGGCCGGATGTCCAACGAAAACTCTTCCGTATTGCGAAAGAATCCTTCGTCGACGAATTGCTGGCTCTGCATCTGCCCGCCGTAGTAGGTCGAGCGGAACGTGAATCGCGGAGTCACGTCGAGCCACGGACCAAAATGGAGCGGCATCGTCACGGTGGGCGAGAACTCGGTGCGATCCACGAAGCTCGGAGTGTTGAACGGCGTCGCCGTCTCGCCGCGATGCACCGCGCCCGTGAAAGCGTCGAAGGAAACGTAGATCGGCAGCTTTTCGAAGGGCGCCCGGTCGACGGAACTGAACCTCGCCTCGGGCGCCGTCCGCAAAGTGATGGAGGTCTGCGGCGTGGCGCTCAGAAAGTTTTCGTAGCTGAGCGCCGCAAAATCGACGCTGAAACCGTCGAAATTCTTCGAAAGGAAGGCCGTATTGCGCACCTCCGAATTCACCGCCTGCGTGTACGTTTCCGACCACGCCAGGCGAAACGTCAGAGAGCTGAGCTGGTCGAGATCGGCCACGGCCCGCCAATCGTGAGGCAGGAGAGCCGTGAACAACAAGTGCGCTTCATGCCCGCCCTGAGGTATAGGCGGCCCGCCAGGCTGTTCGAGCCCGCGGTCGATCAGCCCGAAATAATTCGCGTCCAGCCTGGCATTTTCCCAGGGACGCATTCGAAGCTCCGCCTTTTGGTTCCAACCTCTCTTGCTGAAATACTCGCTTCCGAGCGTCACGTCCATCCAGTCCCTGGGCGCCCAATAGACCGAATCGCCCAGAATCAGACCCTTTCTCGAACTGTCGCCGAACTCCGGAATCAGGAATCCCGAGGTGCGATGTTTCTCGGCAGGAAGCGTGGCGAACGGAAGATACAGCACCGGAATCGAAAGGACGCGGAAGTTGCCGTTCTCGAGGTGCACGGATTTCTGCAGCGCGACGGTGGCAATCGGCGCATAGAACTTCCACGTCGGGTGGTCGGGATCGCAAATCGTGAGCCAGGCGTGGCGGATGCGGTAGGTGTTTTCGTCGAGCCGCTCGGCCTCGTCCGCCTCGAAGTAGAGCGGATTGGGACTGATGAGCAACGTAGCCGTGGGGCGCCGCTGCAGCGCGAACGTCGCGTGGACATGATGGAACTTGCCCCGGCCGGTTCGCAGCTCGTACTGCGCGTCGTCGGCCTCCACATGCTGCGTCAGATAATCCAACTGTACGTGGCCGCGAGCGGTTACAACGTCCGTCTCCTCATTCCATTCGATGTGGTCTGCGCGGAGCCGCAGATTCTCGTAGCGCAAGTCGACGTTTCCGTCCGCGTAGTAGACCTTGCCGATTTGGCCGCCCTGGCGATCCGCTTCGAGCGTGACTTCCCCTCCCGGCTGCAGAAATTTCGACGCAGGTTTCGCAACGGTCTGGGCGCGGAGAGGTCCCGCCAGGGAAGCGAGAAAGAGCGGAAGAAGCGCGACTACGGGGGTGAGCTTGCGGACTGACTCCCAGAATGTCGCGGTCGGCATCAACTGAAATTCCGCAAAGAGAAAACTGAGCCTAACACGCGCTCTGCACGGTCGCAATGCACTGTTCCACGCGCCAAGAGGCCCGTCGGGCACACACCTAGGATCGCAAAACCGAGTGTGAGAATCGCGAAACAGCCTGCGCGTTGTCTCATAGGCGACAATTTCGTTCAATCGCTCGCTGGCCGAACGTCGCGCGCCGTGTTAGTATCGTGCCGTTCAGCTGGAACTCCGCAGCGCAAAACGGACCAGTGATACGAATCTGCTCGAAGTGTGGCGCTCTGCTGCTCGATGAAGCGGAAGAGTGTTCTTTCTGCCAGATCCCCATCGATGACAACGATCAGGTTCCGGAACCCGTGACCGTCGGAGGCGAGGCCGAGGCGGAAGAGCCTGAATGGCGCAAGGAAGTCTCCCGCCGCCTGCAGGAATACCGCGCCCGCCGGCGCCATCTTCATCCCAATGATTCCCAATCCGGCCTCCCCTTTCAGGAGGAGCCGGATCTGGCAGCTGACGAGGTGCGCTTGCGTCCGCGCTCGCGCCCGGCTGCGCGGCAGCGCCAGACCGAGCGGGTCGAGATTTGCATCCAGCCGGAGCTCGACTTCATCAGCACACCGAACGACCGTGCCCGCCCGCAGACCGCCCTCGTGCCCGTCGCGACGCTCGCTGAGCGGCGCGTGGCGGGCTTGATTGACGCAATCTTTCTCGCATTGACGTTCGCCGGCTTTTTGGGCCTGTTTCGGTCGCTCGGCGGGCAGATCACACTGGCCAAAATGGACGCGATCGTTTATCTCGTCGTTGCCTATCTTTTTTACGGCCTTTATTTCATCGTCTTCACCACTCTCGCCGGCGCAACGCCGGGCATGCAGCTTCGCGGGCTCACGATTGTCCGCTTGGACGGCACGTTGCCGGACACGCGGCAACTGCTGTGGCGCAGCTTCGGGTACCTGCTTTCGGGCTCGACTCTGATGCTGGGCTTCTTCTGGGCGCTCTGGGACGAGGACCATTTCACCTGGCAGGACCGCATCTCGCAAACCTACGTGACGGCTGCAACCCCTGTCGGAGACTCCGATCCGATCGAGCTCCAGCCCGGCGACCTTCACGCCGCCCGCCAGACGTTCGGGCACCGTTAGCCTCGCGTCTGGCTGTGAGGTAAACTGGCCCAGAGGCTGAACGTGAAGCACGGATTCCTCAATCAGAAGCTCGGCAAGCGGAACAGCCGCCGAGCCGAGCTGCAGCGCGCGAAGAACGAGCTCGCCAGGTTCGTCCCTGTGTCAAAAGGCCGTGGCCCGAGCCGGAATGCGGAACACCGCACGCCCTCCGGCAAAAGCGCCTGACGCGCCCAAGGGCAATGCTATAATGGAAATTCATTTTCGCCGTGGCCGCCCAAACGGCCCCGGCCGCGTCTAATCGGTAGCAGCCAAGCGCGTGGCGCGCAAAGCGAGTGAAAGGGAAGACATACATGAGTTCTCTGACCAAGAAGATTGTGATTGCGGCGTCGGCTCTGATTCTGGTTTACGTGACCACGGGATATGTTCGCGCCCGTTCGTCGAACGATCAGGCCTTTCGCGCGCTCACCGTGTACAGCGAGGTTCTGAATCACGTTCAGCGCGATTACGTCGATGATCCCAACATGCGCCAGGTGACCTCCGGCGCCCTGCACGGCCTGGTGGACTCGCTCGACCCGCAATCTGGGTATCTCAGCCCGCTTGAGTACAACGACTTCAAGGACAAGAGCGCCAGCAGGGCAAAGGGCGCCACCGGGCTCGCGCTCACGAAACGTTTTGGTTATATCGCGATCGTTTCGGTGCTGCCCGATAGTCCCGCACAGAAGGCCGGCCTGCACTTTGGCGACATCCTGGAGAAAATCGCGGGGTTCACAACCTCGCAGATGGCCATCGACCAGGCGCAACTCCTGCTAAGCGGCGAACCTGGAACCGTGGTGAAGATTTCCGCCATTCGGCGCGGCAAGACAGAACCCCAGGAAATGGAACTCACGCTGGCAAAGCTTCCGGCGGGCAAACTCGTCGAGACCCGGCTCCAGGGCGACATCGCGTACCTCCGTGTGCCTGAATTCGACCCCGGCATGAGCAAGCAGGTTCACGACAAGCTCGTGCAGTTCAGCCAGGAAGGGGCGCACAAGCTGATTCTCGATCTGCGAGATTGCGCTCTGGGCGATGCGCAGGAAGGTATCGCCACGGCGCAGCTGTTCCTCTCGTCGGGCACGATCACGACGCTGAAGGGACAGACCGTCACTACCGAAACGGCCTCCGCGAACCCCGCGAAGGTGGTCTGGTCGCAACCGGTTACGGTTTTGATCGGCAACAGCACCGCTGGGCCGGCCGAAATTGTCGCCAGCGCGATTGCGGACAATCATCGCGGCGAAACGGTCGGCGACCGTACCTACGGCACCGCATCGATGCAGAAGCTGCTTCCGCTCGACGATGGCGCCGCGCTGATCCTGACGGTTGCGAACTACTACACGCCGGCCGGCAAGGAAATTCCGGCGGACGGCGTGGCTCCCTCGGTCGAAGTCAAACCCGCGGCTGAAGACTATGCGCAATTGACGCAGCCCGGACCGCCGCCTCCACCGCCCGGCCAGGTGGTTTCTGCTGACGACCCTGTGCTCAAGAAGGCGATCGAGATTCTGCAAGACGCGGGCGCAGAGCGGAAGGCCGCGTAGCCAATCGTGAAAGCATCGCGCGGGAGTACCGTCCCGCCGATACTTTTCCCTCGTGCAATGAAACTCGGGGTCTCTGAGTGCTCGCGCACCCGGTGCGGCCCTGCGGTCTGGATGCTCCTCTGCGGCGCGGCCGCAGTGCTTCTCGCCGGCTGCACCAGGAAATCACTCCCGAAATCTGAGCTCCGCGCCGTGACGCGTGAGGTTATCGCGTCGGCGCAGAAGATTACGGCGCGCAAATCGGAAATCACGATCCGCCCGCAGACCCGGCCAGCCGGGAGCGGAGCTCCCGCGCAAGTCACCGCCGACAACATCTACATTTCGCTTTCCGATCCTTCGCAGGCCGGCACGCTCGAAGACGCTCTGTCGGACATTGCGCGGCGTCACGACCTGAGGGCAGTGGCCACCACATCGGGCGGAGTGACGCGCTTCGATTTCGTTCGGAACGGAGCGACCACTCACACAATCCACATCGTCACACCGATCCCGCCGAAGCCGCGCACCCCTGCCGCGGTTTCTCCGGGTAGCGGGCGTCTTGCGATTATTCTCGACGATCTCGGGTACGACCGCGCCTCCGCCGATGCCCTTCTCGCGCTCCCGTTCCCGCTCACCGTATCGGTGATTCCGCACCTGCCCCTTTCGAGCGAAGTGGCGGAGGAAGCCTACCGCCGGGGCGACGAGGTGCTGTTACACCTGCCGATGGAATCAGAATCGCAGGACGTGAAGCAGGAAGATGTGGAATTGCACGTGGGGATGGACTCGCAGCAAGTGGAGTCCATGCTGGCGGGAATGCTCGAAACGGTTCCGCACGCCACCGGCGTCAACAACCATCAAGGATCGCGCGCAACCGCCGATTCAGCGCTGATGCAAGAGCTGATGCCGGCGCTTCGCGAGCGCGGTCTGTTTTTCATCGACAGCCGTACGACCACCGCAACGGTCGCGTACGACGTGGCGGAAAGCTCCGGCGTCCGCGCCGCTTCACGCAAGGTCTTTCTCGACGACACGGAAACCAAGGAAGCGGTGCGCGCGCAACTCAATCTGGCCGCGCGCGACGCCGGGCGCGACGGCTTCGCCATCGCCATCGGCCATCCGCACCCGACTACGATTGCCGCGCTGGCCGAAACGGTGCCGCAGCTCGAATCCCGCGGCATCCGCATCGTGTTCGCTTCAGACGTGGTCCGCTAGCCCGCCCGCCAGCGAGCAGGCGGCCGTTGAATTAGTAGTCCCCGCCCGTTCCCTGAAACAGCGGCGCGCACGGCACCGATCTGGCTTGGGTCCCGTCATGGACCGCATAGCTGATCGGCTTGCCGTTTCGATACGACGACCACAGCGCCGCGGCGCCATGTTCGCCGTTCTTGTTGAGCGCGTAAAATTGCAGATCGAACAGCTTCAGGCGCGATTTGTCGAAGCTGTAGTTGTGCACCACGCGGTGCAAGGCTTCGAGGCAGGCGTCGGTCGGCGACATTCCCTTTCGCATCATTTCGACGATCGTGTGACCGCCGCAGATCTTGATGTTCTCCTCGCCGCGCCCGGTGGATCCCGCCGCTCCCACTTCGTTGTCGACAAAGCATCCTGCACCGATGATGGGCGAATCGCCCACGCGTCCGGAGATCTTCCAGGCCAATCCGGACGTTGTCGTTGTCCCGCAGATATCGCCCTTCTCGTTCACGGCGAGGCAGTTGATCGTCCCTGTCGGCGGGTGCGCGACCACGTCCTCGATCCACGCCCTCAATTCCTGCCTTTCCGGCGTGTCGAGCAGCTCCGTCATCGTCTTGTTCCACTCGGGGCTGTCCAAACCTGGCCGCCAGTCTTTTGAACTCGACGCTTTCCAGGCGAGCCACGCGAGCCGCGACTCCTCGGTCAGCAGGTTCATGGCTTGAAATCCCATATCCTCGGCGAACTTCGTCGCGCCCGCCCCTACAAGGAACGTGTGATTCGTCTTCTCCATCACGTTCTTCGCGACGAGCGACGGGTTCTTGATTCTCTCTATCGCGCCCACCGCGCCGCTTCGCCCCGTCGGGCCGTGCATCACGCACGCGTCGAGCTGCACCACACCTTCTTCGTTCGGGAGGCCGCCCAACCCGACCGAATTGTCGTGCGGGTCATCCTCGACCTTCGTCACCACGGCCAGCACGGCATCGAGCGGATCGCCGCCGCTTCGCAGGACCTGCATTCCATCATCGAGATGTTTCAGGCCGTTGTGCGCCGAGATGATCAGCGGCCGTGTGCCTTTTGCTGCCTGCGCCGGAGCGTTCGCTCTGTGCGGCGCAACTCCGCCGAAGAGCTTTCCCGCGCTGGCCGCTATGCTGCCTGCCAGAGTCGAAACGAAGAACTTCCTGCGTGTCCACTTCTCCATTTTTTTCACCTCGCAAGAAAGAGATGATTCCGGATGCGTGCGCAGCATAATTCCGCCTCCGGAATTCGACAAGCTGGATTATGGTGGCGGAGGGGAGCCGGTTCGGTCGCGCTTGCTTTTCGCGCGGGCGCGGCTCAACATGGGCGGCCTGCGCGTCTCCGTCTCGCGGCCTTATCGGCTCGAAACGAAGACTTTGGGAGAAAAGATGATCCGCCGTCATGCTTACACGCCTTTGCCGATCGTCGCCATTCTGTTTGTGTCGCTGAGTGTTGCCTCGCAGACCACGCCAAAATCAGCGCCCGGTTCGCAATCCCGCCCCACCGGCGCAGTTCGCGCCATGTTTGACGCGCATTCGTTCTCCCAGGCGGCGATATCGCCGAACGGCAAACGTGTTGGCTGGGTCGAGCGCCTTGCTGGAAGCAGAGGAGCGCCGTCGGCGAATGCCGCGATCTACGTCGCGAATCTGAGCGATCCCTCTCACGCGACGCGAATCACCGCCGGCGACGGCCGCTCGCCACACGAAGAGCATGACGTCGCGTGGTCGCCCGACAGCAGACGAATCGCGTTCCTGTCGGACGCCGCGGCCCACGGCCAGCTTCAGCTTTTCGTGGTGGAGGCGGGTACCGCTGGGGCTAAGCCGAGGCAGTTGACGCATTTCAAAGGCTTCGTTTCCAATCCAGGATGGTCGCCAGACGGAAAGACGATCGCCGTTCTCTATACCGAAAACGCTACGCGCGCCGCGGGCCCGCTCGTTGCCGAGACGCCCGATGAAGGAGTCGTGTCGGACGCGTACCTCGAGCAGCGTCTTACGCTCGTCAATCCGGCCGCCTCGAGCGCTCGCCAGATTTCGCCGCCGGACACGTACATCTACGAGTACGACTGGGCGCCAGACAGCCATCACCTCGTCTTCTCAGCTGCAAAGGGCAATGGCGACGACAACTGGTGGATTGCCGGCTTGTTCGCGATGGACGCCGGTTCGGGCGCGATGCGGCCGATTCTCGAAAAGCCGGAAACGCAGATTGCCGAGCCTCGCTGGTCACCGGACGGCGCGCAAATCGCTTTCATCGGCGGACTCATGAGCGATGAAGGAATCACCGGGGGAGACGTTTTCACGGTCCCGGCGGACGGCGGGGCCGCAACGGATGTGACCCCGGAAATGACCCAAAGCGCGTCGTCGATCGACTGGGCGGCTGACTCGCATAGCATCGTATTCACGGGCATCGCTGACGGTGCAACGGTCATCGCCCGCGTGGATCTTGCCAAGGCGGAGACTTCGACTCTTTGGAGCGGCCCGGAGCGAGTCTCGGACGGTGCCTTTGTTCCCCACGTCTCGCTTGCGAGCGATGGCAGGGTGTCCGCGGCGGTTCGCCAATCATTCGCCCAGCCTCCGGAGATTTGGGCGGGCCCAATCGGCGAATGGAAGCAGATTACGCACGCCAATGCAGGGCTGAAGCCGGCCTGGGGCAAGGCCGTCAGCTTGCGGTGGACCACGGAAATCGGAGCGGTCCAAGGCTGGCTGGTCTATCCGAGCGACTTCGATCCCGCGAAGAAATATCCGATGGTCGTAGCGGTCCATGGCGGTCCGGCATTGGCCAGCATGCCGAGTTGGCCCGTTCGCTGGAGCTATTACATGGCTCTTTCGAGCCATGGCTACTTCGTTTTTCTTCCGAATCCGCGCGGCAGCTATGGGCGGGGCGAGAAATTCACTCAAGCCAACGTCAAAGACTTCGGCGGCGGCGATTTCAAGGACATCATGGCCGGCGTGGACGAGGCCATCAAGTCTGCGCCGATCGACCCGAACCGGCTCGGCATAACCGGCTGGAGCTACGGCGGCTACATGACGATGTGGGCCGTCACGCAAACCGATCGCTTCCGAGCCGCCGTCTCCGGCGCGGGCCTCGCCAATTGGGTGAGTTACTACGGCGAAAACAAGATCGACCAGTGGATGATTCCCTATTTCGGCGCGTCCGTGTACGACGACCCGGCCGTCTACGCGAAGAGCGCGCCGATCAACTTCATCAAGAACGCGAAGACCCCGACGCTGGTTGTCGTGGGCGACCGCGATGGGGAGTGTCCCGCGCCCCAATCCTTCGAATTCTGGCATGCGCTGAAGACCCTCGGCGTGCCCACGCAGATGGTGGTCTACTCGAATGAAGGCCACATGTTCGTGAATCCGGCGCACAATCGCGATGTGATCGACCGGACGGTGGCCTGGTTCGACCGCTATCTGCACTCCGCTCCCTGAAATCCCGCCAAAACCAGGGTATTTCTCTTTCGCCTGTCAATTCGTACAGGAAGAGGGACTAGCCCGAAATCTGTCCCGCCGTTCTATTTCACCGCTTCAGCCGGCGCGGTAGCCTTTCTTCAGCGGCCTGAAACGATCGTCCTGGCGTTCCGGGCTGAGGAAGGAGCCTATGTCCCACTGGATAGGAACCACATCTCCGTCGGATGCCGGAATGTCGGACTTCAAGGAATGCCTGAAGAACCTGCGCGATGGCCATGCGGAAGAAGCCCTGCTGCACGCCCGGCGCGCTCTGGGTGTTGCGCCCAAGAATCCGTTCTATTTGTCTTATACAGGCCTGCTGGCGGCGCTCGCCGAGAAGCGCTTCGGTGACGCGGAAACGCTCTGCAGGGAAGCTGTGGGGATGAAGCACAATCACGCCCAGCTGTACCTGAACCTGGCGGAAGTCTACCTCCAGGCGGGTCGGACGCCGGACGCGATTGCCACGCTCGAAAAGGGGTTGGTGTCTGCGGGACGCGATTTTCGGATTCGCCGCGCGCTCGAGAAAATCGGCATGCGCCGCGAACCTGTGCTGACGTTCCTGCATCGCAGCCATCCGCTGAACCGCACGCTCGGCCGGTGGCGCCATCGCTTCAACGGCCCGTCGAAGGCCGCTTAGGCGACGTTACACGAATTTCGGACTCTCTACCTCACTTGACCCGGGACGGCCTGGCGGGAACCCGTCCCGGGTCAGAATTACCCTCACATTCCGCCGCTGCGTTTCTCCGGATCTGAAACTCTCTCTTCCTTCGCACTAACCAGACACTTCCAAAACCCATGCTCAAGAGCAGCAGGCTTCCTGGCTCGGGTATTCCTTTGACGGGCGGCGGCACGATCGGCGTCGAGGGCGTTCCGGGCGGGATCCAGAAGATGGGTACGAGCGGCGGAATGAAAATGTGCCCAGGCGGGGTTTCTTCGGGAGGAGGTACCAAAGGGCCGAGAGGAGAGATGGGCAGTTCGGGCGCAGGCATCGGGAGTGCGGTCAACTCGGGCGGCTGCGGGTTCTCCAGCGCGGCGCGCTCGGGCTCCCTCAAGGCTGTCGGAGTTTTGGGCGCCGCCGAGAGGCGGTTGCCGCAGCGGGTCCTGGCCTCGTGCTGTCCGTCGGTGAGCACGGTCTCGCCCTTCGGGAGCATGAGCTTCTTGCTGGTCCAGTAGACGCGGTCGCCCAGGCGATAGGAGACGTAAACGGCCGTGTCGCGGTCGAGCCGGACGACGCGCGCGCGCCCCAGATTGAAGTCGGCATAGTGCGTCGCTACGACCGGATCGTGCGCGATGGCGTCGCGCAGCTCCTGCGGGTCGCGAGCGCCCCCGGGAATCACGGAGTAGGGCAAGAGCGGACGGAGGCGAACGCCCTCGCCGGTCAAAGGCACCTCGGCGGTGGGACGCGGGATCGCCGACACCACGGGCGCCACTCGAACCGGCGACGGCGGCTCAGTGCCCAATTTCCAGATGACAAGAAGCAGAGGAAGGATCGTTCCGAGCAGGAGGATGACTTGTGTTAGACGCCAGGAAGAACGAATCAGTTCATCGCACTTGTCCCAAGACTTCCAATACCAACGCCACTCCATCGTTTCCTTGCCCTACGTCCAAGGGCGCCCCTCGCCGTTGGCCCCAAGGTAGACTTATCGAGCGATTGTTCTGCCAGCGACACATCATCGGAAGCTCGCCGCTGCGGCCGGGATTCCTCTGGGAAGGAGTCGAGAGCATACCCGGTTTTCGCAAATTGTGCATCACATTTCCCGCAGCAGACGAGCGTGAGAGTGCGCCGCCCGCCCGACAACGATCTACTCGCGGGGGACGGGTTTGCGGTACGCAGGCCAAGCCTCTACGTGTCTGACACTCTCAATATCGCCAGCCCACGTGTGCGTTTGGTCTGGAGGATGTGCCGATACTGTCCCTTCGATCAGCGCGTACTTGAGGGTCAAGCCCTTGAACTGCTTCGCCTGGGACTGGGACAGACCAAGCCGGAATGCATTGCCCGTCAATCCGTGGGCGTAGTCTTCCTCATGGAGGTATACAGCATTGCCCTCAAATTCGACGCAGAGGAACCCAACGGTTCGAACAAACTTGCCGTTGTATCTTTCGGGATCGCCGAGCAGGCTGGCCATGCCAACAATGACAGGCTCCTTATCACTGGAGCCTCGATACGCGTTTGGCGCGCTCGGCGTCGCAGTCACAGGCACCAACACTAGGCATAGCCCCAAAAGACCAGCGAGCCTCCTGAGGCTGGACGAATGCATTTTTCCCATAGGGTCTGTCCTCCCCGCGGCGACTTGCCGCGCAAGCACCAACACTCTCGCAATTTCGGTCACTGAGGAATATGCGTCACAAAATCGCCGATTAGATATGAATCGTCCGGCTGGTATTTTGAGATGCCAGGCGTCCACCTATACATGTTCCTAGAAAGTGTATCCGCCTCATAGACGGTCCTCCGAACGCCCAAGGAGTGATTTTCGTCTCCGACGGAAAGGCCCTCGCCTTCCGCCTTGAAATTGTGAGGGTGCGTGTGGTATTCCGCGACCACTCTGAACCCCTTCGGCACTATGATGCTCCCGACGTCTACCAGGTCGTGATTGTGGGACGTGGTGGCTAACGTGTAGGTGAACTTGCCTTTGCCATTCTTGATGATGAGACCCCCATATTCCCACTTCCGCCCTGACTTGTTGGTGGCGGCAAGAGCGGCTACTTCTGCAGCGGCCGCCGCCTCGTCTCTCGTTGCATATTCTTGGCTAGCAGCAATGCCCTGGTGTTGCTGTTGCGCCTGCTGCACGGAGGTCTGCTGGGATTGCTGCGAGCCGGTTCCGGTGTTGGTCTCGGAGGGACACTCGGATGCGCTGTTGTTGCCGCAGGTTGTGCCCGCCGTGGTGTTGTCCCCGTTTGGGCCCAATTCGCCGTTCGGCAGGCCGTATGCTATGAATCTGCAGTCGTAGTCAACTGTGCAGTGGCCGTCGAGGTCGGCGAAGGACTCGGGGTTGTCGCTGACCATGGCGTAGAGGTTGAGGGTTTGCGGATTCGACAGGTTGGCGTAGGGGACGGGCGCGGGGACGGAAGACCAGTCAGCAGAGGGCCAGCGTCCGAAGCGGAAGGCATAGTAGCGGGCGCCGAAATCGTCGTTGGTGGTTTCCGTGTCGCGCTCTTTGCCCTCGAATTTGTAGTTCTGCGGGCAGGTGTTCGTGACCGTGAGTTCCTTGCCAAAGGGCAGGAAATCCGCGTCGTAACAGGCGGAAGTTCCGCCCGCCTGGACGCTCCCGGTGGAGAAATGAGGGCCGCTACCACAAGGGCAAAAAAGCCGGCGAGCCGCCAGCGCTACAAAAGCCGCCCCGGAGCGCTCGGGGCGATTAAGAGAACAACCAAAGCGAGTCACGAGCACAAGAGCAGCGGAGGAGGCGTCAGCTTTGGCCGAGGGGGAGAAAGTACTGGGTGCCTTTGACGGGCTGGCGGAGGCGGCGGAGAAGTTCCTGCAAGTCCTGGTTGCGTTCGACGAAGTCGATCTCGGAAGTGTCCACGACGAGCAGGTTCGATTTCGAATAGCGGAAGAAGAAGTGCTCGTAGGCGTTGGCGACGGCCTCGACGTATTCGGGCGAAATCTGGGTTTCGGCGGGATCGCCTTTTTTTGAAACGCGCTTGCGGAGGACTTCCGGCTTGGCCTGAAGGTAGATGACGAGGTCCGGCGAGGTGATCGAGGGCGCGAGCGCATCGAAATACTTCTCGTAGAGCTTGAGCTCCTCGTTGTCGAGATTGATGTAGGCGAAAATCTTGTCCTTCTCGAAGAGGAAATCGGCGACGAGCGGCGCGGGGGAATCTTCCGGGCGCGCTTCGATGAGCCGCCGGTGGCGCTCGTAGAGGTAATACATCTGGGCGCGAAAGGCGGCACCGGGCTTTTCGTCGTAGAAGTCGGCGAGGAAGGGATTGTCGTCGCAATCGAAGATGCGCCGCGCATGCAACTGCTCGGCGAGCACTCTCGCGAGCGTGGACTTGCCGACGCGAATCGGGCCTTCGACCACGACATATCGCGGCGACTTGAAGCGGGGACTGACCATGAACGCGCGATTATAGCAGAGGCCCCGGGGGCACCAAGCGAATGGCGCCTATTCATAAAGCCGCTGGCCTGCATCAGGAAACCCTTCGGAAGCGCGCGGTGAAGTGGCGCAGGAACGGCGCCTGGTAGGTAAGTTCGAGGCCGCGAACCACGGCGCGCCGGCGCCAGACCTCGAGGATGATCTCCACGACGTAGTCGATGTGAGATTGCGTGTAGACGCGGCGCGGAATCGCGAGCCGGAGCAAGTCCATCGGCCCGGGGTGCTCGGCACCCTTTTCGTCGCGCTTGCCGAACATCAGCGTGCCGATTTCGACCGAGCGAATTCCGCCTTCGATGTACAGCTCTGCGGCGAGGGCGACGCCGGGAAATTGCGACGGCGGGATGTGCGGCAGAAACGCGCGCGCGTCGATATAAATCGCGTGGCCGCCGGGCGGTTGCACGATGGGGACGCCTTCGGCGGCGATGTGATTGCCGAGATAAGCGGTGGAGACGATGCGGTACTGCAGGTAGTCCTCGTGGAGCCCTTCATTCAGGCCGACGGCAATCGCTTCGAGGTCTCGCCCGGCGAGCCCGCCGTAGGTGGGAAACCCTTCCGTGAGAATCAGGAGATTCTTTTCAGCCTGCGCGACAGTGTCGTTGTTGGTGCACAGAAAACCGCCGATGTTGACGATAGCGTCTTTCTTCGCGGACATCGTGCAGCCGTCCGCGAACGAAAACATTTGCTGCGCGATTTCGCGCGGCGTCTTGTGGGCGTAGCCGGGCTCGCGAAGCTTGATGAAATAGGCGTTCTCAGCGAAGCGGCACGCGTCGATGTAGAGCGGGATCTCATAGTGCATGCAGATTTCTTTCACCGCTTTGATGTTCGCCATCGAGACGGGCTGGCCGCCGCCGGAATTGTTGGTGACGGTGAGCATCACGAGCGGAACGCGCTGCGCGCCCACGCGCTCGATCACCTCTCTGAGCCGCGCCGTGTCCATGTTGCCCTTGAAGGGATGCTGGCGCGAGGGCTCGAGCGCTTCGGGAGTGGGCAGGTCGAGCGCTTCGGCGCCGACGAATTCGCAATTCGCACGTGTGGTGTCGAAGTGCGTGTTGTTGGGGACCACGTCGCCCTTGTTGCACATCACGCTGAACAGGATTCGCTCCGCGGCGCGGCCCTGGTGCGTGGGAATCACGTGCTTGAATCCCATGATGGCCTGCACCGAATCGCGGAAACGCGTGAAGCTCGGTGAGCCGGCGTAGGATTCATCGCCGCGCATCATGGCGGCCCACTGCTCGGTGGACATGGCGTTCGTGCCCGAATCGGTGAGGAGGTCGATCAGGATGTCGTCGGAGGCGATGAGGAAGAGATTGTAGCCGGCGGCTTCGAGCAGTTTCTGGCGCTGCTCGCGCGTGGTCTGGCGAATGGGCTCGACGCTCTTGATTCGAAACGGCTCGATGATGGTTTTGGGCATGGGACTCCGCGGCCGATGGTCAGCGGCCAGCGCTCCTCAGCGAAGGTTGGTCCTGCGGCGGGGATTGTGAGGCATTTGCGGGGTAAAGGGCAACAGAACGAGGGATGGCAAGTCTGAAACCACAGATGAACACGGATAGACACGGATGGGAAGAACCGATCAAGGTCCGGGATTTGTATCGATTAGAAGCGATGGCCGCCCTTTGTTTTCTATGAGTTAGAGACGATTCTGTTTCCACATGTGTATCGATTAAGACAAAGGAGTTGGAGGAGGTAAATGAGGTAGAGGAGACACCTTTTCCTGACGAAAAGGGTGTTTTGTTGCGATTAAAGATGCAGTGACTCGTGGCGAGTGACGAGTGGCTAGAAAGCGCGCCGAGCGAGCGCATCGCGTGGAACTGTATATTAGACATGGGGCCGAGCCTTTGTTTTCAACGAGTTACAGCGATTTCTAATCGCGCAACTGTAGATTAGGGCGAGGCATGAGGGGCGAGGGGCGAGGATGCAACACCCGAGCCCGCGATCCCTCCGCTCCTTCCGCATCGTCTCCTCCCCTTAGCGCCCACTTTAGCGAGCACAAAAACGAGCCACGGTAGCACGGAACGAAAATTCTGAACAGGTTCAAAAATTGAGCAGTACGGCTAGAACCAGGGTACCGACACGTGAAGCGCGTGAGGCAGGGAGAGGAAGTCGGCCATGCATGGGAGCCACAGAGACCACACGGGAGGATCGAGCAAGACGAAAAGCGGCCGAGCAATAGTTCCAAAGACCTTACAGTTACTGAGGCGTGACACCCGACCGTCGGGCCAGGTCCCCTTTTGGACGGCCAGGTGTTAGCGTTGAGTGGCACTGGAGGGTGAGTGTTCACGACCAGTTGAAGGGGCCCAATGAAAGTTCTGAAGGTCGTCCTCTTCTGTCTTGCCTGTGCGACCGCATTCTGCGTTGCCGCGGCGGCGAGCTGTGTTCTTCGCGCGAAATACAGTTCAGTGCCAGAGTTGAAGAGCAAATTCGCTTACATGTATGCCGTGAATCTCGCGCGGTATTCGTTCCTTCAATACAATCAAGCAAGCCCGGACCAAGGCCGAAAGGCTCTGCTCGAATATTTGAAGCTCCTTCAGCGAATTAGAGACGAGAAGATCCAATATCCACAGGGGACTCTTCATCGGAATTTCGGTCTCACATACCTTCGTCTCTATCGGCTCGAGTCAACTGCCGGGAATTCCGCCGCAGCCGATGCCTATATGAAGTCGGCTCAAAAGGAGTGGTCGGCGCTCGGCTGGAAGGATAAAGATGTCTCTGCCGAAGGTCTTAGCAAGCTCATCGAACTCAGAGAGTCCAACGAGCAGAAACTCTACAACGACGCCGGAGTTCAAATGCGAGCGGTGCAACGGAAAGAGCACAAATCCAATGAGAGGCCCAAATGAGAAAGACGATTGCGATCTTCGTGTGCGCGTTGCTAGGCCTCTGCGCCGGGTATTTTGTTGCCCCCATCGCGTCGATGGGATTCGTCCGGTGGAATGAACCGGACCTGTTTGGGGCGTTTGCCTTTTCTCTTGTCGACAGCTCTATTTCGTGTAGTTGCGAGAATCAGCCTCCCGCGGAGACTTTCGAGACGCTGACGGACGATCTCTCCACTTTGCAACGATGGCGAAAGCAGAATCCCGAGAGCCGTATTCTCAAGCAAGAAATCGGCCTAGCGCAGGTGAGGTTGTCGCGGATTGAACAGGAATTGGGCCACGCTGCCCAGTCAGACGTGGACATGAAAGACGGGCAGGAAGAACTAGCAGCGCTCGGCTGGAAGAATCTCTCCGCTGCGCATCTAATCGCGCTGACGACGCAGCTGGACTCCGAATACAAGCAAGGGAATCAGAAGACTAAGTCCGCCGTCTCCGCACATCCAAGCACGGCAAATCCAAAGGCCACGGATTAGACTCTCCCGTCGGCAAACGCGCTGAGGCGGGCGGCTCCTCAACCGGCAGCGAGGACTCTGCCGCGCTGAAGTCCGCGGCGCTACGTTCAAACCTTCGGATCACTTGGCGGCGTAGTGCTCGGTGCCGAGGAAGTGGAGGGAGACGTAGGGCTCGTTGCCGACGACCCAACTGTCGTGGCCGGGAGGGCCGGGGGGAATGTAGAAGAGGGTGCCGGCGCGAAGTTCGTGGATTGTGCCGTCTTCCATCGCCGCGGTGGCGCAGCCCGAGAGCACGAGGCCGACGTGTTCGACGTTGCAGCGTAACGCGCCGACGCCGGGCCCGACGTGAAGGGACCATTTCCAGCCGGGCTGGTAGGTGGCGCGGCCGATGGTCATTCCGCCGATGTGGACGAGTTCAAATTTTCCTTTTTCGAAGGTGCGGACTTCGTCGGGCTGGTCGAAACGCTTCAGGATGGTTTCAAGCATCGCAGTGGCTCCCTCGCAAGGTCTGTTATCCGGTTTCACATTCCAGAGTAGCGCGGGGATGCAAGTGCTCTGACCCGAATGGCGAGGTGAGGGAGGCGAACGGTCAATTTGGGAGGGTGAGTGGAGTGGGAGATTTGGCCACAGAGGCACAGAGAAAAACGAATTCAATTTGAAATTGGAAATTTGAAATTTGAGATGAAGCTATCTCATAAATGGGGCTGAGCTGCTGATCCTACGGCACTTAGATGGTCTGCAGCCTATTCATGAGATAAGTTCATTTCAGAGAAAACCGAAAAGAGCCGCCAAGATGGCGGCGCTACAAACGGCATTTTCGGAAGAAGGCTAAGGGCAAACTGCGCTGGGGCTGTGGTCGGGGCAAGCCAGCGCTCTCAGTGAAGGCGGTTCAATCGTCCCTTCGGGACTCTGACTCCATTTTGAGGGGTCTGCTCGGGTTCCCGGCATTCCGCTGCGCTGCGTGCCGGGCTAAGTACGGTCGCGCCTCCGGCGCTTGGCGAGCGCGATTCATATCGCGCCTAGAGGCGCGAGGCGCAAGGCTTGGCGGAAAGGCGTGCAAGGAAAAGCGCGTAGGCCGTTCTAAGGGCAGGCCGGAGTCGCCGGCCAAAGGAACGGTACGATGAAAACTCTCTCCTCTCGTTTCGCTCAAGCGGGGCTTCGATTCGCGCGGGTGGCGGTGTGCTCGGCGGTGGCGGTGTTTGCGGCGGCGGGGCCGTGCGCGGCGCAGGGGACGGCGCGGGCGGACGGGTGGGTGGTGATTCCGATCGAGGAATATAAGGCGCTGCACGCGCGGGCGTTTCCGGCAGAGCGGCCGCCGGAGCAGCCGCCCGTCGAGGCGACGCTGACTCGGGTCGAGTACGAGCTGCGCATCAATGGCGATATCGCGTCGGGGCAGGCGAACCTTACGGTGGACGTGTTGAAGAACGGCTGGGTACGCGTTCCGATTCCGGCAGGGCTGCTGATCCGCGAAGCGAGACTCGAAGGGAAGCCGGTGTCGCTGGTGCCGAACGCAGCGGGCAAGGGCGGTGGACAGCTCTGCGCGCTGCTCTCCCATTCCGGGCGCGCGTCGCTGGCGCTCGAGATCGATCTTCCAGTGACGTCGAGCGCAGGAGCGGAGAGCATCTCGCTGCCCGCGACGGCTTCGGGAGTGACGCGCGCGGTGGTGGAACTGCCGCGCCAGGGAATCGACGTGAGCCTGACGGGCGGGCTGCTGGTCGACCGGGCGGAAGCGGACAAGGAGAGCAAGTGGATCGCGTACGGGCGCGGCGGCGAGCCGCTGACGTTTGCGTGGCACCGCAAGACGGAGGATCACCGCGCCGAGCAGCCTTTGCGCATGCGCGGATCGCTGACGGAGCTGGTGGGGCTGGGCGAGGACTCGAGCTCCGTTTCGGCGGAAGCGGATATCGAAGTGACGCAGGGAGTGGCGAAGGCGGTGCGGATTGCGCTGCCGGCGAACGTGACGATCAACCAGGTGCTGGGGGCGATGGTGGCGGATTGGGAGGTGAAGAACGGCGAGCTTGCGGTGACGTTTCTCGAGCCGGTGGAGCAGAACGCCCGATTCGTGATTGCGGGCGAGACGCGAACTCCGCGGGACGGCGAAATGGGGATTCCGATGCTGCGGCTGCTCGACGCGGAACGCGAAACGGGCGGCATCGCGGTGGACGTGCTGGGCGCGGGCGAGATCAAGGATTCGAAGACGGAGGGGCTTGAAGCAGCGGACGCGACGGACCTGGGGGCGATGGTGGCGAGCCGGCAATCGCCGTCGCTGGCGGCGTTCCGGTTCCGGCCGGGCGACGCGAAGACCGCGCGGGCGCTGAGCGTGAACGTGGCGCGGTACACGCCGCAGGCGGTGCTGATGGCGAACATCGAAGAGGCGCGTTACCAGGTGCTGATCAGCAACGACGGGAAGACGCTGGCGCAGGCGCGCTACGCGGTGCGAAACAACGAGCGAAATTTCCTGAAGGTGACGCTGCCCCCGGGCGCGACGCTTTGGAGCGCTTCTCTGGCGGGGAAGCCGGTGCGTCCGGGGCAGGCGCCTGACGGAGGGCTGCTGCTGCCGCTCGAAAAGGCGCGCGCGGGAACGGGCGACGATGCGCCGGCGTTTGCGGTCGAGATCGTCTACGTGAGCCGCGGAACGGCGTGGGGCGAGAAGGGCCAGGCGGCGCTGGCGCTGCCGACGGTGGACCTGCCGATCTCGCGCACCGGGCTGGTGCTGTACTACCCGCCGCTTTTCAAGGTGACTGCGGAGCCGGGCGCGTTCCGGACGGAGGCGTACGAGAATCCCGTCTCGGCTGCGTTCAATGCGGGCGTGGCGGGCGGCGTGGCGGCAGCGTCGCCCGGCCCCGCAAAACCCCTGGACAAGGACGAAGCGCTGATCGAGCAGTTTCGCGCGGCGTCGCCGACGGGCCGCGTGGCGGGAATTCTTCCCGTGCAGATTTCGTTTCCGGCGTTCGGTCCGTCGCTGTTCCTGGTATCGGAATTGACCGGCGAGAACCAGGCTCCGGCGGCGGCGCTGAATTATCAACGCGAGAAAAAGGGAGGCGCGCGATGAATGCGATCAAGAGAATGCTGGTTGCGGCGCTGACGTTCGAGCTGATTTTTCCGGCGACCGCGTTCGCGCAGGAGCGAAATGTGATACCGGTGCCGTCTCCGGGGAACGTGACGCTGCCCGTGGACGACTACAACCGGCTGATCGAACTGGCGAACAAGCCGGTGAAAGGGCCGGAAGCGCCTCCGTTGCCGTACACGATCCAGCGAGCGAGCCTGGCATTTCATGCGGGCGACGATGCAGCGAAAGGAACGGTCGAGCTGCAGGGCGAGATTCTGCACGATGGGTTGACGAAGGTGGCACTCGCGAACGGCATGACGATCCTCGACGCGCACCACGAGGGAAAGAGCCTGCCGCTCGAGCAAGAGAACGGGACCGACGTCGGCGTGCTGGGCGGGCCGGGGCAGTTTGCGGTGACGCTGGACGCGGGGCTGGCAGTAAATATCGAGGCGGGGCGCGCGTCGATGACTTTGCCGGCGCCGCCGGCAGGCAGCGTGGAGTTGACGCTGACGGTTCCCGGGGACCACACGAACGTGCGAATCAGCCCGGGACTGATTACGAGCCGGGCGTCGCAGAACGGACAAACGACCGTGGAGGCGACGCTGGTGCCGGGAGCGATGGCGAACGTTTCGTGGACGACGCGAGAAGTTGTAACGCCGGTTGCGCCGAAGGAAGTGCGATTTCTCTCCGAAGTGAAGACGCTGGTTTCGGTGGGCGAAGCGGATCTGGGGATTGCGGCGCTCGCGGATGTGACCGTGGTGCAGGGTGAGCCTTCGCAATTCGAGGTCGCGGTGCCCGCCGGATACGAGGTTACGGGCGTGACGGGAGCGTCACTGGAATCGAGCGAAGTGCAGTCGGGCGTTCTGATGCTGAAGGTGAGCCGGCCGGCGCAGCGCAGCCACCAGTTCCTGATTTCGATGACGCGGCCGATCGGCGCGACGAAGGCGGACATTCCTTTCCTGACGTTCCAGGGGACGCAGCGCGAGACGGGCGAAATCCTGGTCGAAGGCGCGGGGACGATGGAATTGTCCGCGACCGAAGGAGGCGGGCTGAAGAGGATGGACTTCAAGGAAGCGAGCCCGTACCTGCGGTCGCTTGCGCGATTCCCTCTGCAAGCGGCGTTCCGGTATCACCGGCAGCCGACGGAGACGCCGAGCCTGGCGCTCGGATGGACGCGGTTTCCGGACAGCGGCGTACTGGCGGCGGTGGTGGAGCACGCCACCGTGACGACGCTGGTCACCTCGGAGGGAAGGTCGCTGACCGAAGTGCAACTGACGGTGAGGAATCAGGCGCAGCCGTTCCTGAAAGTGGAGCTGCCGGCGGGCGCGAGCATTCTGTCGGCGGAGGTGGCAGGCGAAAAGGTGAAGCCGGTGGAAGGGCCGGACGGGAATCGCGTGCCGCTGCTGCGGACCGGGTTCCGGCCGACGGACGCGTACACGGTGTCGTTCGTGTTCGTGCATTCGGGCGCGCCGTTCGCGAAGAAGGGCGGATCCGAGCTGTCACTGCCGAAGATGGATGTGCCGATCAGTCTGCTCGAGTGGGAGGTGTTTCTGCCGGAGCGGTACAAGGTGAAGGACTTCGGCGGCGACGCGATGTCGGCGAGCGTGGTACCGGCGGCGTCGGAAGAGGTCGCGGCGGGAGAAGGAGGCGGGATCAGCGAAGGGATGCCGTCCGTGATGCCGCAGGCGGTGGAGTTCCAAGCCCAGGCGCTGCTGCCGGGGCAACTCGGAGGATACGTGGTGGATTCGAGCGGGGCCGTGGTCGCAGGGGCGCAGGTGACGGTGAGTCATCTGGATACGGGAACGGTGCTGGCGGCGGTCTCCGATCAGTCCGGGCGATGGGTGGTGTCGAATGTGCCGTCAGGAAGAGTGAGGATTGCGGTGAACCGCGCGGGGTTCAAACAATCCTTGCGGCAGATTCAGTACGACGCGAGCAGCCCCGTGCAGCACAACGCTGCGCTGAGCGTGGCCGCCATGGCCGAGACGGTCACGGTCACTGAGAGCGCGACCGATGAAGTGCGCGAGTCGCGGCGTATCGAACGCGATCTGAAAAGGAACGCGGAGATTGCGCAAACGGCGCCGTCGTCGAACGTCCTGAAGCTGCAGCAACGGGTGGCGGGCGTGCTGCCGATTCGCGTCGACGTGCCGCGCGCGGGAAACTCGTACCACTTCGTGAGGCCGCTGGTGCTGGACGAAGAGACGAAGGTGACGTTCAGCTACAAGACGAAGTGATTCAACTCGTTCGTTGAAACCGAATCGGCGGTGTCGCATTCGCCGCCGACGCATGTCCTGCGGTGGGGCGCCCACGCCTTCTCGTTTATACTTTCCCTTGGGTCTCATCCTAATCTTGAGGAGGAACGATGCCCGAAGCCAAAGGGATGTGGGAAGGCTTGATGGATTTCTCCTTCCGTACGTACGCAGCTCCCAAGATGCTGAAGTTCCTCTATGCAATTCATCTGCTGGCGGGTCTGATCGCTGCGGTTGCCTGCGTGGTAACGGCGTTCCAGCAGGCGCCCGTACAAGGGCTGATAGCGCTGATTGCAGCTCTGGTTGCGTACTTCTTCTGGATTCTGTACTGCCGGATTGCACTTGAAGTGCTTGCGGCCATCTTCCGAATGGCGGATGCGATCGCACCGGACCGCAGCGCGACTCCCCGCGAGTGAGGAATCTGTCGCCGTTGCCGAGAGCCACTTTGCAACCCGAGATTCCCTGAGCGGCTTTCGGTGGGCGACTTATTCCGAGCGCAGGGCGTCGATGGGATTGACGCGGGAGGCGCGGCGAGCCGGAGTGCACGCGGCGAGAAAACCGGCGACCGCGAGAAGGACGACGGCGGCGACGAAAGGCAGCGCGTCGTTCGCGGCGAGGTTTGGCAGGCGGCTGGCGAGAATTCTGGCGGCGGCCATCGCGCAGGGAATGCCAATCGCGATGCCAACGAGCACGAGCGCAAGGGCTTCCTTCAAGACGGAAACAAAGACGGCGTTCGTTTGCGCACCAAGGGCGAGACGCACGCCAAATTCGCGCGTGCGGCGATTCACGGCGTAGCTAAGCAGGCCGTAGAGGCCGATGAGCGCGAGAAAGCCTGCAACAATCCCGAAGAATGTGGAGAGCGAGGCGAGCATGCGCTCTTCGGCGAGATCGACGGCGATGGCGCGAGACATGGTTTCTGTCCAGCGGACGAATTCGTGGCCGAGCGAGCGGATTTGCGCGTCGACGGCGGGAACGATGGTGAGAGGATTTCCTTCCGAGCGGACCTCTAAATAGCCCCATTCGAGAATTCTGGCGTCCTGCGGCTGAACGACCTGAAAAAGCGGGAGGTAAACGAGAAGGGCGTCGCGCTGATGCAGGTCGCCGAAACGCGCGTCCCGCGCGATGCCGACAACCTGAAGATCCTGGCGCGGGCCGTAGTCACCGACGGAAATCGCGCGCCCGAGGGCGTCGCCTGCGGGAAACAGGCGATCGGCAAGCGATTGGCTGATGATGACGACGCGTTGCGACGTCGTGGTGTCGGAAGGCGCGAAGTCGCGGCCACGGAGAACCGATGCGCCGAGCGTCTTGAAGAAGCCGGGTGAAATGAAATAGAGGTTCGCTTCGGGAGCAGCGGTCGCCGATTCCTTAGACGCCGGAGGGAAGACGCGCTCGGACCAGCGATTGATCTGCACGGGCGAGGAATCGGAAAGAGACGCGGAGGCGACACCGGGAATCGCAGAGACACGGGCAAGAAGGTCGCGTTTGTAGGCGTTGATATCGAGGTCGCCATAGCCGCCCGCGTTCGGAGTGAGATTGAAGACGGCAACGCTCTGCGGCTCGAAACCGAGATCGGCCGTGGCCAGGCGATGAGCGTTGCGAATCAAGAGACCGGCGCCCACGAGCAGCACGACGGCGAGTCCCACCTGAGCAGCGACGAGTGAGCGGCGCAACCATCCGCCGCGACCTCCCACGATGGTACGCGCGGCGCCGCGAAGAGGCGCGCTCTCCTGGATCGTCATCCATCCGGGCGCGAGGCCGAAGAGGACGGTGGCGAGAAAAACCACGGCGATCGTGAACGCGAGGATGCGGAAGTCCGGATGAAGCGAGATGGTGAGTTTCACGGGGCTGTTCCACATCAGGCTGAGCAAGGGCTGGCCGGACCACTGCGCGAGTGCGAGGCCGACGGCGGCAGAGGCGGTGGCGAGCACAACGCTTTCCGTCAGAAGCTGGCGCAGGATGCGGCTACGCTTCGCGCCGAGAGCGAGGCGCACGGCAATTTCACCCGAGCGCGCGGAGGCGCGCGCGAGCAAGAGCGTGGCGACGTTGAGACACGCCAAGAGCAGGAGCGTGGCGACGGCAGCCATCAGAATTTCCGTCGATTCGAAGAAATCGCGGCGGAGGAAGGATTCGCCGCGAGAACCGGGCGCGAGTTGAACGCGTCGCGCGAGATCCTCGGCGAGATCTTTCGAGGATAAGCCCGGCTCTTCGGTGTCGCGCAGAATCGAAGGCCACAGGACTTGCAATTGCGCGTCGGCTTGCTGCAACGAGACGCCGTCACGTAGACGGGCCGTGACCAGAAGCGGCATGGATTGGAGATCGGAGTCGAACAACTTAAACGGCGCGGCTTCGACGGGAACGGTGGCGTCGGCGGAAACGTCGATTTGCGGGCTTGAGAAGTTTGCGGGCGTGACGCCCACAATCGAAAACGGGCGGCCCTCGACGCGAATGATTTTGCCGAGGACATTCGGGCCGCCGCCGAAGCGGTCCTGCCAGCACTCGAAGCTGATGACGGCGACGCTGGCTGGGCCCCCGGTGGACGGACGGGAGTCAGACGGCAGGAGCGTGCGGCCGAGCATCGGGCGGACGGGGTACGTGGAGTAGAAGTCCCTGGTGACGTACTGGACGGCCCTGAGCGAGGGGACGCCGTTGACTTCGATGTTAGAGATGGGCAGGAGCCAGCCGGAGACGCTCGAGAAAACGGATTGGCGGGCGCGGAGCTCGTTCAACTGCGCGTAAGTGAATGCGCGCGGACTATTCTGCGCAGTGGCCTCGTTGATTTCGACGAGGCGCGACGGCTGCGGCACGGCGAGCTGGCGCAGAGCAATAGCGTCAAGCAACGTGAAGATCGCGGCGTTCGCGCCGATCGCGACGCCGAGCGAGAGAATAATGACGATGGCGAAGAGCGGATTCTTCGCGAGCTGCCGGAGGGCGAAGCAAAAGTCGCGGGCGAAATCGCCGAAAAACGCCATGGCGCGACTACGCTATCGCTTTATCGCGCGTCGGGCAAGGATCGCCGGGAGGTTCCTTCACACGGCGTGCCCTTCCGATGTCAGGGCAAGAAGGCCGCGCTCCCCCGACTAAAGTCGGGGGGCTCCCACCCCAAAAACCGAGCCGAAAATCGACAATCGACGCGAGTTCGCGGTATGGGTGGCGTCACCAGCTCTTCGAGATAGCGGTGATGATGTGGGCGAGCGCGTCGACGTCACGCGTGTCGATCACTTCAGCGGGCGAGTGCGAATAGCGCAGCGGCCAGCCGAGCGCGATATCGACGGAGCCGTAGCGGAGGAACGTGGAACCGTCGTTGCCGCCGCCCGTGACGCCGTACTGCACAGGAATCTGATTGGCGCGCGCGAGCTTGATCACGCGTTCGACCAGATCGGGACGGACGATATTCGAATTGTCGACGGCGCGGATCACGAAGCCTTTGCCGATGGGCGCATCCGCGAAACGCTTCGATTCGATCGGCGAATCGGAACTGACGAAGGTGTCGACGGCGAAGACGTAATCCGGATGATTTTCAACGCCGAGACGTTTTGCCGTGGCGGCCGCGCCGTTGAGGCCAAGCTCTTCGGCGGTCGAGAAAACGAAAGTGACGTTCCGGTCCTTCAGCGGGCCGCCGAGAGCCCACGCGGCGGAAATCAGCGCGGTGCAGCCGACGCGGTCGTCGAAGCTGCGCCCATTGGCACGCGTGCCGAGAAGCGGGCGATAGGCTTTGGGAATCGTCACGGTGTCGCCGACCTTGATGCCGAGTTTTTCGACTTCGTCGGGGGTATGCGCGCCGACATCGACGCGAATCGCGGCGCCGCCGCGGCCGCGCGGCCACTCAAATTTCGGGTCATCCCAACCGTTCGGGAGTTCCATGATGGCGTCGTGGTCGCCGGTGGTGGTGTGAACGAGCGCAGGATGGCCCAGGAAGAAGCTGGGCTCGCCGCCGCCCTGCGAGGTGACTTCGAGGCGGCCGTCATTCGAGATAGATTTCACCTCGTAGCCGATCTCGTCCATGTGCGCGACGACGAGGATGCTGGGCGTCTTCGCGCCTGCGGGAGCGGTGCCGATGCGCAGGACGAGATCGCCGGCGTCGTCGGTTTCGGGTTTGGCCCAGGGCGGGAGCAGCTTCTTTACTTCGTCGCGAACGGGGCCCTCGTGGTTGCTGACACCGTAGCTCTCGACCAAGCGCTGGAGCACGACCGTAGTCGGTAGCTGCCTATTCGCGGAGTCAGGCGCGGGACCCAATACGGAGCCAAAACTTCCTCCACCGGCGGACCCTGCGCGTGGACCTTTCAAATACAAGTCCAACAGGTTCATCAAATGACTCTGGTCCTTCCAGTCGATCAGCTCGGCGGGGGTGTCGGGCCAGGCGGTGGCGATGCCGATATGCGTCCACTTAGCGGGAAACGAAGGCGCAGCGAGATAACTTGGCGGCACGATTCCGGACGAGTAGTCAGTGGCAAGCGGAATCTTGTTGGCGTCAGCGAGCTGCTTCAGGTCGGCGGCGAAGCCTTCGAGCTGGCCGTCGGTCTGCGTGAGGCCGACGAGGACGCCGCTGCCGGGCTCTCGGCGAGGCGCGCGATGCATGCCTTCCGCGCCGGGAATCGGCCCGCCGGGAAGCAGGCGGCCGACGTAAATCATTTCGTCGAATTGATTCGTCGTCAGGATGCGCTCGAGGCCACGCGCGCCAGTGCGTTGCTGGACGACGAAAGCGACGGTGAGGGTGCCTTTAATCTTCGAGGGATCGACTTCCCTGAGCAGGTTAAGGAGAGCTGCAGCGCCGAAGCGGTCGCCGATGGACGCGCCCGCCATTTTCCCGTAACCGAGAGCGAAGAGCCGCCGGTTGATGACGACGGGGCTGAGGTTGTCGATGCCGGCCTTGCGAACTTCGGCGGCGGACGTGGCGCCGATGTCGACGTAAATATTTTCGAGATCGGTGAGACGCGGCGGATTCATGCGGCCGGGCTGTAGATGCACCGAGAGGCCGGCAACGACGCCGTCGATCCACTTGCCGCCGGCGGTTTCGACCTTGACGGGCTGCGCGGAATAGAGCTCATTAAAGATCGGCGGCAAGCCGTTTTGCGGAAGGCGCTGGACACGCAGATAGCCGTCGTCGGTGATGCCGCTGACGACGAAGCCGGGCTCGTCGATGGGCGTGACGATGAGGCGATGCGGCGAGCCGCTTCCGAGGGTGACGATAACGTCGCCAATGTTATCGACCGTGGGATGGAGGTTCCCGAGTTCGGCGCGAATCTCTTGCCCGAGTTGGCCTTCGTAGCCGCTGACCGCCGGAGTCGAAACAAGCTTTCCGAGGTCTCCTTCGAGTGAGCCCGCGGATGTGACCTGGGGCGCGGCGACCTGCGCGATAAGGAGAAGGAGAACCGGAAGAAAGAAAACAGAAAGACGACGATTCATAGGTGCGCCTCGCTGGAATCAGAGTAATGCGAAGCGGCGAATGTATCGCAGGCGTTCGCGCGGCGCAATTCGAAATCGGAGGCCGTTCGGGTCTTCTGAGGAAATGCGTAAAATGGAAAAACCCGCCGCATTACAAAAGGCGGCGGGTTCTTCCGCGAACATCCAGAACTAAGGTCTAGTGGTCATGGTCGTGCGCGTGGCGCCATTTCCAGTATTCGTTTTGCTCGTCGGCGCTCCGGTGGTCGAAGTCGACATGATTCCGATGCGTATCGACTTCCCACTGCTGGTAATAGACCACCTCGTGGTGATCCCAATGATGATAGTCGTGATACTCCGGGTCGTAGACGCGGACCCGCGCCGCGCAACCGGAAAGAATTACCGGGGGCCCCATCAGCGCTGCAACCAACAAAATGGAACCAAGGTATCGGCGCATCTTGAAGATCCTCCTTGCCGGGCCTGACCATTGTAGCCGGGCCCAACTGCCGGGAGCCATACAGGATCGTCCCGTCTTTCACTGGTGAAACCCCGCACGGCGGGAAAAGTTACTGCTGCAGGGTAAAGCCCTCATCTCCCGGGATCGAGACCCAGTGTTACTGCAGTGGAACTTGCCTTCACTTCGACTACGCGCTCTAATACGAGAACCCGGCACTTGAGGTTTTGGGAGGTGAGCGATGAGCACCCTTGGGGGCGACCCGGCGGAATCCCTTAGCACGCGTTTGCAGGCGGCCACGTCGGAGTTGCAGGAGCTCGAGCGATTGGTCAAGTCGGGCGAGCTTGATTCGCGCGTGTTGCGGGAGTTTCGAAACGCGGTGGACCACATTCGCGGCACTGCGTGGGCGGTGCAGCAATGGGTGGGGCTGCAAGCGACGGGCGATCCCTACGCGGTGCTGCCAAAGCTGTCGGCCGAACGCGTGCGGCGCGCCACGCAGATTGCGAACGACCTTGTGCTCGACGTTCAGGCGATGGACGTGGGCGTCGAAACAGAAGGAATCAAGGAGCTATTCACCGCGATCGAGGACCTGCACCGGCGGCTGGCTGCGCTGGTGAACCGCGAAGCCTAGCGAGTGTGTGGCAGGCCCAAATCGGAGTCGTTGACCGACGATTTGTGCTGCAGGTAGTAGCCGTGAATGCTCAGGCCCAGACCACCCAGGAACAACACGGGCGAAAGATAGGTGGTGAGAATGGGATGGAGGGGGAACGGGAGCCTCATCGCACTGTAGCCGCCACCAAAATAGCCGATGACAGCGGCGAGTAACATGTAGAGAAGCCCGCGGCGAATCTGCGTGCCGCCGTTATCTCCCGAGCCGGCGTCTTTCTGGCCCCGAGGAAGCACTGGAAGCGTCTCGCGGCAGAATACGCACTGCGTCAGCCGAGCTGAAACCCTCTTCCCACAGAATGGACACTCCCGAATAGCCATGCCTACCCCCTCTAGGTGTTGTTCCCATGAGGAAGGAGCAACTCGCTTGCCATGGTTTAAGCCGGTTATTTACAATGAGATACGGGGGTACTGAAGCGTGGGAGCTAGCGAGGATGGGTAGAAGTGTAACATTCGAGGTATCAGGGGGGAACACCCAAAAAGTGATCCCCAGCCAGGGGGGCTACGCCCGAAATCCGCCTCAACTCCGAGGCAGAGCGCACACCCGCCAAAATCGCAAATGGCGTGAATGCAGAGGCTTACGGCGGGGTCCCGGGCCTGAAACTCCAGCCGGCTCGCGGGCGTATGTTAGGATGTGGGCAACACGACCATGGCGAGCAAGGCTACGATGAACTTCGGCGAGGCGGTGCGCATCGCGACGGCGAGTTTGTGGGCGCACAAGCTGCGAAGCGTGCTGACGCTGCTGGGCGTGGTAATCGGGGTGATGTCGGTGATTGCGGTGGTGAGCATCGTCAACGGGCTGAACCGGTACGTCGCGGAAAAGGTGTTCAACCTGGGCGCGGATGTTTTCCTGGTGAGCCGCGGCCCGATCATCATCACGAATATCGACGACTACCAGGAAACCCAAAAGCGGCGAAAGCTCCGGCTGGACGACTACGAGTGGGTACGGGACAACTGCCGAAGCTGCGGGGCGGTGGGCGCCTCAGTGGACAAACAGAACGCGCAAGTGAAGTACGGTACGGACTACCTTTCGAACGCCCATGTGCTCGGCTGGACGGGCGAGATGCCGCGGCTGTACGACCTCGATCTGGTGGAAGGGCGGCATGTGAGTGATACCGACGTCTCGCACGCAACGCCGGTATGCGCAGTCGGACACGACATCGCTGAAAAACTTCTCGGCGGTGGGGATCCGATCGGAAAGGAAATTCGCGTCGACACAATCGACTGCCAAGTGATCGGAGTGGGGAAAAGTCTTGGGAGCGTGCTGGGGATGTCGCGCGACTCCTGGCTGATTCTCCCGATTACGACTTTCCAGAAAGCCTACAGCAGCGACGATTCGATTCGCATCTGGGCGAAATCCTCCAAGGGAGCGGACGGAATCGACGAAGCCATGGACGAGGTCCGGCTGGTTTTGCGGGGGAAGAGACACGTCGCCTATCGCGACCCGGATGACTTCACGATCGAGACGAACGGTTCGTTTTTGTCACTGTGGGCCGGCATCAGCGGGGCGTTCTTCGGCGTGACGATCGTGATCGCGTCGATTTCGCTGATCGTCGGAGGGATCGTGATCATGAACATCATGCTCGTCAGCGTGACGGAGCGAACGCGCGAGATCGGGCTGCGAAAATCGCTGGGGGCGCGGCGCGTCGATATCCAGCTCCAGTTTCTGATCGAGTCTTGTACGATCGCGGCGATTGGCGGCGCGTGGGGAGTGATCCTGGGCATTTTGCTCGCGAAGCTGGTGACGCTGACCACATCGTTGCCAAGCTCGGTACAGCTATGGTCGGTTGTGATGGGATTGATCGTCGCGACGAGCGTGGGATTGTTCTTTGGCGTCTATCCGGCGTCGAAGGCGGCGCGAATGGACCCGGTCGAGGCGCTGCGCTCCGAGTAGCGAGGGGAATCAAAAGAGAGCCAACATCATGCGCGAGAATCGTTCGTTCAACGAATTGAAAGAGGCGGTGGGACTGGCGCTCGACGCGCTACGGAGAAACCCGCTGCGGTCGTGCCTGACGATTCTGGGCATCGTGATCGGCGTGAGCACGGTGATCGCGATCAGCGCGGTGGTGAACGGGCTGGACTCGAACGTGATCGGCTCGATTGAGGCGATGGGATCGAACATCATCATCTGCTACAAGTTTCCCTGGGCGTCGATGGGGCGCCCGACGGCCGAACTGCTGCAGCGAAAAGAGTTGAAGGCAGAATGGACCGATGGGTTGGGGGAACTGCCGCATGTAGTGGCTGCCGGGGCGTCCGCGCGAATTTTCCATCCGGAACTCGGCTCGGGAAGCAGCGACGTTCGCCGGGGAGATACGCGGGCGAAAAACGTGATCCTGCAGGGCAATCCGCCGGAAATCGCGAAAATCTACGATTTCGGCCTGTACCGCGGGCGATTCTTCAATCAGACCGACGAAGACCACAGGTCGCCGATCGTCGTGCTCGGCTATGACACTGCCGACACGCTGTTTCCTGGAAATGAGGACCCGATCGGGAAAGAAGTGCTTCTCGAGGGGCGCGTGTTCACGGTGGTGGGCGTTCTCGAGCGACAGAAGCAAGCCTTCGGCAACGGCAAGAACCCCGAAGACAACATCGCAATCGTGCCGCTGACGACGATGCACAAGCTGCATCCGGAATTCAAGGACTACGTCCTGTTCGTGAAGGCCACCGATGCGCAGTACGTTCCGGTGGTGGTCGACGAAGTGCGCGATTACCTGCGGCGGATGCGCCGGCTGGCGTCCGACAAGCCCGACGATTTCGCGATCTTCACGCCGGATGCGTTCATCGACCTGTGGAAGCAGATTTCCGGCGGAATTTTCATCGTGATGTTCGCGGTCGGCTCAGTGGCGCTGCTTGTGGGCGGCATCGGCGTGATGAACATCATGCTGGTGAGCGTCACGGAGCGGACGCGCGAGATCGGCGTGCGCAAGGCAGTGGGCGCGCGGCGCGCCGATATTGTGCTGCAGTTTCTCACCGAGGCGGTGGTATTGACCGCGCTGGGAGGAATTCTCGGGCTATTCATCGGCTGGGTGATTTCGATGGCGGCGCGCCTTGCCTTTTCCAACCTGCCGACGGCGGTGCCGTTATGGGCGGCGGCCGCGGGCGTGATCATGTCGGTGGGAGTGGGGTTATTCTTCGGGATCTGGCCGGCCGCTCGCGCGGCATCCCTCGACCCGGTGGAAGCGCTGCGCTACGAATAAGCGGCGTCCGTGCGAATTCTCATCATCGGCTGCGGCGTGGGCGGACTCGCGGCGGCGATTGCACTGCAAAGAGCGGGAATTGACGCCGAGTTGTACGAACAAGCGGATGGGTTGCGGGAGGTAGGCGCCGGCATTGGACTCGCCCCGAACGCCTTGCGCGCCTTCGATGTGCTGGGGCTGGGCAGCGAAATCCGCTCGGAAAGTCTAGCCGTGCAAGGCAGTCTCAGAAAACCAAATGGCGATGTTCTTGTCGGCATTCCCACCGAGGAACTCGGCGGCGTTGGAATCATCAGCGTCATGCACCGGGCGGAATTGCTGGCTCTGTTGGCACGGCAAATCGACCCGGCGCGGATTCACCTGGGGCGGACCTGTGCCGGGTTCGAACAGGACGGCGACGGCGTTACAGCGCGCTTTCAAAGCGGAGAGACCGCCCGTGGAGACGGGCTGATCGCGGCCGACGGGTTGCGGAGCGTGATTCGAAGCCAACTGGTGGGCAGCCGGCCGGTGCGGTACGCGGGGTATACGGCCTGGAGGAGCGTGGTCGATTTCGGAAACAGCCGCGATCTCGCGATGAGCGAGACGTGGGGACTAGGCCGGCGATTTGGCGTTGTTCCGATGTCGCGAGGCCGGGTGTATTGGTTCGCGACTCACAATGCGCCGGAAGGGCAACGCGATTCGCACGGGCGAACCAAAGAGGCCCTGGGGCACCTGTTTCGCGGCTGGCATCAACCGGTGGAGGAGCTGATCGGGCGTGCCGAGGAAGGCGCGATTCTCCGCAACGACATCTTCGATATCGACCCGCTACCCGGATGTGTGAAAGGCCGGGTCGCCTTGTTAGGCGATGCCGCGCACGCGATGACTCCGAATTTAGGGCAGGGAGCGTGCCAGGCGATCGAAGATGCGGTGGTGCTTGCGGCGTGTCTGAAGAAGCTGGGGCACGTCGAACCTGGCCTGCTCGAATACGAGCGGCGGCGCGCGCCGCGAACTCGAGACTTCGTCCTGCGGTCGCGGTCGTTCGGCGTCGTTGCGCAATGGGACAATCCGGTGCTGTGCGCGGTGCGCGATGCCGGCATGCGGCTTATGCCCAAAAAGATGGCGCTCCGGCAATTGCAGTCGCTGCTGGAGTTCCGGATTTTGACAGAATCCGAGGAAGGGATTTTCAAGGGAAGGTAGCCGGCCTTCCGGCCGGCTGGACCCGCTGGAAGCGGGTCCGCAAGCTGCGGCCTGCCTCACAAGGCTGCTGAGTGTTTTAACTGGTTCAGTTACTAGACTCCGGCGGCCACTACGTTCGGCGCCGGGTAGGCAGCGGTTCCCTTGGCGGCCAGCTGCTTGCGAAAGCGGACATGCCGCAGGCGCGTCAACTCTACCAACGGTTGCCAGACGGCATGCACCAGATGATGTTGAATGAGAAAGCGCCAGAAGCGGTTGGAGCGCTTATATAGGTAGGACATGGCCAGATAGGGCGGAACGGCGCGCCAGTCTTCGGGCCGGCGGCGCCAGATCGACGGGTGGGAGAAGAGGCGCTGGTACAGCCAGGCGTAACCTTCTTCCAATTCCTCGGGGGACATGTGCTTTGGACGAAAGACCGCGTGCGCGGTGTCGTACAGAGACCAATCGCGGTGCAGCAGGCGGTTCTCGGCTTCCATTTGATGGAACAAAGGAGTGGCCGGATAGGGAGTCAGAATGTGAAACGTGGCGCACTCCAGGCGGTTGTGCTCGATCCAATCGGCGGTGCGGACGAACGCATCTTTGCGATCGTGATCGAACCCCAAGACGAACGAGCCATTCACCTGGATGCCGTGATCATGCAAGATTCGGACGCGCCGCGCGTAGTCGGCGGCTTTTGGCGTTTTCTTGCGGGCGTCCGCGAGATTCTCGTCGGTGAGCGATTCGAACCCTACGAAGACGCCGGTGCACCCGGCCAGGGCCATGTGACGGATCAGATCCGGATCGTCGGTGACATCGATGGAAACCGCGGCGCTCCAGATTTTGTGCAAGGGCTGCAGGGCCTGACACAAGGCACGCAGGTAGGGGCGGTTGGATCCCAGATTGTTATCGACGAAGACGGCATAGGGCTGGCGGTCGGCCGCAAACTCCGCGACGACCTGGGCGGGATCGCGCATGCGGTAAGGCATGCGTAAACCGTCGGTCGCGAGATAACAGAAGCCGCAGCGGTTGTGACAGCCGCGGGTGGCGATGAGGCTGGTGGTCGTGAGAAAGCTCTGGCGCGGCAGAACCGAGCGCCGCGGCGCCGGATCGCTGCGATAGTCACTCTCATAGGTTGCGGCGTATTTCGGGCGGAGAGAGCCTGCCTCCACGTCGGCCAGAATTCGCGGCCAGAGCTGGACGCCATCGCCGACGGCCAGCGCGTCCGCATGGGGAGCGCATTCTTCGGGACAAGACAGCACGTGCAATCCGCCCAGCACCACCTTGCTTCCCCGGCTGCGATACCAGTGCGCGAGATCGAAAGCCCGCTTAGCGAATGTCAAATGCACGGTGATCCCCACGACTTCGGGAATCGGCGCGAAAGGCGGACGGCCATCGAGCAGGTTCTCGTCCCAATATCGAATGTCCCAGTGTGCGGGGGTAGTCGCGGCGAAACTGGTGAGGGCAAGGGTGGGGGTCAGGACGTGTTTACCGAAGCTGGCGTTGGGATCCTTTGGATAAAAGGGGTTGATCAGAAGCGCATACCGCAACTGGACCGGCGCCGAGGGGAGAGCCGGGTCGAGATGCGGCGGATGGGTCATTTCGGCCGGGCACCATCGAGGGCGCGGCAGATTCCGAAACGGCGCGGGATTCATGGAAAGTACTTTACATTGAAAAGTACTTCGAGTCAAGGGATTTGAAAAGCTGGTAGTGGGCTACCTGGGAAAGCGGGGAACGAGTGAGAGATCGCACAGCCGGGCTCCAGAACCGCACAGAGCGTCCCACTTTTGGGACGGGAGACGGGCGCGCGCCGGCCCGGAAGTCGTTAGGGTTCTGCATCGTAGCGCGACAACTGCGGCGGTCCAGCAGTTGCAGGTGGAGCGGGTATGTCCCGCCTGCTGGAAGACGTCCGCTACGCATTTCGGCTTCTGCGGAAGAGCCCAGGCTTCACGCTGATCGCGGTCCTGACGCTGGCGCTCGGAATCGGCGCCAACACCGCAGTATTCAGCGTGGTCAACGGTGTCCTGCTGCGGCCGCTTTCGTATCCGGAACCTGACCGGCTGATTCGCGTCTGGGAACGGACGCGGGCGTTCGAGCAGAATTCGGTGGCCTATCTCAATTACGTGGATTGGCGCAAGGACAACCGAACCTGTGAGGAGATGGGCGCGCTGCGGTCCGAAGACTTCAACATGACCGGAAACGGCGTGCCGGAGCGGTTGAAAGGGGTGCAGGTGTCGGCAAGCATGCTGCGGGTGGTCGGCATGACTCCGCTGCGCGGGCGTACGATTTCGGAGGAGGAAGACCGGGCCGGCGGAGCTCCGGTGGCGCTGATCAGCGAAGGGTTGTGGCAGCGGCGGTTCGGCAGCGCGCCGGGGATACTGGGGCGGAAGTTAACTCTGAATGGCACACCGCACACGGTGGTCGGGATCGTGCCGGCCAGCTTCCAGTTGCCCGACCGCGAGCGTATCGACGTGTTCACGCCTCTCGGACAAGCCGGCAGCCTCCTTCTGCAGGACCGCGAAACGCATCCGGGAATTCAAGTGATCGGGCGGTTGAAACCGGGCGCCACCGAGCAGCAGGCACGCGCGGACATGGTGCGAATCGCCGCCAGCCTGGAGCGAGCATATCCAAAGGAAAATACCGGGCACTCGGCCACGGTGCTGCCGCTGAAGGAATCGGTGGTCGGCGATGTGCGGCCGATCCTGCTGGTGCTGACGGGCGCGGTGGTGTTGGTGCTGCTGATCGCTTGCGCGAACGTGGCGAATTTGATGTTGTCGCGGGCGACGGCCCGGCAGAAGGAGATGGCGGTGCGCACGGCACTTGGCGCCGGGCGCTTTCAGATTCTCCGGCAATTGCTGACGGAGAGCGCCATTCTTTCAGTACTGGGCGGCGCGGCGGGTCTGGTGGTTGCGTCGTGGGGAATGGGTTTTCTGCTGAAGGCCGTGCCTACCGGCCTTCCACGCATGGAACAGATCGGGATTGATGGACGCGTGCTGGCGTTTACGCTGCTGGTTTCGCTGGGGACGGGGATGCTGTTTGGAATGGCGCCGGCGCTGACCCTGGCGCGGTCGGAAGTGCGTGCGGTCCTGGTGGAAGCGGGACGAGGAATGATCGGGGGCAGCCAGCGGCTGCGGGATCTGCTAGTGGTGGGGGAGACGGCGCTGGCCCTGGTCCTTCTGGTGGGCGGCGGTCTGATGATCCAGAGTATCTGGCGGCTGAGCGGAGTGAATCCGGGCCTGAACCCGCACCATGTTTTGGCGTTCAATGTGGCGCTCTCTCCCGCTAAGATGGCGAGCCCAGCGACCGAGCGGCGGGCGTACACGCAGATGATCGAGCGCATCCGGCGCACCTCCGGTATCGAGGCCGCCGCGGTAATGCTGGACATGCCGTTCAGCGATGACGACTGGGAGACCGACGTGTGGATCGACGGAACGCCTCAGCCCAAATCGACCAACGATCTGCCTCTGGTGCTCACGTACTACACCACGCCGGAGTATCTGCGGGTGATGCGCATTCCGCTGGTCCGCGGGCGTTACTTCAACGAATTCGATACCTCCGGGAAGCCGCCGGTGATGGTGATCGACGAAGTGATGGCGCGGTCATTGTTTCCGGGACAGGATCCGATCGGCAGATACGCGACGATTGGCGGCATGGGAGAAGGCGCGGTAAAAGCACAAATCGTGGGAATCGTCGGCCACGTGCGGCACTGGGGCTTAGAGCGCGATGCCACGGCTACGATTCGGGCCCAGATGTATGCACCGATGATGCAGATCCCGGATCAGTACATGAGCTTTGTATCCTCGTCCTCGGTGGTGCTGAGGACGGCGGGGGAGCCGCTGCAGTACGAGAGCGCGGTGCGGGCTCAGGTGCTGGGAAGCGACCGCGATCAACCTGTGTGGAACATGAAATCCATGGACAGCATGATTGCCGATACGATGGCCGAGCGGCGGTTCTCGATGCTGCTGCTCGGCACATTCGCCGCGATCGCGCTGCTGCTGGCGTCGGTGGGGATTTACGGTGTCATCTCGTACCTGGTGAGCCAGCGCACGCGTGAAGTGGGGATTCGGCTGGCGTTGGGTGCTCGGACCGAAGATGTGCTGAAGCTGGTGGTCGGACGAGGCGCGCTGCTGGCGCTGGCGGGAGTCGGGATCGGGATGGCCGCCGCGTTGGCAGCGACGCAAGCCCTTTCGAAGATGTTGTTCGGGGTGAGCGCCACCGATCCTCTGACGTACACGGCGGTCGCGGTGGTATTGGCTGCTGTGGCGGTGCTTGCCAGTTATCTGCCAGCGCGGCGGGCCGCGGGCATCGACCCGATGGTGGCGCTGCGTTACGAGTGACGGGGCGTGATCGCTTTTTTCCGCTTCGGCGCGACAAGCTGGTAGCTGCACTTCATCAGTTCGGCGACCTCGTCCCAGTCGACCTTGCCTCGGTCCAGGCGGAGGGCCACCCAACCGCGCGGGCCGATGTAGGCCGGCAGGTAAAATCGCTCGGGCTGCGCCGCCGCCAACGCCGTGTTTTCTCCCGGGAGCACTTTGCCGGTGATGGAGACGATGCCGTCTCCGTGGTGATCGTTCAGAAAATAGGCGAAGGTCTTCTTGCCTGCCAGAAACTGTGCGTGGCTGCGGTGCATCTGGCGCTCAGTCCCTGGGAACGTCAGACAGATTTTCGTCACGCGCGCAAGGCGCGGGTCTTCACCAGAACGCTTCGCCATCATTGCCCCGGCAGGTGCGGCACGTCGCGGTTGTTTTCGTTGCAGATGAACTCGAGCAGCTCCGTGTCGGGCAGCAGGTGCACGGGCTCGACGACGGTCCATGGCTTGGTGTAGGCCTTTGGGTCGTCAATGGTGATGGTCAGATCCATGTGTCCGAAGTCCTTGCGGTGGAAGCGCTCGACGACGTGCAGCGCGTCGGTCGAGGGTTTGCCCAACTGATCGAGC
>DATIZQ010000056.1:0-188789 GCA_035517015.1 Candidatus Acidiferrum sp. | reverse complement strand
CAGGACTTTCCGCAGGTACCGATTCGCCTGCTCATTGGCTCGGAACGCATCGGCGCGAGCGACAAAGTGAACAAGCTCTGCCGCATGGCGCGCGAAGCGCAGTACGACATCGTGATTGTGAGCGACAGCGACGTGCGCGTCGAACCGGGCTTTCTTCGAGAAGTTGTCGCTCCGTTTCGCGATCCCGGCATAGGCGGCGTTACGTGCCTGTATCGCGGCCTAACGGACGGGTCGTTTTCTGCGGACGTCGAAGCCCTCGGCAACAGCGCCGATTTTGCGCCCGGCGTGATTGTCGCGGGCCTCTCCGGCAGCCTTGATTTCATGTTGGGTGCGGTGATGGCGACCACGAAGAAACATCTGGCGGCGATCGGCGGCTTCGAAGCCATAGCCGACTATTTCTGCGACGACTACGAGCTCGGCAATCGCATCGCCGCTCAGGGATCCCGAGTGGTGCTCAGCCCCTGCGCGGTCGGCATCGTCTATCCGCACGAAACGATTGGCGACGCGTTTCGCCATCAAGTCCGCTGGAACCTCAGCATCCGATATTCCCGCCCTTGGGGTCACCTTGGCCTGATCTTTACGCAGGCGCTGCCCTGGGCCTTGCTGGTGGGGGCATTGGTGTCGGTTCGCGCCGCCATCGGATACTACGCGGCGGCATTGGTCTTCCGGTGCGCGGTTGCGACGTCCGTGGGATTCCGCAGGATGAAGGATCGGCTCGTGTTGCGCCGCCTCTGGATGCTGCCCTTGCGCGACGCCTTCGCATTTGCCGCGTGGCTCGCGAGCTTCTTCCCGCAACGGATTCACTGGCGCGGGCAACAGTTTCGCGTGCGCGACCGGCGCCTTGTGCCCGTTTCGCCGCGTGCGTCCTAGAAATGAGGCCAACACAAACCGGGGTCAGCCTGAGAGTTGACGAACTGCGGCTTGGTCAGTAAAGTAACAAATGAACGTGCCCGCTTTGTTTTTCCCGCCGGTTGGGAGGTCGTACAATTGGCAGTACATCAGACTCTGGATCTGATTATCCTGGTTCGAGTCCAGGCCTCCCAGCCAACCTTTTCAGTCGGTTAGAGCAAGGTCTTCATAGCTTGCGTGACGCGCTCCGGCGCGGGCGCCAGCCAGATTTCGCACGCCCGTTCCCCGAACCCTGGTTCTCCATAAGCCAAGGGCGTGCTTCGAGAGGCAGGATTTGGCCCCGAAAACACTGCCCTCCCTGCTGGGCAATCTTGCAACTTTGGCGATGTAGGGCCAGATCTATCACCCCGATTATCGTTTCAGTTTGATTCGTGAGGCTCACCGTGGGGCACCGCACCGATGCTATGGCAAGGGAGCCGGCGTGTATCTCCTTTGTCTTCCTCACCCGAACTTGGCTTCCGATGTGCGTACACATACAACGAAGTCGGCGGGCGCTTCAGGTCTAACGTGATTGCTAAGCATGAAGACGCTATGGACATTCTGAACTCGAGGATTCTGACTGACGCAAGAAGTGGAACGCGACCTCTTCCCTGCGCTGCCATCTTGATTGTTCTCCTCGTCGCGAGCTTTTCGCCGCCATTGTGTGCTCAAACAGATCAAGCGCCCCTTCCCGATAAACCAGCTCCGAGATTGCATCTCGATAAGCGGTGGATGGTCCTCGCGCTCGCCGGCCAGGCGGCAACCATGGCAGACGTGAAGACAACGCTCTCGTACTCCAATTCCTGTGCGGCAGAGGCGGACCCGCTTGCCAAGTGGGATGTCTGTCTGCCAAAGCCAGCCTACATCGCCGTTAGCTCAGGCATGACGGCAGGCCTCAGCGTTGTCTGCCTAAGGATGCGCCATTCCCGACAGCCGTGGATGCGACGGCTTTGGTGGGTTCCACAGGCTGTTCAGATTGCACTCAACGCACGGTGCGCGCTGAAGAATTCAAGGTCTCGATATTAGAGACTATTTTTTGCTGAGCAAGCCGACCTGCTAGTCTGCCGATCTGATGATCCTGGTTCGAGTCCAGGCCTCCCAGCTACTTTCCTGAGCAGTTCGGCTCCCTGCCGTGAGTCACAATTACTCGAGAGACTATGCGCGTTGACGCCGGCGGGTTTCAGAAACCCGCGTTTCGCGCTCAATTCAGTAGCCCACAAGAAAATGTCGAACAGGCGTGCGCGGTCGAGATTGTCGAAGCCGCATAGGGGCGATACCAGTTGCGAAGCCTGGTCCGCGCATTCCTGAAGGAAGCGGTCCTCCGACTCGGAGTCCGACTCTGGATTCTGAAATTGAAATGGCTTGCAGCGGCCGAGCTGGTCGTAGCAGTGGGTTATGAAATGGTGCAGGCAAAAGAACCGAAGCTCGATCGCGCACAGAGCGGGCATTCCGCAGTGCTCCACGTCGCATCGAATCGGTTTCCTTTTCGCCGAGAGCGAGCTGTCCTTTTCTTCTTCTGGCCTGGCTGAACTTTCCGTCATACCCTTCTCATTCCTAAGCCCCGGGGCGACGCTTGGCCATCCCTTGTGAGCGGCCCTCAGCAAAACTGAAGATCTGCCGGCCGCGTTCTTGTTTCGAGGGACTCCGGGAATGTTGCCTCGTACGTGCGAACGCGCGAGAACGTGTCGACCAGCGGCAACACGGCACGCTGAATCTCGTTCGCGCATTCCCACTGATTTTCCCGGCAGTCCATTTCCGTCCTCCAAAAGCTGAAGACCAGAACCAAACGAGGTTCCTTGTGAGGAGTCAGAACGGCTGCTCCGAGGAAGCCTGGCTGGCTCTCGAGGAATCTGAGCACGGAGCCGGCGATGCAGTTCCGCAGATCGGACGTTCTTCCCGGCTTGGCGATGAATTCTACGGCGCGTGCGTTGAGTGTCTGCATGTTGAAATGATTGTGTGACCCGGCATCTGCCTTCGTTTCCCACGACGCGGCTAGGAAAACGGGGACTTCGCTGCCGAGTTTCTTTGATTCGATCCGTTCCTGGCCCATCTGCTCTTGCCTCCATGCCCTGCTGCCCGCCGGCTGTTTTGGGGGCGCATCCCGGATGTCTATCGACTCGGGGGCCGGGATGCGCCTTGGGGGTCGGGGCGCATGCTGGACGAGAAGCACGGGGCTTGATTCGCTTCGCATCCAGCGTAACAGCCGACATGGGGATAGTGCAGGCCGGGCCCAAATCGTTTCAATTCGGTATTGAAGATTCTAACGCGACCGTGGTTTCCGCAGGCGAATACGAAGAAATCACCGCGAAAGACGGGCGAACCGCCAACGTTTGCGAGATTTGCACTCGCGGAACGACAAGGCTATACTCCCCTCTTCGTGAGGCGGTGTGGAATTTTTCTCCTTCGATGGCCCCTACCTCGAACGGCTCCGCGAGCGTGACTTCGAGACGGAGCAGCATTTTGTTGCGTATTTCAGCAAACTGATCCTCCTTAAGGCGCGGTCTCGCCTTCACTCTCCTCAGGCGATCGACGACATCCGGCAGGAGACGTTCGTGCGCGTGATGAAGGCCATCCGGGCCGAAGGAGGCATCCGAAGTCCGGAAGGGCTCGGAGGGTTCGTTAACTCCGTCTGCAACAATGTCTTGCAGGAGTTCTACCGCTCCTCGAGCCGCACCGAGCAGCCGCAGGAGGACGCGCCCGATCCTCCCGACACGACCATTGACCTCGACGGCATGCTCGTGACGAAGCAGGCCCGCCAGCAGGTTCGAGGTGTCCTCGCCAAGCTGCCGGAGCGGGATCGCCAGTTGCTGAAGGCCATATTCATTGAGGAAAAGGAAAAGGATGAGGTCTGCCGGGACTTCGGCGTCGACCGGGACTATCTGCGCGTCTTGCTGCACCGAGCCAAACAGAGCTTTCGCGCCGCCTATGAAGCGGGCCCCCTCACTGGCGAACACACGTCGAACGTGAGGGCCGGGAAATGAAACGATTGGGACTCCCGATTCACTATTGGGAGGATGGAATATATGGACCATTCCGAAGCAATCAGCTCTAGGGCGGCCGAGCGGTACCTGCTCGGCGAAATGGACGCTCGTGTTCGAGAGGAATACGAGGAGCACTTCTTCAGTTGCGCCGAGTGCGCGCGGGAAGTGCAGGCGGGCGCCGTGTTCATCGACAACGCGAGGGACGTTCTTTCTTCGGAGCGCGCGTCCGCGGCTCCAGCCCGCGCGCCCGAGCGGCCTGCGATGGGGTGGGGCTGGTTCCTGCGCCCGGCCTTTGCCGTTCCGGCCTTGGCGGTCCTGTTGGTCGTGCTTGGCTATCAGAATTTCTTCGCGATCCCGCACATGAGGTCGGAGCTGGCCCGATGGAACGCGCCGGAGACGCTGCCGTCGTTCTCCTTGCTGGGAGCGAACTCGCGCGGTGGCGCGATCCCCGACATAGCGATTCCGCGAAGCAAGCCGCTGGCGCTCTTTGTCGATATTCCTCCGGAGAAACAGTTTCCTTCGTACGTTTGCGAAGTGCAGAACGACTCCGGAGCCGCGGCATTCTCGGTGAGTGTTTCCCCGGAGGAAGCGAAACAGACGGTCACCCTGCTGATCCCGCCTTCCCGATTGACCGCTGGGAAGTACGTCCTCATTGTGCGAGGATATAGCCCATCCGAAGGGAGCGGCGCGACGGAAGTTGCGCGCTACTCGTTCACCTTGAAGTACTCGGATTAACCGCCGGATCGAAAGGTGACGCCGATGGATGAGCACAGAACCTACCTTTACAATGCGCACGGCCACGCTCTGAGCGGCCAGATTCTCCGGCCGTTCCAGCAGACGATAGAAGTCCAAGCGGGAATGTCGCTGCCGACCACAGGCGGCTACGGCTCCGCGCACGTCGAGAACTTCCGGGTGAAGGAAGTTCTTTCGTTCGAGTCTGCGACCACGCAGGTCTCGGGCAGCTTCAACGAGCGCGATCAGAGCTACACCACGCTCGCCTCCGTCACAATCGAAGGCCTGAGCATCCTGGACGTAGTGACCGCGGACAAAGTTGTGGCGCGCCTGGCGTCGCGGCATCACCTGAAGGAAGATGAGCCCCATATCGTGCTTGTCGGCAGTCATTTTGTGAACCTGCGCATCGCCGGATGCCCCACGACCGTCGACCTCGACCAGGAGCTCTTTCTTCGCCTCGACACGTTCGACGCCGTCCGAAAAGAGCTTGAATCGAACGCAGAATTCCGCAAAATGGCACTGGACCCATATCGGACCGGCAAAGCCCTGGAGCCTCCGAAGCCGCACGGAGTCGTTCTTTGCTCGCTCGTCAAAGAGATCAAGACCACGTGCCCGGGAGTGGAGCAGCGCGGACACGTCCTGACCGTGCCGCAGTTCGGGAAAATCTTCCTTGCCGAAGTCATCGCGCAACACTCGCGCCGCACTTTGACGATGCTGCGTCTCGAATTGGGATCACCGACCAGCGGCCCGGTGGTTGCCGGGCAGGTCCAGGGCAACGGCCAACCCTATCCGCCGACGCCCGGCGGCACCAACTAACCGTTCTAGTTTGCATCGCGCTCATCTCGAGCTTGAGCGGGTGTCGATCCGCTCCTCCACCGGAAACCGCGTACCACGAAATTCTGCAGAAGAGTCAGCACGGAGAAATAGCGCACGCCCTTCAGGAAGCGAACGCCGAGGATCGGCGGTACTCCACGAAAGATCCGGAATGGGCGTGGCGCTTCCGAGTTCTCGAAGCCCAGCTCCTCGTCGTTCAAGGCAAACCGCGCGACGCGCTTGACCTGCTGAGCGACGAACCGCCGCCCTCTCTCGCCGGCACCGATGTGGCGGTCCGCCGCAAAATGGTTCTCGGGCTCGCCCATGATTTCTCCCAGGAATTCACTCAAGCCGAGAAGGACCTCGCCGATGCGCAGCAACTGGCCGGCTCGCGTTATCCGGACCTGCTGGCCGAGATTCTGCTTTCGCGCGGAACTGTCGAGACGGACGAGGCCAAGTATACGGAAGCGGACGCGACTTTTCACGAAGCGCTCGCGCTGGCCCGCGACAAGCACCTCGTCTCCGTGCAATCCAAAGTGCTCGGAAGCCTGGGAAACGTGACGATGTGGCAGGAGCGCTATGACGAAGCGGTTGACTGGTACAAAGCCTCGCTCCAGGTCTCGCAGGCTTGGGGAGCGAAAGACGCCTCCGCAACCACGCTCGGAAACATGGGCTGGAGCTATTTCTCGATGGGAGATTTCGAAAATGCTCTTTCCTACTTCAAGCAGGCGGAAGACGCGTCGGCAAGGAGCGGCCTCGAGCGGGGCGAGATCCAGTGGCTGATCAACGGCGGAAACGTGCACTACGAGCAGAATGATTATCCGTCCGCCGAAGCCGCCTACCAAAAGGCGCTGATCCTGGCGCGGAAAATCGATTATGAAACGGCAATGACCGAGTGCCTCGATAATCTGGCGCAGATCGCGCTGGAAAAGGGACAACTCGATTCCGCACGGAGCTTCAGCAATCAAGCGATGGAGCTCATACGAGGGAGCCAGGATCACTTTCTGGTTCCTTATTCGCGGCTCATCGAGGGCCGCGTCGAGGAAGCGGCGAAGAACTACGGCGAGGCTGAGCGGCTCTTCGACGGCTTGATGCGCGACAAGTCCGTGGGAACGTCGCTGCAATGGGAGGCGGAAGCGCGCCTTGGGGAGGTGTATGCGTCGGCAGGGAAAGTCGAACGCGCCGACGGCCAGTTTCAACGGTCGCTCGGGACGATCGAGGCGGCGCGCTCGTCGGTAAAGGCCGAACAATTTCGGCTGTCGTTTCTTTCGAGCGCGATTTCCGTCTACAGCGATTACATCGACCTTCTCGTGAGCCAGGGCAGGGCAGGCGACGCGCTCGAAATCGCCGAACTCAGCCGCGCGCGCACCCTCGCCGATGGCCTAGGGTTCAGCTCTGCCAAACTGTCGTTTCCGATTCGCGGATTCCAGCCGACGAAAACGGCCCGAGCGCTTGGCAGCACAATCCTTTCCTATTGGCTTGGGGCGAGACATTCGTACGTCTGGGTCATTACGCCGGAGCGCATTCGATTGATTGCGCTGCCGCCTGCGGGCGAGATCGACCCGCTCGTGCGGTCCTATCGTTCGGCGCTCACGGGTCCGCGCGACGTTCTTGAAAGCGGAAATTCTGCCGGGCGGAAGCTTTATCAGCTCTTGGTCGGTCCCGCGCTCGGAACACTTCCGAGAGGTTCGCGAGTGATCGTGATCCCGGATGGAAGCCTCTTCCAACTGAATTTCGAGACGCTGCTCGTTGCCGATCCGACGCCGCACTACTGGATCGACGACGCGACCATTGCGGAAGCCAACTCCTTGGTACTTCTCGCGGCGTCCGCGCACGGTCGTGAATCGCGGACGGGAAAGCTTCTGCTGATCGGCGATCCGGTTTCGTCGAGCGATGACTTTCCGAAGCTGCCGCAGGCCGAATCGGAAATGGCGCAAATCGAAGGCCATTTCCCAGATTCGGAGCGAACCGTATTCTCGAATAGCGCGGCCACTGCGGCCGCATATCTGAACAGCCATCCTGAAGGCTTCTCGTTCATACACTTCGTCGCGCACGGGACGGCGAGCCGGACGAGCCCGCTCGATTCGGCGGTGATCCTGACGAAGGAAGGCGACTCGTACAAGCTGTACGCGCGCGACATCATCACGAAACCTCTCCATGCCGACCTGGTGACGATTTCGGCGTGCCACGGAGCGGGCGAGCGCACATACTCCGGAGAAGGGCTCGTTGGGCTGAGCTGGGCGTTCTTGCATGCAGGCGCGCACGAAGTCATCTCCGCACTCTGGGAAGTGGACGACAATTCGACGCCACAGCTGATGAACCGGTTCTACGCGGAGCTGAGCAGGGGAACGCCCGCCGATACGGCGTTGCGCGATGCGAAGCTCGCGCTCCTGCATTCCGATTCGGTTTACAAGAAGCCATTTTATTGGGCGCCTTTTCAGATTTATCGCGGCCTGTGAGACGGTCAGGATTTTCCGAGCGAGAGGATTTCGGAGAGCGCGGCGTCGGGAGCGGGAGTTGCGCCGGAATGGCTCGCCACCCACGCACCCATACGGTTCGCTGCTTCATTCGTCGTTTTCAGTGAAGAGCCTGCAAGCAAATGATGCGCGAGCGCGGCGGTGAAGGCGTCACCGGCTCCGACGGAATCGGCGACGCGGACAGGGAAGCCCGGATGTTCGTCGCTCTCGTTTTCCGCAACCAGCACGCTGCCGTTGACGCCGCGCGTGATGCAGACGAGTTTCAGGCCGAACGCGCGCCGAAGAGTTTCCGCCGCGGATCGTTCGCTGCCGAATTCCAGTTTGAGTTCTTCGATCACCACGCGTAACTCCAGGTCATTCAACTTGGCGACGTTTGCAAGCCTGAGGGATTCGGAGAGCACGTCCGCGGAATAGAACTCCTGGCGCAGGTTCACGTCGAAGATTCGCAGCGCCGAGGGCCGGGCGCCCGAGAGGAATGCTCGAATCGTGGCACGCGATTGCGGCGAACGCTGCGCGAGCGAGCCGAAGCAAATCGCGTCCGCTTCCGCCGCGAGACGCTGCCACTCAGGCCACCATTCGAGAAAATCCCACGCGACGTTTTGCGTGATCTCGTAGGCCGGCTGTCCACCGGCGTCAAGATGCACTTTCACGGTTCCGGTCGCGCGGCCTGAATCGAACTGAAGGAAGGATCGATCGAGACTGAGGTCCGCGAGTTTTCGTGTCAGTTCCTGTCCGAGTTGGTCGGTGCCTGCGCGGCTTGCCACGACGCCTCGATGGCCCAGCAGGCTCGCCATGTAGGCGAAGTTTGCGGGAGCGCCGCCGAGCTGCTTTCCCTGCGGCAGCAGGTCCCACAGAACTTCGCCCAGTCCGACGATCGTGCGGGCCGCGTCGCGCATGAAACGAAATCATAACGCGAAGGGCGCGGATGCCTCCTTTTTCGTTTTAGAAGTTTTGCGGCGGCTGCGGCTTCGGCAGCGGCTTGCGCGGCATCATTTCGTCCCGATTCGCCGTGAGATACACGAACGAGGCGACGATCACCGCCATTTGCTTCATGTCCGGTTCCTGGATGCGTTCGTAGAGATCCATGTTGGTGTGGTGAGTTCGCGACTCGTAGTCGATTTCATCCTGGATGAACTGAAATCCGGGAATGCCGACGGCGTTGAACGAAAGGTGGTCGGTGCCGCCGGTATCGCGAATCGTCAGTGTGGTCATGCCGAGGCCGTGGAACGGCTTCATCCATTCCTCGAAGATCGGAGCCACGGCCGCATTGCCCTGGAGATAGACCCCGCGAATTTTCCCGGTGCCGTTGTCGATGTTGTAGTAGGCGTCGAGCCTGGCCTGGTCCGGCTTGAGCTGCATGGTCGCGGGATCGCCGAAGTGCTCCTTGATGTAGGCGCGCGAGCCGAGCAGACCCTGTTCTTCGCCGGTCCACAATCCGATGCGCACGGTGCGGCGCATCTTTAAGCCTGTGGCCTTCAGGATGCGCATGGCTTCGAGCATGACGCCGGAGCCTGCGCCGTTGTCAGTGGCGCCGGTGCCGGGGTGCCAGGAATCGAAGTGCGCGCCGATCATGACGACTTCGTTTGCTTTGTCGGTGCCGGGAATCTCGCCGATGATGTTGAAGGAATTCAGATCATCGTCGTAGAACTTGTTTTCGTCGTCGATCTGCAGCGTGACCGGAACCTTCTTCTTCAGCAGGCGGTAGATGCGGCCGTAATGCTCGCTGGCGAGCGCGATGCGCGGCGGGGAAGGAGGATCCTTGGGATCGCGCGGTCCGCCCGACTGCGCGATGACGGTGCCGTCATCGTGAGGAGACGGTTCGAGCCAGGCAGCAACGCCCTCGTCGAGCAGGAATTTCTGGACCTTGTTTTGCAGCTCGCGCTGGGCGCGGAAGCGCGCGAAGCGCTCCTGATCGCGCGCCGCGGGAATCGGCTGGTTCGTCAGATCGGCGAGTTCGGCGTCGGTGTAACGATGAGCGTCGGCCTCATAGTGCGGCGTGATCTCGCGGGGCTCGGCCGTGAGCACGAACTTGCCCTTGAGCTGGCCTTTGAATTCCGTCTCGGCCTTCGCGAACGCTTCCTCGGTGTCGGCCGGGATGAAGACGGCATCGGCGGTGACGGTGCCGGTGAGGCCGGGCGTCCAAGCCTTGGGATAAGCGATGAGCTCAAATGGACGCGGCGCGATCATTTGCGCCGAGAAGCGCTCGTTCGACCAGCCCCGGCCGAAGGGGCCCCAGGGCTCGAGGTGGACATTCGAGATGTGCCATTCGTTGAGCTTGTCCATCGTCCACTTGGCGGCTTCCTTGATGTTGGGTGAGTTCGTGAGCCGCGGACCGTAGACGTCCGTGAGATAGCTCATCGTGTCCATCACCTGCGAGCTGCGAAAGCCTTCTTCTTCGATTTGGTAGATGGCGTTCAGGTCAGACGGGCTCGGCGCTTGCGCAGCGACAGGCAAAACGACCGATACGGCAAGCAAGATCGCGAGCAAAATCGACAGTCTTCGCACTATCCCCTCCGCTTCGCTAAATTGAATTTTCCGGGTAAAACGAACCAACCCCTGAATTTGCAATGCGTTGGACGGCGGAGCGCAGAATTGCGTTTCAGTGCGCGCAGAAAAAGAGAGGCAGGGGAGGTGGAGGAGGAAACTCCGCCGGATGTGGGAGCGATCCTCGGTGAGCCGGGAGGCGGGCAGATTAGAAGTGGCCGGCATCGTTTGTTTTCTATGAGTTAGAGGCATTTCTAATCTTCAGTGGATAGATTAGGAGTGGTTCTGGAGGCGAGGAAACAAGGAGGCAGAGAGGCAAAGACAGGTACCGAAGCCTCGCGGTTCCCGGGCCGCAGAGTGTACCGATCGAAAAAATTCATGTTATTGGAGCACAAGGAGTTGCGCCGATTTCCGTTTGCAAAGTGTACCGATTGAAATCGGCGGGTCGCTGACGCTGCGCTCTCTTGTTTGAGCAGGTTTCCTTTTTTCATTTCGCACACCCCTCCCTTCGTTTTGGCGCGATCGACAGACACACGTCCGGCAAGCCGGAAGTGTGCTGGCCCCGGTTTGACCGAGGGCGCACACAAATCGATTATTCTGATTATTTAAGGAAACCAAATTGTAACACAGTAAACAGTAAAAATCAAGGGCTATTTTCCCTGAGGCGGTGGTGGAAATAAAGGAGATACGCACCTCGGGCCCTGAACCTCCGCGACGCGGATGACATCTGTTGCGTTATTCGGGGTGTTGCTGCGCGACTTGGACGTCGTGGGCGCGGGCGAGCAGTTTTTTCAATTTACCCTCTATCGAGGCGTCGCCAATGTGCTCATCCTGGAGGACGCCGTCGGCATCGATGGTGAAGGTGTGAGGAATCGCGCGGACCTCGAAGAGCCTCGCCACGGGTCCTTCAAATCCGCCATCCCAATATTGCAGCCAGGTCATTTCGTTTTTTGTGACGAAGGCCTTCCACTTCTCCTCATTCGAATCGAGGCTGACGCTGAGGACCACAAGAGGCTGTCCCTGGAATCTTCTGGCGATGTCGCGCACATGGGGGAGAGCTTCGCGGCAAGGTTCGCACCACGTCGCCCAGAAATCGAGGAGAACGACCTTTCCCTGCAAGTCGTCGAGCGAGAGGTGCTGGCCGTCGATGGTGGTGATCAAGAACGGAGGCGCCATGCGGGCGCGCGTGAGCGCTGGTTCGTTGATATAGCGCAAGGCTCGCTGGCGATTCGGATCGTCCGGCTCGGCCATTTTTACGAAGCTCTCGAATTGCGTTTTCGCTGCGACGTCCTGGTTCAGGTGGCCGAGCGCCCGGCCATCGAAATAAAGGGCTTCGGGGAAATTCGGGAAGGCGGCGAGGGCCTTGGTCATTTCGTCGTGCGCTTGGGCGTAGAACTCATCTTTGTGTTTGGCCAATCCCTGGTCCATCAGAACGATGCCGACTTCGTAGTGGGCGAGCGCAATCTCTCGAGGATTTTTGGCCTCCGCGACCATTTCTTGGGCAGCGGTTTCAGCGGCTTTCCAATCACCGAACTCGGCGCCGTACTTGATCATTTTCTTTTGGCAATCGACACAGCGGCCGCCATCCTGTTTGTCGGCTTTCTTGAAGGAATCGAGCGCGGCCGGCGCTTTGTGATCTTTCAGATAGTTAAGAGCTTCCTTGTAAGTTTTCCGGGCCTTTTCATTTTGCGGGCCTTCTGGCTTGTCCTGCGCCAGCAGTGGAATTGCAGCGCAAGCTAACACGAACGCGATCGCGGCGTGCCGCATCCTCAGTCTCCTGTTTGGCTGGATCCGCGTCATGAACTTATCAGAGTAGTTTGTTTGCCAAAGGGTAAAAGATACGCGCCGGGATTGGTGGTTGTCAAGAGCTTTACAGGGAGGCTTGACAAGGGGAGGGAACTGGGCGAAAATTTTTGAGTAGGCGAAGAAAAAGCGAAAGTTGTCCCCCTTCCTTCTTCTTCCCTCTGGTGCTCGCATGGCCCGCGACCTTGCTGCTTTGCGCTTCGAAGTGGAATCGGCACTCGCCCGGCGCGTCACCGCGCCGTTCCAGTATCGCGACCGGAAGATCGTCGAAACAGTTTCCGCGGGAATTCCCGAAATCGATTCGCTGGCGGGAGGGCTGCCGCGGGGCGGGCTGACGGAGATCTGCGGGCCGCCGTGTTCGGGGCGAACGAGCCTGCTGGTGTCAGCGCTGGCTTCGAGAATGGCGGATGCGGAAGTGTGCGCGCTGATCGATGGGCGCGACACGTTCGATCCGTATTCGGCGGAGGCGGCGGGCGTCGAGCTGAAGCAGCTGTTGTGGGTGCGCTGCGGGAATATCGAGCAGTCGCTGCGCGCGACGGATTTGCTGCTGCAGGGCGGCGGCTTCGGGATGGTGGCGCTGGACCTGAGCGACATCCCGGCGGAGACGGTGCGCTACGTGCAGTTGAACGTGTGGTTCCGGTTCCGGCGCGCGGTGGAGGATACGCGAACGATTTTTGTGGTGGTCGAGCAGGAGCCGAACGCGAAGACGTGCGCGTCGCTGGTGCTGCGGATGGGGATGCGGGGCGCAGATTGGTTGAGGACGGTGGAGATTTCCGGCGCGAGAGTGTTTTCGTATCCGCATACGAATTTGTTCGATGGGGCAGCGATTCAGGCGGAGATGGTGAGGGCGAGGGGGCAGGGAGCGGAGGCGGAGTTTTATGCGAGGGCGGGATTGGCCGGAATGACTGGATTGGCCACAGAGACGCAGAGGCACAGAGGAAGGGATTTGAAATTTCAGATTTGAAATTTCAGAAGAAACAGAAGAAGAGCCACCGCCCTTCCGTTTTTTATATGGGGTTTACTGCGATTTTCGTTCCGAATTTTATGGTGCAGGCGGCGGAGCGTGCGGAGCCGGCGCTGCGCGCGCGCGCGCTTGCGCTGATCGAAGGCGCACCGCCGCTGTGGAGCGTGGCCGCCGTGAACGAAGCTGCGCGAAAGGCTGGAATCGAAACCGGGATGACGAAATCGCAGGTGGAGCAATTCCGCGGAATCGAAATTCGCCAGCGGTTGCGAGGGCAGGAAAAGGCGGCGCACGCGGCGTTGCTGGATCTGGGATGGTCGATATCGCCGCGCGTGGAAGACGTTGCGCCGGACGCGATTGTGATCGATATCGCGGGGCTGGGCTCTCTCTTCGGGACGGAACAGGATATCGCGCGGGAAATGGAAAAGCGCGCGCGAGGGCTCGGGCTGACGGCACAGATCGCGGCGGCGGAAACAATCGATGTGGCGATACTCGCGGCACGAGGCTTTGCGGGCGTGACGGTGATTCCGGCGGGCGAGGAAGCGAAGCGCATCGGGTGCCTGCCGGTGGGCGTTCTTTCGCCGCCGGAAGAAATTTTAGAAATATTCGATCGCTGGGGGATTTACACGTGCGAGGCGCTGGCGGCGTTGCCGGTGGCGCAGCTTTCCGAGCGGCTGGGGCAGGAGGGAGTGCGCCTGCATGAATTGGCGCGGGGCGAAAGCGTGCGATCGCTGGCCCTGGCCGAGCCGGAGATTCATTTCGAAGAAGAGATGGAGCTGGAGGATGCGGTGGAGGAGCTGGAGCCGCTGTCGTTTCTGCTCGGGCGGCTGCTCGACCAGTTGTGCGCGCGGCTGGCGGCGCGCGCGCTGGCGGTGTGCACGGTGCGAGTGCGATTCGAGTTGGATACTGAAGATAGTGATCGCGCTTCAGGGGTTAAAGCCCCTGATAAGAAGCCAGCGTTTATGGACCTGAAGGTCCGACCCCCTAAAAACCGGAACAGGATTTATGAAAGGCTTTTGAGCCTGCCCGTGCCGGTGCGGGATTCGAAGATGCTGTTGAGTTTGCTGCGTCTGCATTTGCAATCGGATCCGCCAACGGCGCCGATTCTGAAGATCGTTCTCGCGGCGGAGCCGGCGCGGCCGCGCGTTTCGCAGGGTGAGTTGTATCTGCCGAGTTCGCCCGATCCGGAAAAACTGGAGCTGACAGTGGCGCGGCTGGCGAATCTGGTGGGGGATGCGCATGTGGGATCGGCCGAGCTGGTGGACACGCACCGGCCAGGGGAATTTCGCATGCGGCGATTTGTGCCGCCGGGTGATCGTGCCTCATTCGGGACGGACGAACCGCGAAAGCTGCGACCTACCAGGACTGGATTCCGGGTTTTCAGGACGGCGGTGCCGGCGAACGTGGAGCTGCGGGAGGGATGCCCTGTGCGCGTCGGCTTTCGAGGGATGCGCGGCGAGGTGGTGACGGCGTCCGGGCCGTGGCGGAGTTCGGGAGACTGGTGGAGGGAAGATTTCTGGCACAACGACGAATGGGACCTGGAGATTCGTTTTGACGGAGCGGATGCGAGCCGGCGGGAAGAATTTCCGAACGGCGGCGTGCGGCCGAGCGTTCAGCACGGCGTGTACCGCATTTTTTACGACTCGGTGCGGCAGGGCTGGTTTGTGCGAGGCATGTACGATTGAAATACATCGAGCTTCACGCGCGGTCGGCTTTCAGTTTCCTCGAAGGCGCTTCGACACCGGAGGATCTGGCGGGGGTGTGCGCGGCGCACTCGATGACGGCGATGGCGCTGCTCGACCGCGACGGAGTGTACGGCGCGCCGCGATTTCATCTGGGCGCGAAGAAAATCGGGATGCAGGCGCATATCGGCGCGGAAGTGACGTCGGAGGAGGGATGGCGGTACGCGCTGCTCGTCGAGTCGCGCGCGGGCTATCAGAATCTGTGCCGGTTGATCACGCAAATGAAGCTGCGCGCGAAAAAGGGCGAAGGGCACGTTTGCGCGGAAGAGCTGGCGGGAAGGGTTGAGGGGCTGGTTTGCCTGACGGGAGGCGAGGAAGGCCCGCTGGCGCACGCGCTCGCGAAGGAAGGAATTGCGGACGCGACGGAGTGCGTGCGGCGGCTTTGCGAGACGTTCGGGCGCGAGAACGTGTATGTGGAATTGCAGCGGCACTTTCTGCGGGAGGAAGAGGCGCGCAACCAGGCGGCGATTCGAATCGCGCGGCGATTGCAGTTGCCTTTGCTTGCGACGAACGGCGTTTCCTACGCGCAGCCGGAGCAGCGGGAAGTGCTGGACGTCTTTACGTGCATTCGAAATCACCGGGCACTTGCGACGGCGGGGCGTCTGCTGGCGCGCAATTCCGAACGGCATGTGAAATCGCCGGAGGAGATGAGACGGCTGTTTGCGGATTTGCCGGAGGCGATTGCGAATACGGAAGTTCTTTCGTCGCGTTTGAAATTCACGCTGAACGAATTGGGGTACCGGTTCCCGAAATATCCCGCGCCTGACGGCGAAGCGGAGATGAGTTTCCTGCGGCGACGCACGCACGAAGGAATGATCGCGCGCTACGGAACGGAGAATGAACGCGCGCGGCAGCAGATCGAGCGCGAGCTGGCATTGATCGAAAAGCTGGAGCTGGCGGGATATTTCCTGATCGTCTGGGACATCGTGCGCTTTTGCAGGGAGCAAAAGATCCTGGTGCAGGGGCGCGGCTCGGCGGCAAACAGCGCGGTGTGCTACTCGCTGGGGATTACGGCGGTCGATCCGGTGGGGATGGATTTGCTATTCGAGAGATTTCTTTCGGAGGAGCGCGGCGAATGGCCGGACATCGACGTCGACCTGCCGAGCGGCGACCAGCGCGAGCGCGCGATTCAATATGTGTACGAGCGGTACGGAAAACTGGGCGCGGCGATGACAGCGAATGTGATCACGTACCGCGGGCGGTCGGCGGCGCGCGAAATCGGCAAGGCGCTGTCATTTCAGCCGGAGATTCTGGACCGGCTGGCGAGCCTGGTGAGGGCGTGGGAGTACAGGGACGCGAACGACACGCTCGAGCGGCAGTTTCGCGACGCGGGGCTCGACCTGCAGAACCGGCAGATACGGAAATTTCTCGAGCTTTGCCTGCGCGTGCAGGATTTGCCGCGGCACCTGGGGCAGCACTCCGGCGGGATGGTGGTGTGCCAGGGACAGCTTAATTCGATTGTGCCGCTCGAGCCGGCGACGATGCCGGGACGCGTGGTGGTCCAGTGGGACAAGGAAGATTGCGCGGACATGGGAATGGTGAAGGTGGATTTGCTCGGGCTGGGCATGATGGCCGTGCTCGAAGACTCGATCCAAATCATTCGCGAAGATTACGGGGAAGCAGTGGATCTGGCGCACCTGCCGGCGAACGATCCGATGGTGTACGCGGCGTTGCAAAAAGCGGATACGGTGGGGATGTTTCAGATCGAGAGCCGCGCGCAGATGGCGTTTTTGCCGCGCATGCAGCCGAAATGTTTTTACGACATCGTGGTGCAGGTGGGAATCATCCGGCCGGGGCCGATCGTGGGGAAGATGGTGCATCCGTATTTGAAGCGGCGGCAGGGACGCGAGCCCGCGGAGTGTCTGCATCCGCTGCTCGAACCGGTGCTGCGGCGCACGCTGGGAGTGCCACTGTTTCAGGAGCAACTGCTGCGCGTCGCGATGATTGCGGCGGGATTTTCGGGAGGGGAAGCGGAAGAGCTGCGGCGCGCGTTCGGATTCAAGCGGTCGGAGCGGCGGATGAAGGAGATCGAAGTGAAGCTGCGGCGGGGAATGGAGAGAACGGGAATCGCTTCGGAGATTCAGGAGAAGATCGTGCAGGCGATTACGTCGTTCGCGCTGTACGGATTTCCCGAATCGCATGCGGCGAGTTTTGCGCTGCTGGCGTATGCGAGCGCGTACCTGAAGTGCCATTACCTGGCGGCGTTCACGGCGGCGATGCTGAACAACCAGCCGATGGGATTCTACCGTCCGGCAACTCTGGTGAAGGACGCGCAGAGGCACGGGCTGAAAATCAGGCCGATCGATGCGACGTGTTCGGAGTGGCTGTGCCGGCTCGAGAGGCTCAAGGAGGGCTTTGCGGTGCGGCTGGGGATGCGATATGTGAAGGGCTTGCGCGAGGAGATGGCGCGGGAAATCGTGAGCGAGCGCGCGGAGAGGCGGTTTGCGTCGATCGAGGATTTGAAATTGCGCGTACCGGCGATCCAGAAATCGGAGATGGCGGCGCTGGCGGAGATTGGAGCGTTGAATTTCATCGGCGGGAGGAAGCGCGGGATTCATCGGCGGGACGCGCTGTGGCAAATCGAGCGGGCAGCGCGGCGGGCAGGGCCGCTGCTGGAGGCGCTCGACGAATTTTCGGAAGCAGGGGTGAAGACTGAAGGCAGTGAGCCGCCGGCGAAGGCTGACTCGCCGCTACTTCCGATGAGCGCGGAGGAAAGGCTGGTCGCAGATTTTCGCGGCACGGGGATGACGGCGGGGCCTCATCCGATGGCGTATCACCGCGGGGAAATGAAGCGGCTCGGAATTCGCTCTGCGATCGAGCTGCGGAATCTGCCCGACGGCGCGAAGGTGCGCGTGGGAGGAGCCGTGATTGCGCGGCAGCGTCCGGGAACCGCGCACGGATTCGTTTTCCTGAGCATCGAAGACGAAACCGGCATCGCGAACGCCATCATCACGCCGCAACTTTTCGAGGAGGATCATGCGGTGGTGGTGCAGCATTCGTTCCTGCTGATCGAAGGGAAGCTGCAGAATCAGGAAGGCGTGGTTTCGGTGAAGGCGGAGCGCGTGCGGCCTCTGCTCATTTCGCGCGCCGAAACCACTTCGCACGATTTTTATTGACGCCTTCCCGCTCAGTCCTGCGCCACCGCAACGTGCGAAGCGCGGCCGGCGCAGCGGATGCAGAGCCGCGCCCAGGGCAACGCCTGGAGGCGAGCCTCGGGAATCGGATTCTCGCAGACTTCGCAGAGGCCGTACTCGCCGGACTTGATACGTCCGAGCGCGGCGTCGATCTCGGACAATTCCTGATTCTCGCGTTCGAGAGTGACGAGGGCCAAGTCTGTCGCGAAGCTGCTGCTGGCAACGGCGCCTTCGTCGTCCGGCTCGAGATCAATCGTGACCTCTCCGAGGCGAGAATTGCGCCGCGAGAGCAGCTCATCGCGTTTGGCTTGCAGGAGCTTTTCAAGACCTGCGTACCGCTTATTATGACTTTTCGTAGCTGTCGGCATGTTCGTTCCCCCAACCTATCGCCCCACCGGCTCTTCCGTTTGGCGTCTCAGTCTATGGCGGCGGAAGGCCTCCATCCATCGGGTGCTTTCCCGAATGACGACAATTAGATGGTGTATCGGGCCAATGGATTCATCATCGGGCGAGGGCAGCCTATAATGCAGTGATGGCGCCCCTAGGCGAATACAGGAAAAAGCGGAAATTCGAGGAGACTCCGGAGCCTCGCGGGAAGGAACGCGCGCGCGGCGGCAACCGGTTTGTGGTGCAAGAGCACCACGCGCGGCGGCTGCACTACGATTTTCGGCTCGAAATCGACGGCGTGCTGAAATCGTGGGCGGTTCCGAAGGGGCCTTCGCTGAATCCCGCGGACAAACGGCTTGCGGTGCAGACTGAGGATCACCCGCTCGAGTACGGGAGCTTTCACGGGACGATTCCCGCCGGACACTACGGAGCGGGCGAAGTGAAAATCTGGGACGAGGGCACATTCGAGCCGGAAGGACCGCTTTCAGCGAGCGAGCAGCTCGAGCGGGGCGAGATCAAATTCGTGCTGCAAGGGCAGAAACTGAAGGGGAGTTTCGTCCTGGTGAAGCTGCGAAGGAGCGAGGGCGGGAGAGATTGGCTGCTCATCAAGCACCGCGACGACGCGGCGACCGGAGGGAAGTGGAAACCTCGAGTCATTCTGCCGCAAAAACAGGCGGTTGCCGAACCGGCGGCAGCGGAATTGCAAGAGGCGCGAAAACGGTCGCGCGTGAAGCGCAAGATGCCTCGAGGCGCGCGCAAGGCTCCGATGCCCGATAGCGTGCGGCCGGCCCTGGCGTCAGTGGCGGACGCGCCGTTCTCCGATCCGGAGTGGCTGTTCGAAATCAAATGGGACGGCGTACGGACGCTCGCCGAGGTGCGCGAAGGCAAGGCGCGGCTGTGGGCGCGGTCGCAGCGGGAAATCACGCGCGAATATCCGGAATTCGTGCGACTCGCGAACAACGTGAAGGCGAGCGAGGCGTGGCTCGACGGAGAAATCGTCGCGCTCGACAAGGAAGGGCGCAGCGATTTCGAGCAGCTTCAACTGCGATTTGGCGTGCAGCGGCCGTCACAGCAGCTTTTGGAGCAGGCGCCCGTTTTCTATTACGTGTTCGACATCCTGTATCTCGACGGGTACGACTTGCGCGAGGTCCCGCTGATCGAGCGGAAGGCGCTGCTGAAGGAAGTTCTGCGCCAGGATTCGCGCGTGAGGTATTCGGACCATGTGCTCGAGAAGGGAAAAGAGCTTTTCGAGGTTGCGATCGCGCGGCACCTGGAGGGGATTGTCGCGAAGAAGACGTCGGCGCCATATCCCGCCGGGCGCACGGGATTGTGGGTCAAGATCAAACTGGACCAGGACATCGACGCGGTGGTCGGCGGGTGGACCGATCCGCGGGGCACGCGCGAGTATTTCGGCGCGCTTCTGCTCGGATTGTACGAGGGCGGAAAGCTTGAGTACATCGGAAGCGTCGGGAGCGGATTTTCGACGGAGTTTCAGCAAAAGCTGTGGCCGCAACTGCAGAACCTTCGCGTCAGCGAGTGCCCGTTTTCAAAGGAGCCGATGACGCGAGAGGAAGCCTACTGGGTGCAGCCGGAATTAGTCGCGCGAGTGCGGTTCGGCAATTGGACGCAAGAGCGGCAACTGCGCCAGCCGCGCTTTCTGGGGATGCAGGAAGACCGCGACCCGAAGTCATGCACGTTCGAGGAACAAATGAAGACGGCAACCACGAAGAAGAAGGCGCCGCGAGAGAAACCGTCGCGCACCTCCCCGGCGACATCTACAGAAGGCACATTGAATACGGATCGGCGGATCGCGGAGGAGCTGGCGAACAGGACGTCGGACAATATCTTCGTCGAAGTGGACGGCAGGCGGCTCCATTTCACCAATCTCAACAAGGTTTATTTCCCGAAGGACGGTTACAGGAAGCGAGATCTGCTGGGTTATTACTTCTGGGCCGCGCCGATGATCCTGCCGTTTCTGAAGGACCGGCCGCTCGTGCTGCGGCGCTATCCCAACGGCATCGAGGAGCAGGCGTTCTTTCAGAAGGACGCGGGCAAGGACGCACCGGAGTGGGCGAAGACGGTGTCGATCGCGTCGGAGGATCGCGGACGCGTGGTGCGATACATTCTGGCGAACGACCGCGCCACGCTTCTGTACTTGACGAATCTGGGTTGCATCGATCACAACCCGTGGTCGAGCCGCTATAACGATCAGGAGCATCCTGACTACATCTTCTTCGACCTCGATCCGACCGAGGGAACGCCATTCGAGAAAGTGGTCGAGTTCGGGAAGCTATTCTTGAAGACGCTGGAGAAACTGGAGATCAAGGCGTTCGCGAAGACTTCGGGCGCCACGGGCTTCCACATCTTCATTCCGGTCGAGCCGCGGTACACGTTCGAGCAAGCGCGGCTATTCGTCCAGTTTGTCTCGGCAACGGTTTCGAAGAAGCACCCCGGAGTCCTGACGTCGGAGCGCACGGTGAGGAAGCGAGCGCGAGGTTCGATTTATGTGGATGCGCACCAGAACTCCCGCGGGCAATCGCTGGCGAGCGTCTATTCGGTGAGGGCGTTTCCGGGCGCGCCCATTTCCACGCCGGTTCAGATCAACGAGTTACGGGGCGACTTGCGTCCAGAGAAATGGAGTCTAAAGACAATTCGACGCCGCGTCGAAACAGCCGGCGACCTTTGGGCTGATTTCTGGAAATCGCGGCAGCGGCTCGAATCGCTGCTCAAGCACTCCGACGGAGAAGTCTAGCTCCCAGTCTGTTTGCGCCGGTGCCTGCTTCCTCTGCCGGTGCGACGCGCACGCCCAGATGAATCGTAAAGTTCGTACCGAAGTCATAGTGGACGATCTCGATATGGTCCTTGCAGTCGCTGGGAAGGTAGAAAGACTCTCCGCAATGGGGACAAACGACCTTGCTTCCGAGGGTCTCGTCCATTTTCAACCTCCGCAGAGCATTTCAACGCCCTCGCTGGAAAGGGTCCAAGAGCCAGCCCCGTGCGATTACTCCAAGAGCAACGAAAGAGCGGGGAGGAGCCGCTCGGAAGTCACGTCTCCTCCCCATGTTGGTCTTAGGCGGACCGGGGGCGAGGCGATGCCTTCTCAAGTTCGCTGACGAGAAAGTCCGCCGCGCGCGGAGCTATGGGCGACTCGGGCCCTCTGACGATTTGCCACGCCGTCAGGTGTTGCCCGTAGAGAGCGTCGTCGGCATCGTTATCTGGATGCAGCGTAGCTCCTTCGAGAGAGACGCCCGCGAACACGCCGCGCGAACGCGAATAACTCAGGATTTGGGTTCGCATGAACGCATCCGTATCGGCTTCGGCCGCTCGGCCAATCGGGCCTGCGGCAATGGTAACGTCTCCGCCGAGTTTCACCTTGCTCTTCAAAATGCTTCTCACCCCATCCTCGTTCATGATGAGAAGCACGAAGTCTGTCGCCTGGCCTCCGGCCTGGAAACCGAAACTAATGCCTTCCAGGGCGTACATGGCCGGGGCTCCCCACGGGCCGGTGAAGTCCTCCCCCGTGCGGCAGACCATTGCGCCGCGGCCGTAGCTTCCGCCGACGACGAAGGCGCCCTTCACTACGGATGGCAGCACGACCACGCACTTCGTCCGATCCAGAAGACTCCGGGGAATGTCGTCCGGCGCGGTCAATATCTGGTGGATGACGGTGCCGGCCGCGCGGAGACGGCGTTCCTCATCCCTTTGCGCCGATGCCGCCGGCGCAAGGAGTACGAAAGCCAACGACGATGCCAACAATGCCCCAATTAGTTTTCTCATCTCACGAATTCCTTTCTCGGGATTTCCCGATTGCTACGGGGTTTCATATCGTCGCGTCAGGCGCGCCGTACCAGACCGCCCAGAAGAGCGACGAGGAACAGAATCAGGAAAATGAAGAAGAGAATCTTTGCGATTCCCGCCGCCGCAACCGCGATGCCCGCAAAACCGAAAACGGCTGCGACGATCGCGATAATGAAGAAGGCCAGGGCCCAACGTAGCATGTTGTTCCTCCTTGGCTGAGGTGCGGCCCGGAAAAGCGCCCGCACGGCATTCAGCTTGATGGTTTGCGGTGAGGCTCTCAATACACAGTGATGGGTATTTCTCGGAGCAGGAGGCTAGGGATCGGACGAAGACGGTCGCAGGTCTCTACAGGGAAGCCCGTTCCAAACCTACAGGAACTACGGGATAGACCTCACGGGAGGAAGTTTGGTTGAATGGCCGACGAGGTTGGGAATGGATCGAGTTTTCATAACCTTCATAACCTCTGTTTGTCCTGCTGAGCCGTCCGCTTCGAATGCTCTCCGAACTCACTATCTGATCGCCCCCGTCGGCCGATTTCATCACCACAATTCACACTCCTCCCCGTAGGCGAAGCGGACGGCCGGCGGAGCATCGGGTGCCCGATTTTTCGGGCAACGCGAAGGGCCGCTCAAGCGTCTTTAACCACAAGGGTTGCCGACCGGCGGCAGGCAGGGGAAGCAGCCCGGAGTGGAGGGAGACGCTCTGAAAATATTTCCGGTGAGCTCTGCATTTCTGCCGGGCGGCAGTTAGCTTGGTTTTGGTGGTCTTGGGACCCCGGCATTCTCCGGAACCTCAGGGCAGGACATGGGTTAAGGGTAGCCGAAGGATATTCTGGTGATATGGCAGCGCAGATGCAGGTATGGATGGTCGGTTGTTACATGGAGGTGTTATCGTGGGGTCCACATCCGTTGACGTATCTCCCCGGCGCGACGTCCGGGCAGGAGGGGGTATGAAGACCCTCCGCATTCTGGTGGCGGACGATCACGATCTCATGCGGCGAGGCCTGAGGGCGTTGCTTGAGTCACGCCCTGGGTGGACGATTTGTGCGGAGGCCCATACCGGAAGAGAGGCCGTTGCAAAGGCGGAAGAGTTGCGGCCGGATATCGTGATCCTCGATATCACCATGCCGGAGCTGAACGGCGTTGAGGCGGCGAGAAGGATTCTGAAGGCGTCTCCAAACACCGAAGTGCTGGTTCTTTCGGTTCACTACTCGGATCAGCTCATTCGAGACATTCTCGAGGCGGGTGTTCGCGGCTACATCGTGAAGTCCGATTCCGACCGCGATCTGATCATCGCCGTCGAAGCGCTAGCGAACCACAAGCCTTTCTTCACGCCTCGCGCGACGGAACTAATTCTAACGAATTTCAACAACAAGGGCGGATCGCCTTCTGAGGTACCGGAGGAGGTCGGCCACCGGTTGACCTCGCGCGAACGGGAAATCGTTCAACTTCTGTCTGAGGGCAAGAGCAGCAAGGAAGTCGCCTCGATGCTGAGCATCAGCGTGAAGACGGCCGAAACGCATCGTGCCAACATCATGCGCAAGCTCGAAATCCATTCCGTGAGTGAGCTTGTGCGCTACGCAGTGCGAAATTCGATCATCGAGCCGTGACCCAGACGCGCCGCTAGGATTTCACGAACCGTCAGCCGAGCGTTTCTTGCCGACTGACTCGATGGCCGGCACCAGGGCTCGCCAGATTGTGGATTTCGGGATAAAGCCCTGGGCTCCTGCTTCCGCGATCAGTCGGGCCAGTTCGGGAGATTCGTGCTGGCTGACGATCAGAATCTCCGATCCAGGCACGGCCGCATGGATCAGCGGTGTGGCCTCGATGCCGTTCATTCGCGGCATGCTGATGTCGAGCAATATTACATCCGGCTTCAACTGCCTGGCCTGCTCGACGGCATCGAGCCCGTCGGTCGCCTCGCCGCACACGGTCCATTCAGCGTGCGTTTGCACCAGGAGGCGCAGCGAATGCCTCACGCCGGGATGATCGTCCACAATCAGGATCCGTAGCGACCCCATGCCCCAAAACATGCGCCCGTTCGCCGCCCGACTCCATACAAGGGTCTAGGCATTCGGTTGGGGAAGGTTCTGGTAGACGCGTTCAGGCGTTCTGACCGGGCTAGTACGGGATCAATTGGTCCAAGGAGCTATACCTGTCGTCTCCTGGAGCGCCATTCGAAGGCCAGCAACGCGACCGTACACACGATCGAGATGGCGCCGCCGGCAGTTCGGTCCCACGTGCGACGGAAGGACAAGTCGAGCTGATGCGGGCCTGCCGGCAGGCGCAGGACCACCTCGGCTGTTTCCGGGAGCCGTTCGATGGCCGCGTTTCGGTCGTCGATTCGCGCGCTCCACGCCGGATAGTCCACCAGCCTCAGCGCCAGGGCGAGTGGCACCGCGCTGTTCACCGAGACGATTCGCCGCTCGGCGGTCCACGTTTCGACATGCAGCTCGACGTCTCGTAGAGGAACGCTTCTTTTGAGATCGGGGCCCACTTGAGCGAGCAATGGAATCGGCTCCGACGGCGACTCCTCTGAATCAGGGCTCACTCCGGGCAGTTGGTACCGGTCACAGCCGATCGGAGTGTACTCGTCGGTGCCTTCATAGCCGAGACCGGAGTGTACCCATTGGGTGAGCGTGGCGAAGTCGTCGGTGTCCCACCACGTGCCGCTGGCGATGGCCGTGCCTGTCGCTCCGAGAAGCACCAGGACCGCTATCCACAGCGTCCACTGCCTTCGTGAACGCCCGGCAGCCGCTGCGGCAAAGAACGCGAACGGAACGGCGAGCGCATCCAGCCATCGCCACGGGAACTGAACGAACCGAAGCTCTGGTAGCAGGCGCCAGAGGATTGCGCTGGGAGAAAACATCAAGATGGTCGAAGCCAGCGCAAGGGCGAGAAGCGTCCACCAGAGTTGCGGAAAATCGCGGCGGCGCCGCGCCGTGAAAACGCAAAGAACGCCGGTGATGAGCATGAGCCCAAGCGCGAGGCTCGAAACCTTCCAGTTGAACAGAACGAATTCGGGATCGCCTCCCGAGGTGAAGATGAAATTGCGCTCGGGCCGAAGATTCCCGGTTATCGCCTGCGTGACCTGTACCCAGCGCCGCTCCCATGCGGCGGGCAAAATGTAGAAGGCAGCGAGGCCAAAGCCCGTGGCCATGCCTGTCGCGCCGGCGAGCAGCGTGCGCAGACTTCGGGTCTGGGCCGCGCTCACGGCCAACAAGAGCGCGAGTGAATACGACGCAATCACGGCTGCAGGAGCGTTGCATAGCCAGATGGCGCCGAACACCAGAGCGAGGAGGGGAACGCCGCGCCACCCCTCGCGCGCGACGCGCAGCGTAGCTAGAATCAGCAATGGGAAAAGCGCCGCGGCAAGCAGCTCGGCGAAATCGCTGCGGTAGTAAGCCAACAAGAGATTGTAGGGATTCACCGCAAAGAAGACGGCGGTGGCGACCGCCTGAGGCGGCGAAAGCCAGTCACGCGCGAGCCTCCACATCGCCATACCGGCAGCAACGAGCGTGAGCCAGATATAGGCCATCGGTGCAACAGGAACCGGAAGGCTCGAAGTGAGCGCCGCGCCCAAAATCCACGATGCGGGCGGGTAGAAGATGAAGCGAGGCTCGCCGTAGCCCCAGTTGGCCCATTCGGCCCAGCGCGGATACAGAATTCCCTCGCGCCACTGCCCGGCCACGTCCAGCCAGGATGCAACGTGAAACTCAAAGTCGTGGCCGGAGGCGTTTTCAAGAAAGAACATCGGCGTCACGACGGCGGTTGCCGCCAGGGCGACCAGAAGAAGTGGGGCGCGCCAGGTGCGCTTGCGGTGGTGCAGCTCCGGCGCTGACTGTGGCGATGCCGGTTTCGTTGTGGTTTCTTCCCGAATGAACCTGGCTCCGACTCGCGGCTGTGAGAATACAGAATGCGGCTTTCTGGCGCTACCGATAACCGCGCTCCCTCATCCAATGTCTTGCGGCCCTCATTGCCAATTCACGGCGGCAGCGGGTAGAGTAGTTTGCCCTTGCCTCAGTGAACTGGGAGAAGGGTGCGGCGGCACTGCGTTGCAGGTTTGGTCCCCTCGAGATTCGAGGAGTCATCCGGAATGACAGCGGAGGAACGGCGGCAGCGGGACAACGTCGAGCGCGAGGTGCACTGGGGCCGCTGGGGCCCGTACCTTTCCGAGCGCCAGTGGGGCACCGTTCGGGAGGACTATAGCCCGGACGGCGACGCCTGGAATTATCTTCCCCACGACGACGCCCGGTCGCGCGCGTACCGTTGGGGCGAAGACGGGATCGCAGGAATCTGCGACCGCCATCAGCACGTCTGCTTTGCGATCGCGTTGTGGAACGAAAAAGACCCCATCCTGAAGGAAAGGCTCTTCGGCCTCACCAATAAGCAGGGGAATCACGGCGAAGACGTAAAAGAGTATTACTACTACCTCGACGCGACGCCGACGAGCGCGTACCTGAAGTATCTCTACAAGTATCCGCAAGCTCCGTTTCCTTACGATCAGTTGATCGCCGAGAACGCCAAGCGCACGCGTCAGGATCCCGAGTATGAGTTGGTGGACACGGGCGTGTTCGGCCAGAACCGCTACTTCGATGTCTTCGTGGAATATGCGAAAGCGACGGCCGAGGACATTCTGGTTCGCATCACCGCCTGGAACCGCGGTCCCGATCCGGCCCGGCTTCGGCTGATACCCACGATATGGTTTCGTAATCGTTGGGACTGGGGCGACCCTTACGAGAGGCCTCTCGTCCAGCGGGTTGACGGGCCGGCGGGCGTATCGCTTCTCGAATTGTTCGAGTACCACTATGGAAAGAGGTGGCTGGCGATCGAAGGCGCGCCCGAATTGCTCTTCACGGAAAACGAAACGAACACGGAGCGGCTCTACAGCGAGGCAAACCGCACGCCGTACGTGAAAGACGCGTTTCACCGGTACCTGATCAAGGGCGAGGTCGCCGCGGTGAATCCCGCTATGAAGGGAACGAAGGCGGGGGCGCATTTCGTTTCGGAAATTGCCCCGGGCGGCAATTGGACCGTGCACCTGCGGTTGACGGACCGCGACCTCTCGAAGACTGGCGAGAATGCTGGTGACCTCTTCGGCTCGTCGTTCTACAAGGTCTTCACGGATCGCCAAAAGGAGGCCGACGAGTTCTATGCGTCGAAAATCTTCGGCGGCGCGAGTGCGGACGCGAAGCTGGTGCAGCGCCAAGCGTTCGCCGGCCTTCTGTGGTCCAAGCAGAGCTATCACTACGAGGTTCGACGCTGGCTTCAGGGCGATCCCACACAGCCGGCGCCGGATCCACGCCGCCGCTACGGGCGCAATCACGACTGGCAGCACCTGTACAATTCGGACGTCATTTCGATGCCCGACAAGTGGGAGTATCCGTGGTACGCCGCCTGGGACCTGGGCTTTCACTGTGTTGCGATGGCGCTGATCGATCCGGAATTTGCGAAGGCGCAGCTTCTCCTGTTTCTTCGCGAATGGTACATGCAGCCCAACGGGCAACTCCCGGCATACGAGTGGAATTTCTCCGATGTAAATCCGCCCGTGCACGCCTGGGCGGCGTGGCGCGTCTACAAGATTGCGGCGCGCACGACGGGCCGCGCAGACCGTAATTTTCTAGAGCGCGTCTTCCACAAATTGCTGCTGAACTTCACGTGGTGGGTGAATCGGAAGGATCCGGAGGGCAAGAACGTCTTCCAGGGCGGCTTTCTCGGACTCGACAACGTCGGAATGTTCGACCGGTCGCAGCCGCTCGGCCCCGGCCAATTCATCGAGCAGTCGGACGGGACCAGCTGGATGGCCATGTATTGCCTCGACATGCTGTCGATCGCGATGGAATTGGCGCACGAGGATCCCGCTTACGAGGATGTCGCGAGCAAATTCTTCGAGCACTTCGTCTACATTTCGAAGGCGATGAACGACATGGGAGGCGAAGGGATCGGCCTATGGAACGAGACGGACGGCTTCTACTACGACGTCCTGCACAGCAGCGACGGATCTCACACGCCGCTGAGAGTTCGCTCGGCGGTGGGATTGGTCCCGCTGTTCGCGGTAGCCACGTTCGAGCCGGATGATCTCGAGGGCCTGCCGGGATTCCGCCGCCGCATGGATTGGTTTCTGAAGCATCACGCCGACGTCGCGGACCACGTGGACATGAGCCGCCGGTCCGAAAAAGGCGCTCGATTGCTGCTCACGATCGCGAACCGGTCGAAGCTCGAGCGCATCTACCGCTACGTTTTCGATGAGAATGAGTTTCTCTCGGATCACGGAGTGCGCGCGCTTTCCAAGTTTCACAAGGATCACCCGTTCATGCTGAGTCTGGACGGCGTCACGCACGCCGTCGATTACGAGCCTGCGGAATCGACCACCGATCTCTTCGGGGGCAACTCGAACTGGCGCGGGCCGGTGTGGTTTCCGTTGAATTTTCTGCTGATCGAGTCGATGCAGCGGATTCACTACTACTACGGCGATGAATTCAAGGTGGAGTGCCCCACGTCGTCGAACCAGCGCCAGACGCTGTGGGAAGCGGCCAGCGATCTCTCGCGGCGGCTCTCGCACATTTTCCTGCGACACGAGGGACGGCGGCCCGTTTACGGAGACGCGGCGCTTTTTCAGAACGATCCCTTCTGGCGCGACCTGATTCTCTTTTACGAATATTTTCACGGCGAAACCGGCGCGGGACTCGGCGCCAGTCATCAAACCGGATGGACTGCGCTCGTGGCGAAACTGATCGAGCAGAGCGGCGAATAACCGAAGCGCTCACGCGCCCGCGGCGGGCCGGCTTACCTCCACAAATTCAATCAGGACTTTTCCGCCTTCCGGCGTGCTGACGAGAAAGAAATTCACGCGCGTTCCGTTCGCTCCGTCGCGTGTTGAGCGATAAAGTGGCTGGATCCCGAATCGCTTCTGGAGAGCTTCCGTTGCGCGATCGACGTCCCGGACGTCGACCTCAACTTGCTGGATGCCTGCGCCGAACTTCTGAAGATAGCGAGCGATTGCACCGACGCCGCCGGGATCACGGCTCGTCAAGATGTCCAGCCGGATCCCGCCTTCGAACTCGAGCTCGAATTCGTTTGCATCCTGATCGGTAGGCACATCGGCCAACGGCGGCGATCCGTTCGCGGAGCGAATCTGTTCGAATCGATTCGGGGAAACGGCGACGCCAACGGTGATCAGAGGCGCCCCCGCGCGCAAAGCGAACTGTTGTGCCAGGTCTGAGTCGGCGAGCCACGTCTGTAGAACGCCGCCGGCAATATCTGAGCCTTGGCGAAAAATCTCTGCCGCCGCGCGCTCGCGCGTCGCTGGATCGGCGTCTGATATTTGGCGGATTAGCGAAGCGACGTCTTGACTAGCCATGGCAGCGGAATTTCCCGAAGCGGTCAGAGAGAACTGTGAGGAGGCTGGATCGCATTGACGTTTGACAGCGCGATACGCGTGGTTTCTCCCGGCTTCACGGTCACGGGGACATCCCAGCGCGGCCTCACGTCGCCCACGGTCGCTGCAACATCCAGCGTGCTGAGCCAGTACGTGCCCGGCTGAATTCGGCTCAGCAGGCCTTCTCCTTCCAGATTTGTCTCCGTCCGAGCGACCAGGTATTTCGACTGTGCGAGTTCAATCGCTTGCCGCTGAATTTCGGGTTCGCGCTTGCCCACCAGAATCGCCCACTTCGTGCTGGGATCCTTCTCGGCAAGGGTGAGATCCATGCCGTCCTTGCTTTGAGGATTCGTTTCGATGTAGTGCTTGATCGCGTCACGGTAGTCGCTCAAAAGCCTCTGGTATTTCGCCGGATCCTTCTTCTCGTCTGACGGCTTGTATTTCGGCTTCGGAAAATCCACCGACCGGCCGCCCGCGTTTCGATCCATATAGGCTGTGTAGAATTCAGGAACGGCGAGGATATCCGCGGGAGTCACCTTCCCAACGAAGTCGTCGCCCGAGAGCTGCGTCCAGTGATTCTTCTTCATCCACGCCTTCAGCTCGTTTGACACGTCCAGCTTGTCGATAAACGCGTCCATGTCCGGCTGAGGATATGCCGCGGCCACTTCTTTGGAAATCTGCTCGAAGCTCTTGCTCAGAAGGTAGACGGGGAATCCGCGCACCGGCTCTTCCAGCCCACCGGACGGCATCGCTCGTACGACGAATGCCACGGAGCCGGTTTGTGCCGAGACACGCGGAGCGGCCACGCAAGTTGCAAGCAGCGCCGCGAGGAGAACGCGCTTCGCGAGGTTCACGGCGTCATCGTAGCAGAAGGAAACTGCCGTGGATACGGAGCTCGAGCGAGATTCGTTCGCATGACTAAATGCAAGAATCGAGCGGCGAGAGCCCACGGCTCGCAAAAGTGCGGAAGGAACTGGAGCCCCAGGGCTCAGTACAGGTGGAAGGTAACTTCGATGATTTGACGCACAGGTGCCGGCCGGCCGTCCGGACCAAGCGCAGGCTTGAACCGCCACGCGCGAACCGCCTCGACAGCCTTCTCGTCCAGCCCAAGACCGAGGCCTTTCACGACGTGAATGTCGGTTGCGCGGCCATCAGGCGTGATAATCGCGATCAGCGAAACGGTCCCTTGATATTTTGCCTTGACGGCTTCATCCGAATACTGAGCCGGTGGGCAGTACAGGCAGGCGGGATATCCGTACCCGCCGGTTCCGGCATTGTAAACGCCGCCACCGGTGCCGCCGCCCGAGCCGGGTCCGACGCCTCCGCCACTGCCGCTACCAACTCCGCCGCCGCTCCCCGAACCGATTCCGCCACCGCTGCCCGGTCCATTCGAATCGCTGATAACCTTCGACAGCGGATCGCCCCAGTTGTTCATGTTCGGGCTCGGGAGATTCAGTTGCGGCGGTCCCGCGACGGTCGGCCGAACTGCAAACTGCGGCGCCGCCGGCGGATGCACGGATGGCGATGCCAGTTGGTCGAGGGAGAACTTGGGGAGCCTGCCTTTGCTCGCTGGAATCGGATTGTGCTCGCCGCCGCCACCGCCGCCCCCTGCCTTCTTGGTTCCTGGGGCCAGCTTCGGCAAGTACGGAGAAATCGCGGTGATGTCAACGTTCGAATTCGCCTTGGTGATCGCTGGTGACATGATCTCCGGTAGCAGCGGCACGATAATCAGCACCAGAACGGCGACGTGAATGGTCACCGAAAGGGCTTGCACGCGAGTGAACTGCGTGTCTTTGGTCCAGATGTCCTTGACGGGAACCGGCTTGCTCGTCACCTGAAGCGGAGGCAGCTTCTTCGGAAACAGCGCGTCCCGCACATTCTGCCAGAATCCCGCCTGTCTCCAGTCGACAAGCAGATCCGAGTTGACGCGCTTTGGCGCCGGGCGGAACAGTTCCTTTATGTTCTCGCCCATCCCCGCGCCGAAGCTCGGCATCCGGAACGCCGTCGCCTGGCCCGGCCGAATCTTCACGGGCCGCTCCGTCAGAAAATCTCTGAGATTGGAAATAAGGCTTGTCAGCGGGGATTCGTGCACGCGCGCCGGCAGCCGGCCCAGGTGCAGAGCGGGCTCCGCGCTAGCGCGTTGATCGTGATGCAATCTCGAACTAAAGTCTTGCATAGCCGTTTCTGGCTCCCGCGCCGCGAGTATACATAACCTTAGACGCTTAGCGTCCAAAAAGGATGTATCAGGCTGGGCGCGGCTGACATGCTTCCTGATTCATTGTAACATACGATGCCGACAACAAATTCTGAGTTTCCTGGATTGGATACGGCAGAAGGGCAGATGAGCTCGGCACGATGGCGAAAACCCTCGACCTGAAGAGTACCCTCAACCTCCCGCGAACCGACTTCCCCATGAAAGCGAAATTGCCCGAGCGCGAGCCGGAGCAACTCGCCGCCTGGGAACAGATGCGCCTTTACTATCGCATTCTCGATTCGCGCGCGGACGCGCCCCTCTTCGTCCTTCACGATGGGCCGCCTTATCCCACGGGCGAAATCCATATCGGCACCGGCCTGAACAAAGTCGTCAAGGACATGATTGTGAAGTCGAAATCCATGGCCGGATTCCGAGCGCCCTATGTGCCGGGCTGGGACTGCCACGGGCTCCCGATCGAAACCAAGGTCGAAAAGGAGCTTGGCGGCAAGACGACGAAGGTCTCCGCCGCCGAGTTTCGCCGCCGCTGCCGCGAGTACGCCTCCCGGTACGTGGAGGCTCACAAGCGCGATTTCCGCCGGCTCGGTGTTTTCGGCCAGTGGGACAAGCCCTATCTCACCATGGACCCGGGCATGGAAGCGTGTACCGCTGGAGCCTTCATCGACTTCCTCGAGAAGGGCTACGTCTACCGCGGCCTCAAGCCGGTCTATTGGTGCATCTACGACCGCACGGCTCTCGCCGAGGCGGAAGTCGAATACGAAGATCACACCAGCCCGTCCGTCTGGGTGACGTTTCCTGTTGTTCCCGACGAGAAATTGCGGACGCTCGGATTGACCGCTGACGTCAGCGCCCTCATCTGGACCACGACTCCCTGGACGCTTCCGGCCAACCGCGCGCTCGCGTTTCATCCCGAATTGGAATATGCCGTCGCCGATACGCCGATGGGCAAGCTGCTGCTCGCGAAGGAGCGCGTCAGCGCGCTCGGCTCCGACCTCGGCCTTGAAGTGCGCGGCGTCGCCGGCGGTTGGAAGGGCCGGGAATTCGAGGGCGCGAAGTTCCGGCATCCGTTTCTCGACCTTACTGTTCCGGGCGTTCTCGCCGATTATGTCACGCTCGACCAGGGCAGCGGTATCGTCCACACCGCGCCCGGGCATGGCGCCGAGGACTTCTACACCGGGCAGAGATACGGCCTCGAGGCCTACGCCCCGCAGGACGACGACGGCCGCTTCACCGAGGGCCTGCCCGAGTACAAGGGCAAGACCGTATTCGAAGCGAACCCCGTCATCATCAACCTGCTCAAGCAGCGCGGCATGCTGGTCGGCGAGCGAAAGCTGGCCCACAGTTACCCGCACTGCTGGCGGTGCCACAATCCCGTGATCTTCCGCGCCACCGAGCAGTGGTTCGTTTCCATGGACAAGCCGTGCGGGGAGCCCGACCCCCGAATTACCTCGGTCCCCGGCGATCAGGCTCGCAGCCTCAGGGCGCGAGCGATGTTTGAAGTTCAAAATGTGAAATGGAATCCGGATTGGGGCATGGCTCGGATGAGCAACATGATTGCCGAGCGGCCCGACTGGTGCATCTCGCGCCAGCGGTTCTGGGGCGTGCCTCTGATCATTTTCTCGTGTGAGTCCTGTGGCAAGCCGCTGATGGATTTCAAGGCGCTCCGGCACGTCCTGCCTTTCTTCGAGCGCGAAGGGGCTGACGCCTGGTTCACGCATTCTGCGGAAGAATTGCTTCCTCCGGGCACCAAATGCCCGTGTGGTGCGTCGAAATGGAAAAAGGAAGAGGACGTGCTCGACGTTTGGTTCGATTCCGGTTCCACGAATCTCTCCGTGCTGAGCGAGAAGGACGGCACGTGGCCTGCGGACGTCTACATGGAAGGCCCGGACCAGTATCGCGGCTGGTTCCAGAGCTCGCTGTTGGTCGCAGTGGGCCTGCGGGGCCGCGCGCCCTATCGCCAGGTGGTCTCGCACGGGTGGACGCTCGACGAGAAGGGTATCCCGATGTCGAAGTCGCTTGGGAATGCCGGCGACCCGATGGAAATCTGCGCCAAGTGGGGCGCGGACGTGTTCCGCGTATGGGTTGCGTCGCAGGATTTCACGACGGACGTGCGCGTCTACGAAGCGATGATGCAGCAGCTCGCGGAGGCGTACCGCAAGATTCGCAATACGTTCCGCTTCGCGCTCTCGAATCTTTTCGATTTCGATCCGGCGCGCGATCTGGTGCCGGATTCCCGGCTCTGGGAGATGGACGCATGGATGCTTCGCCGCACCGGCGCGAAAATTCGCGAGTGCCGCGAATGGTACGAGAAATTCGAGTTCCACCGCGTCTATCACGCGCTGCAGGATTTCTGCACCGTCGATTTGAGCGCGTTCTATTTCGACGTGCTGAAGGATCGCCTCTACACGTTTGCGCCGAATAATCCCGGCCGCCGGTCGGCGCAGACCGCCGTCTATCGCATTGCGAGCGCGCTCGTTCGCCTGATCGCGCCGACTCTGACGTTCACGTCCGAGGAGGTGTGGAAATTCCTGCCGCACGCCGCGGGCGAGCCCGAAAGCGTCCACATGGCGCTGTTTCCCGCGGCTGAAGGATTCGAGCGCGCGCTGGACGAAAAGCGCTCCGCCGAGTGGGATCGCCTGCTCGCCGTTCGCGAGGAAGTGTTGAAAGTGCTCGAGCCGCTTCGCGCGGCGAAAACGATTTCGGCGAATCTCGAAGCACGAGTGACGCTGAGCGCATCCGGCGAGTTGGCCGCACTGCTTCAGAAGCAACTGAGGCACCTTCCCCCGCTATTCATCGTCTCTCAGGTCGAATTGGCGCCCGGCAGCGGCGATGGCGCGTCGACGAGTGGAATTGAAGGATTGCAGATTCGAGCCGAGCGCGCTCACGGCAAGAAATGCGAGCGCTGCTGGAATTACTCGACGCACGTCGGCGAAAGCGCCGACTACCCTACACTATGCGAACGCTGCCTCGCCGCTCTCGAAGAAATTGAACGCGATGGCGGTATACTGACGGGGAGCGCCAAGCCCTGATGTCCTACTCCCCTTACCGCAATGGTTGGTACCCCCTGGCTTTCATCGCGCTGGGTGCGCTGGTGGCCGACCAGGTGAGCAAGTACGTGGTCGAGAAGTCGATTGCCGCCGGCACGCTTCCGATTGCGGTCATACCGGGACTCGTGAATCTGGTGCACACCAGCAATCCCGGCGTCGCGTTCGGGCTGGGCGCCGATTCCACGGCGCCGTGGATGGCCCCGGTGCTGATTCTGTTTTCAGTTGCCGTGATTGGGCTTCTGATATGGCTGCTTGCCACGAACCGCGCCGGAGGCTGGTGCGGCCAGTGCGGCCTGGCCCTGATTCTTGGCGGAGCCGCGGGAAACGTGCTCGATCGCGTTCTGCGCCAGAGCGTCACGGATTTCATCGACTTCTACATCGGCCGCCATCACTGGTATACGTTCAACCTGGCTGACTCGGCCATCGTCATCGGCGCCGCTCTGGTGGTCCTGGAACTGTTTCGCGACTGGCACCATCCCAGCCACGAGCGCGCCGGACAGAGCGACGTCTAATCAGCGATGCACCCGATCCTCTTTCAGCTCGGCTCATTCACGATTTACACCTACGGCGTTCTCGTCGCCGCGGGCGTCGTTCTCGGCCTGCTGTACTCGCGGCGCCAGGCCTCGCGAGTGGGTCTCGATCCCGAAAAAGTCTGGAACATGGGCATCTACACGATCCTTGCTGCGCTCGTCCTGGCGAAGGTGTGGCTGGTTTTCAGCGCGTGGGACTACTACATGGCGCACCCGCGCGAGATCTTCAGCATCGCGACGTTCCAATCGGGCGGCACTTTCTACGGAGGCATCGTCGGCGCCGCGGTGACGATCGTTCTGTATGCCTATGTCCAAAAAATGCCGTTTCTTTCCGTCCTCGACGTTTGTTCCGCGGGCCTTCCCCTGGGCCACGCCATCGGGCGGCTGGGATGCTTCTTCGCGGGCTGCTGCTACGGCAAGCCGACCACGATGCCCTGGGGCGTCACGTTCACCAATCCGACGGCCGCCCAAATCGCCGGCACGCCTCTCGACGTCCGCGTGCACCCCACACAGCTCTACGAGGCCGCTGCGGAATTCCTGAATTTCCTGATTCTGGTTTGGTTAGGCTCGCGCCAGCGCTTCAAGGGGCAAATTCTCGGGACCTATTTCCTGCTTTACGGAGTCGAGCGCGGAACGATTGAGTTTTTCCGCGGCGATCCGGGGCGCACGATGCTGTTCCACGATTCGGTCTCGCTGATGCAACTCGCGAGCGTCGGGCTCATCCTCATCGGCGGGTTCCTCTGGTACCGCGGCCTTCGCGGCGCCTCGCCCGTCCAGCCGGCAACCGTCCCCGCCCACCGCTAGTTTTGCGACAGCCTCAGTCTTGGGGAGCTTGCGCCACGGTCGCCGGATCGCCCGTTTGATGCTCGATAATCTGGAACAGCAAGAACGCATGCACGGCGTCCAGAGCTTGAGCGTTCTGCGTTGCGATCCTTACGCGGCCGCCGCTCGCGGTCTCTTCGAATCGATACCGAATCTCGCTGTGCAGCCTGACCATCGTCGGCACGCCGGGCGGATTCGTGGCGTGAATGAACATCGGCGCATTGAAATTGCCCTCTGCAAACATCGAAGCGATGTGTGAGAGGTGCATCCGGATCTGGTCGCGGCTCGCCGTGTCCTTCGGATCGTTCGCTTCGACTTCGATTGCGCCGCCATCCTGATAGAGGTGGAAATGATGGGTGGTCTTGGCCGCGGGGAAGCCCATCGCTTGATCGCCGCGATGGGTCATTTCGTCATGGTGTTCGGCCTGACCGGCCGCGCCCTGTTGTTGGCAGCGAGCCGGCGCGCCTGTTGCCATGCAAATCGCGAAAATTGCGACGTATGTTGCGGCGAATCGCATTGTCTCGTTCCTCCATATTCTGCGGCAGATTTTCCAGAAGCCACGCCGGTTGACCCTTCTGTGCTCGAGCAATCCGCGCGCTCCAGTCTCCCAGGATCTCCTGGAGTTTGCGGCGCATTGCCTTCAATTCTTTGATTTGCGAGTCCACCTGCTTGAGCTTCGATTTCGCCGCCGCAAAGACGCCTCGACACGGAACCCCGCCACGATCGCGCACGCGCAGGATCGTCGCCAGTTCACCCAGCGAAAATCCCACCTGAAGCGCCCGGCGAATCAGCCGCACGCGGTCAAGAGACTCCGGCGGGTAATCGCGGTAACCCCCGTTCGTGCGGGGAGGGGCCTTGAGCAGGCCGAGCCGCTCGTAATGACGAATCGAGTCGGGACTGATTCCTGTTCGCTGCGCCAGATCGCCGGATCGCATCGTTTTCGAGTCTACACCTTGGAATCCATTCCAGAGTCAAGCCCCGCTCTGACCCGGTCAGATTGGCAGCGTTCGCACCCAGGACGTTGCCAAGGCGCGCGATTGAAATGCGCCTGCGATGTTGCTACGGTCTCCTGGGGGCAGCCCTGAAAACTCCGACCGAGCAATTCGAGTTCACCGTTCCCGAGGAACATGCCGGCCAGCGGCTCGACCGCTTCCTCACCGCGCAACTTCCCGAGATGACCCGCTCGCGCGTCCAGGTGCTCATGGACGAAGGGCGTGTCCGCGTCGACGGTGCTGCGCTGAAGCCGTCGCACCGCGTCGCCGCCGGCGAAGTTATCGTCGTTGAGATTCCGCCCGCGCCTCCCGCAGGCGTTGAGCCCGAAGAAATCCCGCTCGACGTGCTCTATGAAGACCGCGACGTCGCTGTCATCAACAAGCCCGCCAACATGATCGTGCATCCCGGCGCAGGAGCGGACTCCGGCACGATGGTCGCGGCGCTTTTGCACCGCTTCGGTGGCATGGACGGATTGTCGGCGGTCGGCGGTCCCCTGCGTCCCGGAATCGTGCACCGGCTCGACAAGGGGACCTCCGGCGCGCTCTTAATCGCGCGCACCAATCCCGCGCACAAGAAGCTCGTTGACGAATTTCGGGATCGCCGCGTGGAGAAAACGTATGTGGCGCTGCTCCACGGAAAAGTGAAGGGGGAGTCGGGACGGATCGAGATGCCCATCGCGCGCGACCTTCGCCGCCGCTCGCGCATGACGGCCCGCCGCCGCGAAGGCCGCGACGCGCGCACCGACTGGCGCATCCGCCTGCGCCTGGGAGCGTTCAGCTTCGTGGAAGCGGATTTGCACACGGGAAGAACGCACCAGATTCGCGTGCACTTTTCGGCGCTCGGATGCCCCGTCGTCGGCGATACGCTCTACGGTGCGCCCCGGCAGGAGCGCGCAGGAAACGAGTTGCTGCCGCCGCTCGCGAGGAACTTCCTTCATGCCGCGCGCCTCGCGTTCGAGCATCCGCGCACGGGGAAGCGCATGCAGTTCCGCGCACCGTTGCCGCTCGAACTCGAGAATTATCTTCGGGAACTGGCGCGAGCCACCGGAACCGCCCCTGATTTGGTTGACGCTGCCTTGAAGGAGTTCCTATAATTGCGGTTGTGAGATTCGCGCTTTTGTCGCTTGCGATTGCGGTGCTTCTGGCGCTCTCGGGGGCGACCGCGCGCGCGCAGGACACCGCTCCCCCTCCGCCGGCTCAGGCGCAACAGGGCCAGGCAAAAGAGAGTCAGACCCCGTCGAAACAGCAGAAAGAGCCGCCGAAAATCGTGTCCACGACGGGCCTCGTCCATCTGGTCGCGACCGTGACGGACCGCCATCGCAATTTCATCACGGACCTCCAACAGACCGATTTCAGGGTCGTGGAAGATGGCGTGCCGCAGGAAATTCGCTTCTTCGGCCGCGAGACCGACCTGCCCCTTCGCATCGGACTTCTGCTCGACACCTCGAACAGCATTCGGCCCCGCCTCGAATTCGAACAGGACGCCGCGATCGATTTCCTGAGCAACGTGATTCGCCGCCACAAGGACGAAGCGTTCCTGATGACTTTCGACAACTCGCCCGAGGTCATCCAGGACTACACCGGCGATATTTCGGAGCTGACGGATTCCATCCGCAAGCAGCGCGCCGGCGGCGGAACGGCGCTCGACGACGCCATCTACATGGCTTCGGAAAAGCTCACCAACGCACCGCTCCCGGCGGGCACCAGTCCGGAGATTCGGCGCGTCCTCGTGGTGATCAGCGACGGCGACGACAACCTGAGCGATCACGCGCTCAGTGAGGCGCTCGAAGCGGCGATGCGCGCCGAGGCTTCGATTTACGCGATCAGCACGAACACGGATTGGATCGCCATCGACAATCCGGACCGGCCGACCAAATATCACCTCGACCCGGGCGACAAGGTTCTCGAACAGTTCGCCCTCGAAAGCGGCGGCCGCGTTTTCTTCCCGTACAAGGTGGACGATCTGGCGCAGTCGTTCGTCGATATCGGCACGGAGCTGCGCAGCCAGTATTTCATCGCCTATTCGCCGTCGAATCCGCAGACGGATGGGCATTACCGGAAAATTGAAGTGGACACCGACCGGAAGGGGCTCGTTGTTCGGACGCGCAAGGGCTACTACGCCGCGGCGCCTTCTTCTCCAACTCCTGCCAGCAAGTAGAAAAGAATCTCAGCATCAACGCGGAACTGCAAGCGTCGCGCCAGACTGAAGGTCAGATTCCCACGCCTCCGCGCGGCCTGTCGCGGCGAACGGCCCTCGTATCCTGCATCGGCTCGGACTCGCATTCGATGGCGATCGTCGTTACGGGATGATCGGGCGGCTCCTTGGGCAGGCCCATGAACCGTACACGGAACTTTTCCTGTTCGAATTTCACCGGCTCGTTCGTGGCAAAGAGTCTCGCTGATTTCACGGCAGTGGTAAGTCCGCCGAGGGCCACCGTGTCTCCCGGCCAGAAGTGGACGTGCATGTAGAGCGTGTTGCCTTTGCGCGTGAACCCCGCGAAATTCGAGCTGCCCACGTGGCAGACATCCGCCCCGTAAATCGTCTCGGAGTTGCGCGACATCCACTGCCCGACCTCCGTAAGAATCCGCACGGAATCATCGGGGATCGAGCCGTCGCCTCGCGGACCGATATTCAGCAGGTAATTTCCTCCGCCGCGCGAACATTCCACCAGGTTCCGCACCACGGTCTTCGGGCTCTTCCAGTTGTCGTCCGCGCGCTGGAATCCCCAACTGTCGTTCATCGTCATGCAACTCTCCCACGCGCGTCCGCTCTTGGCAGAGACGATCTCCTGCTCCGGCGTTGAGAAGTCGCCCGGCAGGCCGTTGCGGTTGTTGACGATGATGTCCGGCTGCAGCCCGAACACCATCTTGTTCATCTCCTCGGACTCCCAGCCCTTCGGGTCGAGCGGCCAATCCACGTCGTACCAAAGCACGTCGACCTTGCCGTAGTTCGTCATCAGCTCGCGAATCAGCCCGTGCGTGTATTCGACGAAGCGCTTCCGCGCGTCGTCGTCGGTCGCGCAGCGCGCGCCATCCGGATGGTGCCAGTCCATCAGCGAGTAGTAGAAACCGAAGCGCAGGCCTTCCGCGCGTGCCGCTTCGACGTATTCGCGTAGCACATCGCGTCCCGCGGCTTGCTTGGACGCGCAGTAGTTCGTCAATTTCGTGTCGAAATTGCAGAAGCCTTCGTGGTGTTTGCTCGTCATCACCATGTATTTCTGGCCCGCTTGTTTCGCGAGCTTGGCCCACGCGCGCGCCGAATTTCGAACCGGATTGAATTGCTTCGCAAGCTGCTCGTACTCGTGAACGGGAATGCCTTCGTCTTCCATCGCCCATTCGTGGCGTCCCAGCACGCTGTACAAGCCGAAGTGGATGAACATTCCGAATCGCGCTTCGTGCCACCACTGCATCCGGCGGGCGCGGTCGGCCTTGACGGCGTCCGATTCCTGCGGCTGGCTCTCCTGTCGCGAAGCGGCGCGCGCGATGGCAGCAGACGGGTTCGCCGCGAGGGCGGCAAGGGACGCTCCCGTTCCCGCCAGCCAGTCGCGCCGCGTGATCCCGCTCTTCGAGTTTGCGCCGGACGGTCGGTTTCGTTTCATTCGTTCACCTCGTGTGGCCTGAATTGGACTCCCTCACATACATCCGGCGGGTGGCGGCGTCAAGCGCCAACGGAGAACAGCGCGGGAAAATCGAAACGTGTTTTAACCGATGCGGCGGCTAGCGGACCGGTGCGTAGTAACCTCGGCGGGCGAGCAGCTTCACGTCCGGGCGATTTACGTCGACCTTGATCTTCCGGAACGTGCCGTCGCGCTTGGCGTTCGTGGGATAGTAGCCGATCAAGTATTGCGAGCGCAGCTCTTCCGAAATCTGATCAAAGGCTTTTTCGAGCGACTTCTGGCTGCGGACTTCAATCTCGCGCCCGCCCGTATCCTCGGCCATTTTTCGCGCGACGCTCGCGCCGCTGTATCCGAGTCCCATGCTCATGTAGAAGGGTTCGTCGGAGAGCCGCAGGACATGAATCACAGTGTCGGAGCGTTGCGCAGACTCGATTGCGTCTTGCATGGTCAGCTTGCTGCCGGTGTCTTCCGCGTCGGTCAGGAGGATGATCGCTTTGCGGCCCGCTTCGCCCGACAGCTGATCGTGGCACGCGGCGTAGACGGCATCGTACAGATCGGTGCCGCCGTTACTGCCCGTCGGCACCGTGCTGGGAGTGACGACGCCGCCGCTCGATACCGCATTGATCTGAGCCGTGCGAATCGCGCGCTCGAGAACCGCCGTGTCTTCCGTAAAGTCCGCCAGCAGGTTGAGGTCGAAATCGAAACTGATGATCATGGCCTCGTCTTTCTTGCGCATGATCTCGTGCACGAAACGCGAGGCGGTGTCCTGCTCGGCGCCTAGGATATTCTGCATGCTGCCGCTCGTATCGATCAGGATGCCGAGCGTGATCGGCATGTCCGCTTCCTTCGCGAAGAAGGCAACTTTCTGCTCCTGGCCGTCCTCGTAAACCTTGAAGTCATCCTTGCCCAGGTCGGAGATGACGCCGTTGTGCTTGTCGCGCGCCGTCACAAAAACGTTGACAAGGTTGGTTTGAACCTTCAGAGTTTGCGACGATTCCGGCGGCTGCTGCTGTTGCGGAGGCGGTGCCGGCCGCTCCTGCGGTTGCCCGGCGCCTCCGGGATGCATGGGGCCGGCGGTGGATTGCGGCGGCGCACCGGACGCGCTCGGCGCCAGCGCGTTGAGCGCCGCATAGCTCGCGACGGCCAGAGCCAGTGTCACTGCAGCAACGCGGGTCAATCGCATTGTATAATTCTCCATGGACGCCGTTCCGAGAAGTACGATGCGCCGAACGACCGGGTGGATGTTCGGGTGAAGACACCGAGCCGACCGATGCACAGACGCGGAAAAGCGCTTGCTAACACGCAGCCGCAGGTCCTCATGACTCGAATCCTTTTTGCATCAGTGGCGCTCCTGCTCCTCAGCGTTCCGGCGGGCGCGCAAGCCACGGCTCCTCAGCATGCCACCCCCGGTGTACCTCCGCAACAGCAGCCCGCGCCGCCCCAGCAGGACACGCGCACGCGCATCGTGTCGCGCACGGAACTCGTCATCGTTCCGGTGACGGTGAAGGACAGCCGCGGCGACCTCGTCGCCGGGCTCGAACAGGACGAATTCCGGGTGTACGAAGACGGCGTCGAGCAGAAGATCATCTTGTTCGACTCGAATCCCTTCCCGCTCTCGGCCGTGGTGCTGATCGACAACAACCTGACGACGAAGCAGGCCGAGCAGGTGCAGAGAAGCCTGGTTTCCATCTCGGCGGGATTCGGGCCGAGCGACGAAGCCGCGGTGATGACCTACGAGGAATATCAGGACGTCGTGTCGGACTTTTCGAACAACAACGACGACCTTTTCACGAAGCTCAAGCGGCTGGAGCTCGGTTCGCGCTCGACGGCGATGGTGGCGGATCCCACGACGGCGGGCCCCGTGATCAACGGCCAGTCGCTGCCGAGCGCGCAGGGGGTGCCGATTCACGGCTCGGCGCGCCCGGCGAACAACACCGCGCTCGACGACGCCATCTTCGCGGCGGGCCAGATGCTGAAAAGCCGGGGCCGCGACCGGCGCAAAATCATTTTCCTGGTCTCGGACAGCAGCAACTCGCGGCACAACGAGCACACGTACGCGGAAACGCTGCGGTCGCTTCTCGCCGCGGACATTTCCGTGTATTCGATTTCCGTGTCGCACACAATTCCCGGAAAATCGCTGTTGCAGCACGGGCTCGGACAGGCGGACAAATACGCGTTCGAAACGGGTGGCGACACGTTCTACGCTTCGAAAGAGGATGACCTCGACCGTTTGTATTCGTCGGTGACGGAAGAAGCGCGCAACCAGTACACGCTTACGTTCTCCCCGCACGGCGCCGACAAGACCAAGGACTACCACTCGATCGAAGTGCGCGTGAAGCGTCCGGACCTGAACGTCTCGGCGCGCGAAGGCTACTATCAGAGCTCGCTGGGCGTCGCGCACTGAAGCGCGGCGAGAAAGTGTTTCGCGTCCGCAATCGCGGCGAAAGTTTTTCTTCTTGACTTCAACCGCCAGCGCATTTATAGATGAACGAGGCGAGTGAAGCGCGGTTCGAGATTCGATTCGCGTTTTTCTCGCGGGAGAAACTTCACTGTAGTTCATGCGCGGAACCAGTTGAGGCTTTGAGTTCGGCTCAGGGCTTTCAAACGAACGGGGCGGTAGCGAAAGCAGCCGCCCCGTTTTCTTTTCGGCGTGGACATTTGTCCGGGGATTTCCAAGTTCAAAAGAGCATCCCTGTTTTCGGTTTCGGCATTGCGGGGCGAATGGAAACCAACTGTTCGTGCGCGGGACAAAGCGGCTTGTAATCACACGTCCCGCAGCCATAGCCCGGATTCGGCGGGAAGTCCCGCGCGCGAATCGAGTCCGCCACTTCGTTGATTGTTTGTTTGACGGCGGCGAGCGCCTTCGCGTCGCGCGTGGTGGCGACAGCGGAGTTCGTCATTAGGTTGTAGAAGATGAGGCGCGAGGGCTCGAGCTCCAGAATTTCACGCGCCGCGAGCGCGTAGATGCCGAGCTGGAGATCGTCCGCCGCCTTCTTCGGATCCTTCGGCCGGCCCGTCTTGTAATCCACGATTTCGTATTCATTCTTGCCGATGCGGTTCACCTGATCGATGCGGCCGGTGACGATAATTTCGTGCTTCAGCGGCAGCTCGAATCTTTTCTCCTGATGCACCACGTCCGCCGGCGCGGCCGAATAGGTTCGATAAAACGCCTCCAGCTGCTCGCGCCCGGCCTTGCGATATTCCTCCTCGTGGTAGGCGTCCGGAAATCCCGCTGACGACCACTCGCGGCCGTAAATCGCGAGCACGTCCTCGAACGGAACCTTACGGCGCTCGCGCAGGTCCGCGACGAATTCCTTGACCGTGGTGTGCATCACGCTGCCAAACGTGGCCTGCGCGTGCGGACCGCCGCGGATGCTCCAGAGATACTGGAACATGTATTTCATCGGGCAGCTCCGGTACGCGCTGATCGAGGAGGCGCTCAATTGCAGCGGCTCGGGCCGCGGAGGATGAAACGCCTTCGCCCACAGCGCGACGCGCGAGTACGCGCGCGTATCTTCCCGGAGTCCGCTGAACAGGTACGACGGGTCGGCGGAATCGGGCGCGGGGCCGGCGGACTCCTCTGCGGGCGGCACGAGAACCTTGGGCGATAGCTGCTGCGTGTCCGGATTTCGCGCCTTCTGCGACTCGAGGCAATCCTCCAGAAATTGCGATTGGCGTTTTCTCTTGTTGATCACCGCCGAGAGCGTGAGCCGCATTCTTGCCCGTGTGAGCGCCACATAGAAAAGCCGGCGCTCTTCCTGGATGTGGAAGTCGCCCTCGGGCCTCTCCTCCTTCATCAGGTCGGCAGGGAACTCGAAGAACGGGCGCCGCTGCGAGGAAGGGAATTCGTTCCGCGAGAGGCGCAGGACGAAAACGTGCGGAAACTCGAGGCCCTTCGCCGCATGCACGGTCATCAGCTCGACGGCGTCCTCCGCCGGATGGTCTTCGAGCGTGATGTCGCCGCGGGCCTCGCCAAAATAGTAGAGGTACTCGAGAAAATCGCGCAGCCGGTTCGGATCGTTTTTCCGCTGCCATTCTTGGATGAATCTGGCAAAGCGGTCGATGTAGTAGCGATCCGCTTCCGACGGCAACGGCGCGATCTCCAGCGCCGCAATCAATTCGTCGAGCAGTTCGACGGCGGTCTTGCGGCGCGCGCTCTGGCGCAGGCGCTGCAGCAGATCCCCAAGCTCCTTGAGCCGCGGGAACTGCTGCTGGTTTTCGTCCGATTCGATTTCGTCGGAAAGCGGACGGCGATGATTCTTGTCCGCGCGCTCGGCGAGACGCACCAGATCTCGCGGTTCGAGCCCCCAGTACGGCGCGGCCAGAACGCGAGCGCACGCGACGTTGTCGGAGGGCTGGCCGATGAGCCGAAGCCACGCCAGCAGATCGCGCACGACCGTGCTCGAAAGAATCGAGAGCTTGCGAATGACGAACGGAATGCCGCGGCGCTGCAGCGCGCCGAGCAGAGGCTCGCGGTGATTGTGCTTGCGATAGAGCACGGCCATGGAGTGCCAGGGCGCGCCGGATTCATGCAGGCCGTCGATTTCGGACGCCACCCAGTGCGCCTCTTCGAATGCATCGCCGAATTCGACGATGCGAATCCGCTCGCCTTCGCGATTCTCGGTCGTCAGCCGACTCTCGGGAAGCAGCGGCGATTGCTCGTTGTTGCGGATGACGGCGTCGGCGACTTTGAGGATGCGTTTCGTCGAGCGGTAGTTCTGCGCCAGCCGGAGAACCAGGTCGCGCGTTCCGGGACCGGGCCCGAGCGAGCGCACGCCGCAGAACCGCTTGAGGAAAATCGTGAAGCTTCCGTACGACGCGCCGCGGAAGCGGTAGATGGCCTGGTTGTGGTCGCCAACGGCCATGATGTTCCGGCGGTCGCCGGCGAGAAGCCAAAGAAGCTCGAGCTGCGCGATATTCGTATCTTGAAATTCGTCGACGAGGATGTAGCGGTACTGGCTGCGCATCTGCGCCAGCAGCTCTTCATCCTTTTGGAGCAGCGCCACCGCGTCGGCCAGCTGCGCGCCGAACGTGGTCAGGTTGCGCTCGCGCAGCAACTGCTCGCTGACGCAGAAGGCGCGCGCGAGCTCTTCCTGCTTTTCGAGCTCTTCGCGGGCGATGGCAAGCTCGTCGGGCTGGAGCGCCTTCTTATGCGTTTCGAGGTCTGCGCGCCGGCTCTCGACGAAGCGCCGGTAATCGTCCGGGGTAACGAGCTCGTCCTGGCAGCGCGAGAAGAAAGTGACGAAGTCGGCGAGGAACTCGCTCGGATCCTGAAGCCGCCAGAAATACTTGAGTTCGAGCCGGCCGATATTCCGCCGCAGAAGGATTTTGTGGTCCAGCTCGTCCAGCGGCTCGACCTTGGAATTGGCCGAGCGGAGGATTTTCTGGAGGCAGAATTCATGGAACGTGCTGAGCCACACGCCTTCGGCGCGCTCGCCGATGGCCTTCACGACGCGATATTTCATCTCGTTCGCGGCCTTGTCCGTGAAGGTGAGCGCGAGGATGTTTTCGCCGGCCAGATCCGGATTCGATTCGAGCAGGTAGCGGATGCGTTCGGTGATGACGCGCGTCTTGCCGGTACCGGCGCCGGCGACGACGAGAAGGGGACCGTCACCGTGCTGGACGGCGGCGCGCTGCTCGGGGTTCAGGGGGAAGCCGGACTCCGAGGCTTCGTGCGAATTGGAAGTGGACGCCATGAAAGCGGCCCGACCGGGCATTGTACCAGAGTTTTGGCAGGGCGAATATAAGGCGAACGAAGTCGGGAACCCGGAAAAGGGCGTTTTGTTGCGATTAGAAAAAGCCAGCAGCCTTTGTTTCCAACAAGATAGCGATGATTCTAATCCGCGACTGTTGCGATTAGAAATTTGAAAATGGGGGGATTCTGTGTCGGAAGGGCGAGGCTAGCGGCGCACCCCGCCACGCCGGCCTCGCGGGCCGGCTGCCGCAACGATCAGCATCGGATTCGGTTGCGCGTTCGTCATCGAGGCCATTTTATCATGCGATGCAAATCGCATTTCGCGAGCGCGTCCGCAAGCCTTGGCGGCTGTGCGGGTTACAGCATTCTAATCGATACACGTGTTGCGATTAGAACGGGAATTTGCCACAGAGGCACCGAGCGCACAGAGAAGAGCCTAACGGCACCGAAAAGGAGACGACAGGGGCCCGAGTAACGGCCACTCCCGTGGCGATATAGCTGCGTTCCGCAGTGCTCGCCCAGCCTCGGGTCAGGCTTGGAGGCGGAACGATCCCGCCATCAGTGTTTGTCCGTCAGGAGGGCGCAATTGGCAACGCATTGCACCGCCAGCATCTCGATTTCGGCCTTCTTGTGATTCGGGACGCTCCCGCCGGGCTCGGGACCGATGACGAGTGATTGGGGGCCATCGGCAGAGTTGAACGTGCACTGAAACTCCAGCTTCTGGACGCCGCGCTGCTGGCAGGGGCTGTTCTGGAGCGCCGATTCGAGCCCACCCGGATTGGAGTGCAACTGGTTCGCGACTTGCGACGGGAGCATGGCAACCATCATCGGCACCGGCGATTTGACTTTGATGCTGACCTGGTCGGCGTCGTGGTCGGGGACGAACCCGCCATACACTTTGAGAAATGAAGTGAGTTCATACTTTTCCTTGACGCGACTGATCCACTGAAGTTCGGGTTGCACGCAGTTCTCGACGCAATCCCACCTGTAATACTGGACGTGAACATCGTTGGGAGACATGAAGCGATGCGTGACGGAGCCCTGCCCGGTCAGCATGGTCGCGATGCCTGCGCCGGCGGCTCGATCCGTCTTGTTCTCGGGATTGAGAACTGCGCCGAGCCCCGCGAAGACCGCGCGGTCGGGATTGTTTCGTTCGTCGAAGATAATGAGTGTCATGGCCTCGGCGGGCAGCTCGCAGACGTAGGTGGTCTGGGTCACATGCTGCGAGGGACACAACTGGCGAAGGCCGGCGATCTTTTCGGGGTGCTGCAGGGCGTCGTTCCATTCGTCGGCGTCGGCCAGAAAGATCGTGACCGGTTTTTCGGCCTGGATGTCCACGTGAATGTTGCCGCCGGGAGCGGTGGGCCGGTACGTGCGTCCCGCATGATAGTTGGCGGGATCGAGCCGGACGCTCTCGTCATTCGCCGGAAGCCACTTGAAGACGCGCTGCTGGCCAAAGCAGGGTCCAGAGAGGGCAGCGGCGAGCACAAAAAGGAACAGGGCGCGCAGGTTGTTGGTTTTCATGGTGCTTCCATTTTGGGCGTGACACAGTCTCGGCGGCAAGGCTTCGGGGCGAGTTTGTGGCTTTGGAGATACTTGTACGAAAGGCCAGATGGCCCAGAGCGGCGCCGCGGCTCTTCGTCCGGTTCAATCAGCAGGGAATGGCCGGGAGGCTAGGAAGAATTACGTCGGCGCGCGCGCTTGGCGCGCGAGCGGATGTAGTGGAACCGAACGAGGTAGATGTTATTGCCGCTGCCGTGCTTCGCGATCTTCAGCAGGTCGAGGACGCCGAGAAATCCCGACGCGCGCGCCAGCTCCGGCGTGATGTCCGGGAACGCGATTGGCTCGATCGAATCGACTTCAATCCAGCCTTGCTCCATTGGGTATCGCCCGCCTACTTTGACGTGAGGGCGCGTCCAGATGCGGACGCTGCACGTGATTTCGCCGCGGCGGACTCCCTCGCGAAGGCGTTTGGTGAACACCATCCGCAAAGCTTACCACGCCGCGTTTTCGCGGACTTGAATTCGGCGCGAGGCTTCCGGGTGCACGCTGGGCCGCGATTCCGGCTGTGGGCGAAGAAAGAAGTTTTGCGGGGGCCGTTCTGATGTACACTCGCGTCACCTGTAGTCCGAAAGCCAGCCAGAATGGAGCTTAGATGAAGAAAAAGGCATTGGTCGCGGCCTGTGCTGCGTTGTTTGTTGCCGTTGTAGCTTGCTACGCGGCCGGCGACGCGTTCATAGGCACCTGGAAGTTAAACGAAGCGAAATCCAAACTCACCGCGGGAGGGCAAAAGAACTCCACGGTGGTCTACACAGCTGCAGGGGACAAGGTCACAGTCGCAATCGACGGAACGGATGCCGACGGCAAGCCTTACCACAGCGAGTGGACGGGAATGTACGACGGCAAGGATTACCCTGTAACCGGTGATCCGACGATCGACACGCGGGCATACAAGAAGGTCAACAGCCACACCCTTTCCATTGCGGGCAAGAAGGACGGCAAGGTGACCCAGACCACGCGTGTCGTCGTTTCCGCTGACGACGGCAAGACGCGCACGGTTACGTCCACAGCCACGGACGCGAAGGGCATGAAGATGTCGACCACGGCGGTTTACGACAAGCAGTAACGACACAAGTCGCCAATTCCTGAGGGGCCGCGCGTAAAGCGCGGCCCTTTTTGTTTGCGGTGGCGACGCCATTCGGGAACGAATTGACCGGCCGACGGGAGACCGGCTTCAGACGTTCCGACGGCGCGCGCCCATCAAGCCAAGCAGACCACCGCCAATCATCACCAGGGTGCCAGGTTCGGGGGCCGGCGTGGTTTTGTCGGTCGCGGTGATGTCGCCGAACAGTCCAGTTCCCGATCCCGTCAGGGAGGTCCCGGCGGTGAAGTACAACGCGTTCGGGTCGGCGTTCGAATAGCCGTTTCCGAATTCCAGCGCGAGGAGGCCGCTGTTGACGATCGGATTCCCACTGACATCCTCCAGCGTGCCGAGGAAGGCGCCGGTGACGGGGTCATACGCGTTGATTTCACCGTTGCCGAAGTTTCCGATCAGCAAGTCGTTCGAATACTGGCCGAAGTTAGAGGAGGCCAGGGTAACGCCCCACGGGTCGTTCAGGGCGCCGCCGGTGGCGAGACGCTGGAGAAGATTGCCGTTGGCGTCGAACACGTCGACGATGCCGGTGCCGGGCACGGGAAGGTGAGTGATCGAGTCGACCTGCACGTACTCGACATACAGCTTGCCGTTGATGTTCTGGATGTTGAACGGCGCGTATCCGGCCGGCAGATTTGGATCGAGAAAGCCGCCCGGGAGCAATGTCCGAGAAAAGCTCTTATAGAAAACGTCTATTGCCCCGGATGCGAAATTCGCTGCGTAGAGGTAATTGTCGGAGCCGTTGTTCGCCAAGGCGAGTCCCGTGTATGACGCGCCCTGGCCCAGCACTTCTATTTCAGCATTGGTCCCGAGAGCTCCTCTCCAGCCGTCAATGTCGCCTGAGAGTGTCGCGAAGAGGAAGGCGTCACTGTTGAAGTTGCTCGAGCCGGCCGAATTGAAGACTTGCCCGGTCGGGTCAGAGGAAGGAATGGAGACAACGAGAGCCACTTGTGTGCCGTTGCCCTGGTAGAGGGTGGCGACACTGGTGCCTTCGTCTGAGACCCAGAACGGGCTCGTCGCGCTCGCCGAGATGCCCCATGGATTGACGAGGCTGGGATCCGTAGTCGTCGCGCCGGAAGAGTTCGAGACAAGGTTCGTTTGAGCGTACGCTGTGTCGGCGTGAGCCGGAATCGGTACAAGCGCCAGAACGACAAGCAACATCAGGGCGGACACGAAAACTGACGCCAGGTTCCTGGTACTTGGGTGCATGTCCTCTCCTCGGTCGAAGAATCCGGCTTCGGGCGGGGGCCGAAGAAGGCGGATTGCCCGTTTGGGCCTTTCGCTGGGCCGGGATTATACGCCCGATTATTCCAAAGGAGGGGCTTTTTCACACCGCTGGCATCGCCCACGACCGACGGAACCGAAGCCGCCGTCGAATTATTGACCGGGGCGCGGGCACCTATCCCGTGATTGAAATTCTCCGGTCTGTGGTGATATACGTCGTTCTCTTTGTGTGAGCTCTGAGGCGAATGCTGAAAGCACGTTGGCTTGAGCAGATCGGGAAACGCTGTCAGCATCTGCCTTCACAGGTTCGCGCGTCTTCAGTGCGGGCTCTCCTGGCGGTTCTTTACTTTGTCTTCCTGCTTCCGTTCGGAGTCTTTTTTCTCCTGTTTACCGACACCCTCAGCGTCAAGAACCTCCCCGCTGAATGGCTGGATCGCCCCGACGAAGTGTTCGATATCCAGTCGGCGCGAAAGCCATAGCAGATGGATATCCTGGGAGTTTCCTGCTACTACCACGACGCGGCCGCGGCCCTGCTGCGGGACGGAAAGCTGATTGCGGCGGCGCAGGAAGAGCGCTTTTCGCGCGTCAAGCACGACTTTGGCTTCCCTCGAAGTGCCATTCAGTTCTGCCTCGAAACGGCGGGCATCCGGGGCTCTGAGCTCGATTACGTAGTCTTCTACGAAAAGCCGCACCGGAAGCTGAGCCGAATCGCGGCGAGCATCCTGCAGACCTACCCGCACTCGCGGAAGGTGTTCCGCGAAGTTGTGACGAACTGGCTGATGAACAAGTTCTGGGTGGCGAGGACGCTGGCCGCGGAACTTGGAATCCACAAAGACAAGATTCTTTTCTGCGAGCATCACGTGTCGCACGCGGCCAGCGCCTTTCTCTGTTCCCCCTTTGATGAGGCGGCCATCCTGACGGTGGACGGAGTCGGCGAATGGGTGACCGCCACGTACGGCGCCGGCCGCAGAAATCAGATCCAGCTGACCCGGCAAATGAAGTTCCCGCATTCGCTGGGATTGCTGTATAGCGCGTTCACGAGCTTCCTGGGCTTCGAAATCGGCGAGGGCGAGTACAAAGTGATGGGCATGGCGGCCTATGGTGAGCCCCGTTATGTCGACGAGGTCCGGGAACTCGTTGACCAGAACGAGGATGGTTCGCTCACGCTGGACATGGACTACTTCTGCTACCACTATTCGACGGAAGGAATGTTCAATCGGAGGATTCTCTCTCTCCTGGGCGAGCCGCGCCCGCGCGACATGCCCTTCTTCACCAAAGCTACCGGCTTCCCCAAATATTTCGGCACCCGCCCGGCCGATTTCGACGAAGCCGCGCGCCTCAACCAGCACTACGCGGACGTCGCGTGCAGCATCCAGCGCGTGACGGAAGACCTGTTGTTGGGCATGGCCCGGCAGGTTCATCGCGAAACCGGGCTCAAGAGGCTGTGCATGGCCGGCGGCGTGGCGCTGAACAGCGTGGCGAATCAGCGGATCCTGCGCGAGACTCCGTTTGAAGAGCTCTACATTCAGCCCGCCGCGGGCGACGACGGCGGAGCCCTCGGTGCAGCCCTGTGGGTCTATAACACGGTCCTGGGAAAGCCGCGTTCGTTCCAGATGGACCATGCATTTTGGGGCAAAAGCTACTCTCCCGACGAAATCGGCTCATTCCTCGGGAAGAACAATGTTGCGCACCGTTTGATTCGGAACGAAGACGAATTGCTCGAGTGGGTGGTCGAACGCTTGATGCGAGGGAAGGTTGCCGGTTGGTTTCAGGGACGCTTTGAGTGGGGACCGCGCGCGCTCGGCAACCGAAGCATTCTGGCGGACGCACGCAATCCCGCGATGAAGGACATCGTGAATACGAAGATCAAGTTCCGCGAGCCGTTCCGGCCGTTTGCGCCTTCGGTCCTCGCGGAATGCGCGGAGACTTACTTCGATCTGCCCGATGCCGCGCGGCATTTTCCGGCGCGCTTCATGCTATACGTCGCGCCGGTGAAGGAGGACCAGCAGAAGGTGCTGCCGGCGGTGACGCACGTGGATGGCACTGGCCGGCTGCAGACGGTCTTCCGAGAGCAAAATCCTCGCTATTACCGGCTGATTGAAAAGTTCGGGCAGGCGACCGGCGTTCCGGTGGTGATGAACACTTCCTTTAACCTCAAGGGTGAGCCTATCGTGAACACTCCGGAGAACGCCTACAGCACCTTTTGCAGGAGCGAGATGGACTGCCTGGTCCTTGGCGACTTTGTGATCGAAAAATAAAGGCGCTTGAGGACTACGGGCGGGAACACTGCAAGGGTGCCTTCCGTTTCCGGGAGCCACCCCCCAGCGTTGGATCGCCTGTGAAAACGGAACGGTTAGATGATTTTGTACGCATCGCCGAGGATCGGCTTGATGCTCGTCTGCGTGTTGATGCCGGGAATCAAGCGATAGGCATCACCGCTGAGCGGCTTCGTCGCTTCCATCTTCTTGCTCTTCTTCAGACGCTTGGTGGCCTTCTTGCCTCGAACGCGTTTTGCGGCTTTCATAGAGCATCTCCCTTCCTGGAGGATCGTCGCAACTTGGCACGGCACGATATGCCAGCGGTCCCAGCAGTGTCAAGCTGAGCCGACCCATGCATATCAGCGTGCACGGTAATACAAGCAATTCCCGCGCCGAACGCGTTGCCTCACCTGGGCAAGGAGCCGGCGTTGGCGGTAAAGCACTTATCCTGCTTCCGGCAGCCACACAGGCGGACCGAACGGGTCAAGACTGTTGAAATATTTGTTGTTTGTTGAGTTTTTCAATGACTGGCAGTATTCGTTGGTTCCGCCGTCGAATTGACCGGGTTATGGGCCGCGCCTATACTGAGTTTTCCAGTAGTGGCGCTTGCCTCGGAGGAAATTCCATGCGAGAGCCGGTGATCTTGAGCGCGGTGCGGACGCCGATCGGGAAATTCATGGGCGGGCTTGCGCCGCTGGCGGCGACGGAGCTCGGCGCGAAAGCTGTCGCGGAAGCGGTCCGGCGCGCGGGCATCGAGCCGAAGGCGGTCGACGAAACCATCCTCGGCAACGTGGTGCAGGCGGGGCTGGGACAGAATCCGGCGCGGCAGGCGGCGTTACGAGGGGGCCTGGACGCGCGCGTGGCAGCGATGACCATCAACAAAGTGTGCGGTTCGGGATTGAAGGCCGTCGCGCTGGCGGCGCAAGCGGTGACGCTCGGCGAATCGGAAATGGTGGTGGCGGGCGGGATGGAGTCGATGTCGAACTGCCCGTACCTGCTGAAGGGCGCGCGAACGGGCTTCCGGCTGGGCAACCAGGAAATCTACGATTCCATGATCACGGACGGTCTGTGGGACGCGTACGAGAATTACCACATGGGGCAGACGGCGGAGCTGGTGGCGGAGAAGTACAAGATTTCGCGCGAGGAGCAGGACCGGTTCGCGCTCGAGAGCCATCAGAAGGCCGTGCGCGCGATCAAGTCGTGCTTCTTCGGCGAGCAGATCGTGCCCGTGGCGATTCCGCAGAAAAAGGGCGAGCCGGTGGTGGTCAAAACGGACGAATCGCCGCGCGAAGATACGTCGATGGAGGCGCTCGCGAAGCTGCGGCCCGCGTTCAAGAAGGACGGCACCGTGACGGCAGGGAACGCGCCGGGAACGAATGACGGCGCGGCGGCGGTGGTGGTGACGAGCGAGGAGAACGCCGCGCGATTGGGCAAGAAGCCCATGGCGCGAATCATTGCGCAGGCCGTGAGTGGCGTCGAGCCGAAGTGGGTGATGATGGCGCCGGTGGACGCGGTGGAAAAGCTGCTCGCGAAAACGGGCTGGGACCGCGACAAGGACGTCGACCTGTACGAATTGAATGAGGCGTTCGCCGTGGCGGCGATTGCCGTGACGCGCGAGCTGAAGCTGAATCCCGCGAAAGTGAACGTGAACGGCGGCGCGGTCGCGCTGGGGCATCCGATTGGCGCGTCGGGCGCGCGCGTGCTGGTGACGCTGCTCTACGAATTGCAGCGGCGCGGGCTGAAGCGCGGGATCGCGGCGCTCTGCCTTGGCGGTGGCAATGCCGTGGCGCTGGCGGTGGAGAGATAGAAGGCGTGCCTAACTGCTTTTGTTTGCAGCCTTCCGTGTCTTCTGATTGCGGCCCGTTATGGCATAGCAAGGTTTCCACGCGCGGTCCGAAGAGACAGGCCCGACAGCCCTCGGCAAAACCGCGCAGGTGTGGCCTCCCGAACCGAGAGCGACTGGCGCAATTTCGGATTTTGCGTTAGAACTGCGCGGAATGTTTTGTCCCGTCTGCAAAGCCGAATACCGTCTGGGATTCACCCACTGCCCGGATTGCGACGTTGATCTCGTCGAAAACCTCGACGACGCGCCATCAGCCAGCTCGCAGGATTCCGACACCCCCTACGCTCTCTGGAGCGGCACTGACTCGGCGGCCCAGAGCGCTCTTTGTGATGCTCTGGACTCAGCGCACGTCCCGTATCACAAGCGCGAACGAAACGTCGGGATATTGCTCGACTTCACGCAACCGGTCTATGCGATTCTGGTGCACGGGCGCGACCGGGACGCCGCCCAGGCCGTGCTGGAGGACGTTCGGCGCCGCGCGGAGGCGGGAGAGCTCTCGAAGAGTAGCGACGCCACTGAGCAGTTGCCCGAAGACGACGGTGAGCCTGAAGAGGAAGAAGGCCAAACGCCCGCGCCGGATGATATCGCAGAGGACTTTCATCCAGAGGACGCGACTTCCGAGACTTGGGCCGGAGCAACCGTGGAAATGGCGGAGCTGGTGCGTCTTTGCCTCCGCGAAAACGGAATCGGGTGTGTCGTCGACAACTCCGACGGGACGCAGCGCGTTCGCGTTTTGCCGGCGTCGGAGGCGCGCGCGAAGGAGATCGTTCGCGAAATCAGTGAGGGCACGCCGCCCGAGTAGCACGAATGTTGGCGGCAAACGGAGGATGGATGGCAGCGGATGCGATCAAGACGGTTGGCGTGCTGGGCGCGGGAACCATGGGGAACGGGATCGCGCACGTGTTCGCGCGGTCGGGATTCAAGGTGATCCTGCGCGATGTGGAGAAGCGGTTCCTCGATCGCGGGCTCGAGACGATCGGCAAGAATCTCGACCGCGAAGTGAAGAAAGGCAAGCTGGCCGAAGCCGACAAGCCTGCCGTGCTCGCGCGCATCGACGCCACCACGGATGCGTCGAAGCTGGCCGCGGCGGATTTCGTGGTGGAGGCGGTGCCCGAGCAACTCGACCTGAAAATCCGCGTGCTGAAGGAAGCGGACGCGGCGTTGCGGCCGGGCGTGATTCTGGCGAGCAACACGTCTTCGATTTCGATTACGCAACTGGCGGCGCAAACCAGCCGCCCGGAGCGCTTCATCGGGATGCACTTCATGAATCCCGTGCCGGTGATGGTGCTGGTGGAAGTGATTCGCGGCCTCGCGACGAGCGACGAAACGTTCGCGACGACGATGTCGCTGTGCGAAAAGCTCGAAAAGAAGCCGGTGGCCGTGAACGACGCTCCGGGCTTCGTTTCGAACCGCGTGCTGATGCCGCTGATCAACGAAGCCGCGTTCTGCGTGATGGAAGGCGTCGCGACGCCGGAAGCCGTCGACGCCGTGATGAAAACGGGAATGAATCACCCGATGGGGCCGCTCGAGCTGGCGGATTTCATCGGGCTGGACGTGTGCGTCGATATTCTGGAAGTGCTGTTCAAGGGATTCGGCGATTCGAAGTACCGCGCGTGTCCTCTGCTGAAGAAATATGTGGCGGCGGGGTGGCTGGGAAGGAAATCCGGCCGCGGCTTCTACAAGTACTCCTGAGTTTTCCGCGTAGAATTTAGCCTGGGGCGTCTCCCTGCAATCATTGAATTCTGGAGGTTTGTGATGAACCGCCGGATTGCCGGCGTCGTGATTCCGCTGCTCGGGATCCTGCCGCTGGCCTTTGCGCAGAGCCAGTCGACGCAGCAGTCCACCCAGCAAGCGGCGGACCCCCAACAGGCGCAGTCCACCCAGGCCGCGCAATCCGGAGCCGCAGCGCAAGCCGCGCCGCCAGCAGCGCCCCAGGCCGCACCCCCGGCAAATGCAAACGACAAGCTCGTCCTCGAGTTGCCGAGCAATCGCTGGTTCGAAGGCCCGCTGACGCGGGTGACGGTGTCGCCGGACGGAAAGTGGGCGTTGTTCAACGGGCACGGCGGGAAGGGCGACCTGAGCCTGATTTCGTTCAAGACGGGCGCCGACGATTTGTACCGGCGGATGGGTGACCTGAACCGCCTCGACAACGAGGTTTTCTGCGGCACGGGCGTGGCGCGGCTCGGCGAACGCCTCACGGAGGACGGCTGGTTTCTCCCGGAGGACGACGGCGCAGAACTCTCTGCGTTGCCCGCCGATGCGATTCCGATGTGCGCGCAAGACCAGACGGAGCTTGCCTACTACCGCACGGACGCTCCCGATCAGGCGGTATTCCTCGAGGTGCGCGGGCGCTTCCGCGACTACGGCGTTGGCGGGCGAATCACGGCGATGGCGTTTTCGCCGGACGGCAGCTACTTCTACGATTTGCTGTTTCATCCAAACGTCGGCGATTCCTCACTGGTGCGCATCGACGTGAACACCGGCGCTGCGAAAGTGGTTGCCGCGCACCTTGACGCAAGCCCGTTGCCGGGCCGCCTGGCCCTCTCTTCCGACGGGCGAAAGATTTATCTCCCGCTTGCGAGCGACGGCGCGCCGAACAACGAGCAGCGGCACCAGCCGGATGCGGACCGCTGGCTGAAGATTTACTCGCTCGATCTCGCGACTGGCGCGCGGCAACGCGTGATCGAAAGCGCGGGGCAGGACAACGTCGCGCCGACGATTTCGGGCGGGAATCTCTATTGGGTGCGGACCGTGTATCACGACGGGATCGCGCTGGTACCCGCGGCGGGCGGCGAGGCGAGGGAAATCGTGCCGGGAGGCGAACTGCCGATGTGGAGCCCGGACAGCAAGCGCGTCGGATATTTCTACGGCGGCTGGCGGCTGGCGGATTGGCCGCTGGACCTGGACGACGCCGTGGTCTCGATCGACGACCAGGGGAATGTGGCGTCGCAGCCGGTCGTGATCGTCTCCGGGTATCACGAAGATTTCTCGCCCGCGTGGTCGCCAGACGGGAAGTGGATTGCGTGGCACTCGCACCGTTCGCCGAAGCCCGTGCCCGAATACGGCAGCGCCGACAGCACGGACGACATCTATTTGCGGAAAGCCGACGACGTTCATGCGCCCGAAATTCGGCTTACGGATTTCGGCTGGGAGACAGGCCCCGCGTTCTGGTCACCCGACGGGACGAAGCTGCTCTTTAGCTCCTGGGAACACGGGCAGCCGGGAATCGACAAGCTCTTCGTGCTGACGTTCGATCCGGAGATGGGGCGCGTGACGAAGAGCGAGAGGCTGCCGCTTCCGGCAGAGATTCGCAGCGCGTCGTGGGCGGCGTGGTCGCCTGACGGCCTGCAAATCGCGATCGAAGACAATCGCGGCGGCGATAGCCGCGCGCTCTGGACCGTTCACGCCGACGGCTCGCACGCCGACAAGCTGCTCGACTACAAGGGCACAACGTATGACGGCGTGGACTGGACGTCCGACGGAAAAACCATCGTCTACAGCGCGCTGGCCGACGGGCGCTTGCAACTGTTCGTTGTTCCGTCGTTCGGCGGCGCGCCCCGCCAGTTGACTCGCGACTCCGGCAACCTCCTGCACCCGGTCGTTTCGCCCGACGGGAAATGGATTGCGTGCACGCGGCTCGTGCAGTCGAAGCAGATCTGGCGCCGCCCGCTGAACTGACTCAGTCCGCTGCGATTACACCTCGCCGATTGTAGTAAGCTCGTCCCGCCGGGACGCACCCGAGAGGACTTCGCCCATGAAGACGATTCGTCATGCAATTACTCTGATCTTGTTGCTCTTCTGCGCGAGCGCGCTGCTCGCAACCGCGGCGCTTGCCGCCGATGACGGCGTCGCGCTCACTCCGCCGATGGGCTGGAACAGTTGGAACAAGTTCGAGTGCCACGTCAGCGAGGACCTGGTGAAGTCCGCCGCCGACGCGATGGTCAGCAGCGGCATGAAAGACGCGGGCTACCAGTACGTCGTCATCGACGATTGCTGGCAAGTGAGCCGCGACGCCGGCGGCAACATCGTCGCCGACCCGGTGAAATTTCCTTCGGGCATCAAGGCGCTCGCCGATTACGTTCACTCGAAGGGGCTGAAGTTCGGGATTTATTCGGACGCGGGCGTGAAAACCTGCGCCGGCCGCCCGGCAAGCCGCGGGCATGAGTATCAGGACGCGATGCAGTACGCAGCGTGGGGCGTCGACTACCTCAAGTACGATTGGTGCAACACCGGAAGCGAAGACGCCGAAGCCGCGTACACCACGATGGCGCAGGCGCTGAAATCGACCGGGCGCCCGATCGTCTTCAGCCTATGCGAGTGGGGCACGCACAAGCCGTGGCTGTGGGGCGAAAAGGCCGGCGGAAATTTGTGGCGCACCACCGGCGACATTCAGGATCACTGGGCCGGCCGCCAGAAGTGGCCGGATGGCAGTTGCTGCTCGAACGGAGTTCTCGACATTCTCGATCTGCAGGTGGGGCTCGAGTCCTACGCCGGGCCGGGACACTGGAACGATCCCGACATGCTCGAAGTCGGGAACGGCGGCATGACCACCACCGAAGACGCCGCGCATTTCAGCTTGTGGTGCTTGCTCGCCGCTCCGCTGATCGCCGGGAACGATCTGGCGGCGATGTCGCCGGAGACGAAAGCGATTCTCACGAATCGCGAAGTGATTGCCGTCGATCAGGACCCGCTCGGCAGCGAAGGAACGCGCGTGTGGAAGGACGGCGATCGCGAGGTCTGGTCGAAGCGGATGCAAGACGGCAGCCGCGCGGTGATTCTCCTCAATCGCGGCGCCGCCGAGCAGGAGATATCGGTTGACTGGCAGCAGATCGGCTATCCTGCGCACCTCAGCGCCGCTGTCCGCGACCTGTGGGCGCACAAGGATCTCGGCAAATTTACCGGCAGCTTCAAGGCGCCCGTGCCGAGCCACGGCGTCGTCATGGTCACCGTGAAACCTTAGCCCGCCGAGAGCGTTCACTGCGCGGGGCTCAGCCCGATCGCGGTGTAATCGTCGAGGCCCAGAATCCATCCCACTTTGCCGTCGACGGAAATCTGCAGCCACACGTCGCTCGGACGGTCGTGCTCCTCGGGCGGCCCTTTGCGGAACAGCGCCTTCAGCACCTGAACGCTCGACCGCGGACCGACGCTCACACCCTGCGGCGTCGCATTCTCGTCCGGCGACGGATACACATGAATGAAGCCGTCGCCCTCGATGTCCGGCTTCCGTTGATACGGCGGCTGCTGCACCACGTCGAGTTCGCCGGACTCCTGTTGCGCCACGCGAAATTTCTGCCAGTCGATCCGCACCGGCGACACGACGTAGAAATAATTGGTCATCACGTAGATCGGCAGCACGTCGCCCGCGAGCAACGCCTTCGAATTCTTCGCGGTGCCCGGCGGCAGCTTGCCGAGCACGCCGTAGAATTCGAGCGGCTCCTCATTGAGCGCTCGCAGCGCGCCATCGCGCACGCCGAAAAGCTGGATCGTCGCTCCCGTATTCGCGTGCGACGGCAGCCGCGTGTCGACGATTTCGAGCGCCTGATGCTCGCGCCCTTCGAGCAGCGTCACCTCGACGACGTGCCGTTCGAGCTGGTGCATGAACCCGACCGGAAACGATTCGCTGAAGCGCGTCTTGCCGGCGTCGTCCTCGATCTTCAGCGACCGGACGGCTTCCTGATCGTCCTCGTTGCACATGCCGGCGTGCGGCGTTTCCTTGTAGCACGTCACGCTCAGCTTCACCGCGAAGTTGCGCCCGTCGAGCGCGAACGGGCCCAGCGTGCGGACGTAGTGCGTCGCGCGGGGCGACTTCTCGTTTTCCTCTTGTTTCCGCTGCGCTGCCGGCGACTGCGCCTCCTCTTGCTTCTGTCGCGCCGGCGCAGATGCGGCTCCAACAAGCGCCGTCGTGACCCCTATGACTGCGGCCGCAACGTAGCGGCAAATGTAGCGCCACCCTTCAGGGCGGCATCGTGTTCTTCTCGCCTTCAACCGATTCTCCCGCACGAATTGTATCCCGCCCCGCGCTTCTTTCGAGGTTCCAAGAAATGCAGCGCTGCGCGTCAGGGCGGCACCTTGCTTCGATTCACGCGGCAAGGTCACAGTTGTTCCATGAATCATGACGACTCGCGTCCAATGTGTAGTAGGATGCCGCGCTAAATGCCCGCCACCTCTGCGCCAGAAGTCGAAATCAGATCCGCAATCGCGGGAAGCAAACACGCCGCGAAGCGCGCGCCCTTCCTGGACAAGCATTTCTATTTCATGATGTCGCTGCTGCTGCCCGTGATCGTCGCGTACGGCTTCAGCCACACGGTGAACGACAATCTTCTCCACGCGGTTCCGCCGCGGCCGTTGATATTGTGGTTTCATGGCGCGGTTTTCGTCGGATGGCTGTTCTTCTTCATTTTTCAGTCTGCGCTGATTCAGACGCACAACGTGAAGGTGCACCGGCTGACAGGCTGGTTCGGCGCCGCGCTCGGCGCCTCGATGGCGGTCCTCGGCGTCTCCACCGCCATCATCATGACGCGTTTCCATATTCGCCAGTTGCACGCGGGCCCGGAAGCGCCGGCGTTTCTCATCGCTCCGCTCTGGGACATGGCTTCGTTCGGCACTTTCTTCGCGCTCGCCGTCCTTTGGCGAAAGAAGCCGGAGTTCCACCGCCGCTCGATCTTCATCGCCACGTGCGCCGTTACGTCCGCGGCCTTCGGGCGCTTCCCGCCCAGCATTCTGCCGCAACCGTACTTCTACGTCGGCGTGGACCTGCTGATTCTGCTCGGAGTGGCGCGCGACCTGATCGTCAACCGGCGCGTCCACCCGGTGTACCGCTACGCGCTTCCGCTCCTCATGCTCGGCCAGATTTTCGTGGTGTACACGTTCACCCACAACCTGCCCTACTGGCAGAAGATCAGCCACGCCATCCTCGGCTAACCCGCACCCGCGCGCGCCGCTCGCTTGTCCCGGACGCTTTTGATTCCAGGTTTGAACGTAGCGCCGCGGCCTTCAGCGCGGCATCTTCGCTTGCCGCCGCAGTCGCGCCGGTTTATTCCCGTATTGGGAAATACGACTCTCGCCTTTTTGCCGCGCTCGGCTTTCGCCTCGTCTGCTCTCCGAAATACAGTGTTCACTGTATTGCGCTTACTCGGTCCGCTTGGTAAGCTATGTAGTACTTAACTAGTAATTAACTCCCTTGGAGGCGGTCATGGAAACATCCCCTCTGGGCCCGGGGTTTTCCGCTTTTTCTCCGAAGCCAGTTGGTCGAACCACTTTGGCTCGCGTAATCGCCTGGTCCGCTGCTGGGCTCTCCTTCTGACGCTGTCTGCAGCGCTGGCCCAGATTGCCGTCGCGCAAACCGCGCCACCGCCTTCAAAGACGAAGACCTTCCCCGCGCCTTCCAGCCTTCCTGCCGTGGCGCAGGAGCAATTTCTCGCCTACTGGACAACGGAAACCGGGTGGACCAGCGAGTTACAGTTGCGGAACAACACTCGCCAGAATCTCATGGTCACTCCGGCGCTCCGCCTGCCGGGCGGCGCCGAGACGGCGCTTGCAGCGGTCACGATCATGCCGCAGCAGGTCGCCTCCGTCGATCTCGATAGCGCCATTGCCGCTGCCAATGCGCCGCAGCTCGTGGGAGCGTGGGGCTCGGTCGTACTTCGTTACAGCTCTCCCACCGCTGCCTCCCTCTACGCTGCGATGATGCTTCGCCGCCCCGGACACCCAATAGCACTTCATGTGGACGCAGCGGGCCAATGGCAGACCGTGCAGGCAGGTGGACGCGAGGGCGTTTGGTGGCTCCCGCAAACAACAGCCAGCGATTATTTAATTCTGACGAATCGCGGGGATAACGCAATTCCCCTCAGCCTATCGATCTATGACGCCGCCGGGCACCAGAACGGGCAAAGCATCTCCCTCCCGCCGCATCAAACTCTTCGTTACTCTATGCGGAGCCTCGTGCAGTCTGCCGGCTTTGCCGGCTCCTTCGGAGGAGTCAAGATCTCGGCCAGTGCATATGCCGGATCGTTGGACACTCTGCATTTCCTGTTCGACGACGGTGCCGGATTCTCGGCGATCTTGAAAATGTTTGATTACGATCCGAACGCGACGATGCAGGAACGCGACTATGCCGCAACCGGCATTTGGACCCTCCGTGCGCCGATGCTCGCGCTCTCCAATCCCGATCCGGCTCTTGGCTTCCCAGCGGGCACCACGCTTCACCCGCTGCTTTTCATTCGCAACACGACGGCCAAGCCCCTAACTGCATCGCTCCAGTTCAACTGGCGCACAAGCACGGCATCTGGGAAAGTCGCGGGGCCGTCCCTCCAGCTCGCTCCATATCAAACCCAACAGATTGATGTCGCCGCGCTGCAGACTGCGGGAACTCTTCCCCCGGCGGCCAACTGGACATCCGTAACGCTGGTCACGAACTCGAATCCCGACGAAGTTGTCGCCGTGGCTGCCAGCTACGACAGCACCCTGCGTTACGGCGCCCAAACTCCGTTCTCCGATCAGCTTACATTCGAGTGGGAAGGCGGCATGTGGGAATACGACGCCTACCACGATTCCATCATCACCGCCGGGAACGGCGGCACGCAGCCCGTCACCGTCGCCTTCCGAATCTTCTATAATCAGGGAACGAAAAGCTACGAAGTCGACCAGACGCTCCAGCCGGACGACCAGATGTGGATCGATATCGGAAAATTGATTCGCCAGCAAACCCCGGACAAGAACGGCAACACCCTTCCCGCAAACCTTGCCTCCGGCTCCTACCAAGTCCGTGAGATATCCAACAAGGGAGCCGGAACGCTGTTCGAGGGTAAGGTCATCTACGACAAGACCTATGGAAGTGCCACTTATGGCTGCGCTCTCTGCTGCGGCTACGCAACCAGCGGCTACGGCTTCTGGTACGACCCGCTCCCCATCCCTGACCAGGGCGCTGCCGACCAGGGCGTGCAGGCTCTGAACGAGTGCGACGGCGGCGACCTCGAAGACGTAAGCGGCTCGTTCTACGGCTCCTGGACCACCGGCAACTCGTCCATCGCCACTGCGGACTACTACGGCACTCACACCGGCGTCGGTATCGGCTCCACGACCTCGCAAAGCCACGGCGACCTAAACAGCAACGACGTGCCCCAGCGCTGCCCTTTGAAGGCATACAACTGCAGCGGCAACGACAATACGAATCCTGTCCCGGACCACCTCACGGTTGTGGAAGATCAAGGAGGCTATCCCGCAGCGTGCCCCACCACGGGTGTTTATGTTCGCCAGATGCTAATGCAAGTCATCGATAACAATGGCCAGGCGGACGCACAAAATTCGTCGGTCGTGGAAACGCTATCGCCGAACAACCCGACGAACAGCTGCGGTAACGGATCCCCCATCCCGGCCGCCTGCGCGCCCACCGGGTCGACCGGATGCTCTGTCTGTGGCACCGGACAGTTTCTGGATACGATGACGGTGTCCCTGAACTTTTGTGGTTCGGGGATTACCCAAGGCAGCGGCTGCGGATTCTCGGCTACGTCGACTTGGTCTGCGTGCGCCACTTCCGGAACCAATCAAGTCTGGGTATCCCCACGAACCGTGCACAGCAACGGTGTCACCGTGGACGGAAGGTCCACCTCGTGGCCGCCAAACACTGTTTGCAACACCTCTGGGTGCTAACGGCTCCTTAATGTAGGAGTGCCTATCGTGTGGCTCGGTATCATTTCGGCGGCTCCGACGGTCGCTACAGCTCCGGCAAGTCGGCATCCCAACCCTTTTGCTTCGCTGGTGATCCTGCTTGTCCTCACTGCTCCTTTAGCCCACCAGGAGAAGCAGCCGCCGGACACTGGGACAATCGAGGGGGTTGTGCTGGATGATCAGGGCAAACCCTTGGCCGACGCCGTGGTTTACGGCCTGCCCGAAAGAGACATGCGCGACCAGATTCACACCACGACCGACAAAAACGGAAGATTTACGCTCCACAGCGTCCCCGCGGGTGGTATTTACCTTAGCGCGTTCAAGGAGAGCGACTGGTACCCCTACAACTTCTTCTCCTTTTTTCTCACCCCAGGCCAGAAAACCCCCAACAAGGTTCAGGTCAAAGGCGGCCAGACCACTGCGAGCGCGGTAATTCGGATGGGAGAAAGAGCTGCGCGCCTCAATATCAAAATAGAGGATGAGCGCGGGGCTCCTCTCTCAAGTGCCGCCGAGCTTGTCTTCACTCGGCCCGACATGCCTGGCGAATACTCCCGCGGCGTTAACAGCAAGATCTCCTTGCTCGTGCCCCCTGTCCCGTTCACGCTGGCCGTGCGGGCGGAGGGCTACGAACCGTGGCATTATGCCGCGACGCAGGACAGACTGCTCAGGTTAAGGCCCCGCCAGACGTTTGACTTAACTGTCACGCTAAAGCGGATCCGATAATGGCCCGTCCGTGGAGTGCGCCAGGCTTTGCCCTTGGCGGGTGGGCCACCCTCCACCCCGATGAGGCCTCCAGATTTTGCGGGTGCCGCTCGGTTTTTGCAAGGGTGCGAGCCCGTACCCTGGTTCTAGCCGTACTACTCAATTTTTGAACCTGTTCAAGATTCCGCTCCCGTGCTACCGTGGCTCGTTTTTGTGCTGAGCGAAATCGGGTATACGAAGGGGGAGGCGTTGAAGAGGAAGCTGAAGACCGAAGTCGCGGGCAAGTTGGTGATCGATCACCCGCCTTTTCGCCGGGGGTGTAAATGTAGCGCTGCCCTTCTCGCCCTGAGCTCGTCGAAGGGTCAGGGCAGCATCTTCTATCCGGTTCTAATATACAGTTCCGCGATTAGAAATCGCCGTAACTCGTTGAAAACACTAGGCCGGGACCATGTCTAATATACAGTTGCACGCGATGTCAGCAGCCACGGGCCGCTCCCTGCCTCCGCATCGTAATCTGCTCCTAATCTACCCGCTGAAGATTAGAAACGGACTCAACTCCATGAAAACAAACGACAAAAAGTTTCTAATCTATCCTTCACCCGGCTTAATGCGCTCCGGCACGGCGCTCTGGACCTCCAGTCTCCAGCGTCCAGCCTCGAGCCTCCAGAGCCTAATCGCAACAGTTCATTATTAGAACTCCGCCTAACTCATAGAAAACAAAGCCTCGTCCCCAAGTCTAATCGCAACAAAACGCGGTTTTCGTCATGCCAAGCTGCGGTTGCCTCCTCTGTTTTAATCGATACAGAAGTGGAAACAGAAACGCTCGCAACTCATAGAAAACAAACGGCCGCGATCGGCTCTAATCGATACAAAACTCGGGGTAACGCGCTCCGGGCGGGAACAGGCCCTTCTCCCGTCGACCCATCCGTAGCGTCGCCCCCGGTTCCTCTGTGCGCTCTGTGCCTCTGTGGCGAAGCATCGCCGGAGCGTCAAGAAAGACTTTTGCTTTTTCTTCGCCCCATGCTATACTCCCGTTCCAGAAATGCGGGGATGTGGCCTGGCGCACTCTGGTAGAATCAGGCCGCCTGCCGCGGCGGGACCTAAAAAATCAACGCTTAGTCGAGGTGGTCGATGACCGACGAAAAAACAAAAAATCTGGAAATCGCGATTTCGCAAATTGAAAAGGATTATGGCAAGGGCTCGATCATGCGCCTGGGAAGCCGGGACGTGCTGGTTCCCGTCAGCGTGATTCCCACGGGCGCCATCTCGATCGACGCGGCGCTGGGCGTGGGAGGATTCCCGCGCGGCCGCGTGATCGAAGTCTACGGCCCGGAATCAGGCGGCAAGACGACGCTGACGCTGCACGTGATCGCCGAGGCGCAAAAAATGGGCGGGCAAGCGGCGTTCATCGACGCAGAGCACGCGCTCGATCCCGCCTACGCGCGCAAGCTGGGCGTGGACGTGGACAACCTTCTAGTCTCGCAGCCGGACAACGGAGAACAGGCGCTCGAAATCGCGCAGGCGCTGATTCGCTCGAACGCCGTGGACATCGTGGTGGTGGACTCGGTGGCGGCGCTGGTCCCGAAGGCCGAGCTCGAGGGCGAGATGGGCGATGCGCAAATGGGTTTGCAGGCGCGCCTGATGTCGCAGGCGCTGCGGAAGCTCACCGCGATCGTTTCGAAGTCGCGCACGTGCCTCGTTTTCATCAACCAGATCCGCGAAAAAATCGGCGTGATGTTCGGCAACCCGGAAACGACCACGGGCGGTCGCGCGCTGAAATTCTACTCGTCGATTCGCGTCGACATCCGGCGCATCCAGTCGATCAAGGAAGGCGACCGGGTGGTGGGCTCGCGCACCCGCGCCAAGATCGTGAAGAACAAGGTGGCGGCGCCGTTCCGCGAGGCCGAATTCGACATCATTTATGGCGAGGGCATCTCGCGCGAGGGCGATTTGCTCGACTTGGGCGTGATGAAGGGCATCCTCGAGAAGTCCGGCACGTGGCTTTCCTACAAGGGCGAGCGCATCGGCCAAGGCCGCGAGAACGCGCGGCTCTTCCTGAAAGAGAACGCTGAGATTCGCGGCAAAATCGAGCACGAACTGCGCAAGGCGTTGGGCCTGCCGATCATTGGCGGCGAGGAAAACACCAAAGCCGCGGCTGCGGGCGCATCTGAATCGTCGAAGACGGTTTCGATGGCTGCTGCCGCCGCAAAAGGCCGCGCCGCTCGCTAACGCAAGCACGCGGAAAAATCGATGACTCCCGCCGAACGCGAACGAGCGATGACCCTTCTCGACGAGACGCATCAGCGCCTCCTCGGGACGACGCGCGGGCTCACGCAGGCGCAATGGCATTTCAAGCCGGCACCGGATCGCTGGTCCGTGGCCGAGATTGTGGAGCACATCGCCTTCGTCGAGGGCGGGATTCTGAAGGGAATCCAGAAGGCGCTGCCGAAAGAGCCCACCTCGGTCAAGCCGTTCATGGCAGACGACGCGTTCGTGGAGAGAATCGTGGGGCGCGTGGACCGCGCGAAAGCGCCGGATGTGGTGGCGCCGTCGGGGCGGTGGCGGCTCGAAGAATTGATTCCTGAATTCGAGGCGGCGCGAAGGCGCTCGATCGAGTTCGCGAAAACGACGAGCGCGCCCTTGCGGCAACATTCGTACCCGCACCCATTCCTCGGCGAGCTCGATTGTTACGAGTGGCTGCTCGTGATTCCGTCGCACTGCGAACGCCATCGCAGGCAGGCGGAGGAGGTGATGGCCGCCCCCGATTTTCCCCGCGCCGCCGCGGCCCCCTGAATGGGTCCTATGGCGGCCCAAACTAACGTACCGGCCAGAACTGTCCTTTCGGTCAGTTGCCTATTCTTTTGCCAGGCTGGAAAATGATAGAGCTTTCCGATTGCGCGAACGCACGGGATTTCCGTACACTAAGTGGCGCAATCGGGGAAATCCAGCTTCAGGACGGCCAGATTCGCGGATGAGACGGAACCCAGCCTTCACCAATGGAATCGCGGTCCTGTGCCTCCTGCTCTCGGCTGGAGTCGCATGGGGCGGAGCGCCCGCGGCGCACAGTCGCACCTACCGGTCCCGCCGCGCGGTGCGGTACTTCGATCCCGCGAAATATGATGCGAGCAATTCGGACGATCCCGTGGTTCGCGAACTCGCGATCGCCGCGCTCGGACACGAACAGGGCGCCGTGGTTGCGGTGGATCCCTCGAGCGGGCGCATCCTGACGATTGTCGACCAGAAGATGGCTTTCAGCGCCGGCTTCGAGCCCTGCTCGACCATCAAGCCGGTGATTGCGCTGGCGGGTTTGCAGGAAGGCGCGATCACGCGCGACACGATGATCAATGTGGGCCGCCGCCGCTACATGGACCTCACCGAAGCGATGGCGCACTCGAACAACAAGTATTTCGAAGAGGTGGGCACGCGCCTCGGATTCGACACCGTTCATAAATACGCGAGCCTGGTGGGACTCGGCCAGCGCGTCGGCTACGACATCCCGGAAGAACAGCCCGGTTCGCTCCCTGTGGCGCCGCCTCGCTATGGCGGCGTTGCCCGCATGTCGAGCTTCGGGGAGGGGATTCGCATCACGCCGTTTCAGTTGGCGGCGCTGGTTTCGGCCCTGGCGAACGGCGGGACGATGTATTACCTCCAGTATCCGCGGACGGAAGACGACAAGCAGAGTTTTCAGCCGCGCGTGCGGCAGCAGCTCGACGTCGCGAGTTTGCTTCCCGACATCCGCGAAGGGATGCTTGCCGCCGTCCTCTATGGAACAGCGAGGCGCAGCTATGATCCCTACGGCGAGCAGGCCCTCGGCAAGACCGGCACCTGCAACGACGAAAACGTCGGCGGCCGGCTGGGGTGGTTCGTTTCCTACGCGGATCAGGAGCATCCGAAAATCGTGATCGTCGTCCTGCTGCATGGCGGCGGGCGCATCACCAGCGGCCCGCATGCTTCCGCGATCGCGGGGCGCATCTATCGCGGGCTCTACCAGCGAAATTATTTCGTGGATGCGGAACCGAACCGCGGCTCGTCCTACACGACGCTGGCGGCCGGCGTCCAGAAGTAGAGTTTTTCTCTCCGGCGCGGCTCCTACCAACTCAGTTCTAGCAGCGAAATCGATTGCCTCGGCAACGCGAAATCGATTCTTGCGCTTCGATTCCGAGTCTCGACCGGGCGCGGAGGCTCGAGCAATTGCAACTGCCCGGCCGCCTTCAGCTGGGCGAGTTGCTCGGACGTGGGATTCTGCGGCGAGCCGAGCGCGAGCCAGGCGGTGTATGCGTTGCTGTGGTCGCGGTCGATGCGATAGTGGTGGAGAAGCAGACGCCGCGCTTGCGGCGGGAGTTCCGCGATGCGGAGCGCGATTCGCGCATCCGGGCCGGGCACGTCGTCATCGTGGTAGTTCCAGATCATCACGGCGATGGATCGCTTGCCGCGCGCTGCGAGGACATCGACATCCGGATTCGAGCGGACGCCGGATTCGAGAATGTCCGCGAGCGGCTCCGCGCCGCTGCTCTCGGATTTCAATTGCTCGCCGGCCATCCGTCCCGCCATCCGAAAGAAGTTCAGCTCCGGCTTGTCGATTCCATTTGTCGCAAGCGTGCGAAAGCCCTCGAACGGAGGCTGGCCTTCAAATTCGAAGGCCCACGTGAGCACGCCCGCGAGATTGATGTTGCACCGGTGCGCCAGCTCGATAATCCCGTTGATTGCCGCGGCCGTGTAGGCGGGGTAGAGAGTTCCATTGCGGTAGGCGTACTGCGGGTGATCGCGTGACGCACACGCGGCGCAGCCGTCGGGATCGGACTCGCTCAGAACGACCGGTAGCTTTGCAAATTGCGGAAACGACGCCACGATTTCGAATCCGCGATCCGCGCTTTTCAGATTCGTGGAAAGGCCCATCTCCACGCGGCCATCGACAGCCTTTGGCGAGCCCTTCGCATGGAAACTGATGAAATCGAGCGGCGCGCCGGTTTTCCCGCTGACGAAGTTCGTTCCGCGCGCGCAGTGGCCGAGAAATTCGCGGAGGAATACGGCGGCCTTCGGATCGGCGGGGCCGGTGGTGGCGGGTCCGCCCACGCGCGCCCTGGGCATCGCGCGCTTCACAGCGTCCGCGGAGAAGTCATAGAGCTTTTCGTACTCTTCCGGAGTTCCGTGCCAGTAAAAGATGTCGGGCTCGTTCCAAACCTCGAAATACCATGACGCCACTTCGCCCTCTCCATATCGCTGCGCGCAATGCAGGACCAGCTGGTAGACGAGCTCCGCCCACTTTGAATAATCCCGGGGCGGGTAAGACCAGCCGGTGTCGAGCGGCCCTTTCGGCCAACTGTGCTGATACGGTTGCGGGTGGATCGAAAGCGCTTCCGGCATGAAGCCGAGCTCGACGAACGGCCTGGCGCCGGCGTGGACGTACGTGTCGAAAATGCGATCGACGATCGTCCAATCGTAGACAGGCTTGCCGGACGCATCCTCGGTGTACGCGTTGGTCGATCCCCACTTCAGCGCAGGGGTGCCGTCTCCCGTTGTGAGCAGGTTGTGTGTGCGGATGTAGACGGGGACGGGGCCGAGGGCCGCGAGTTCGGAAATCAGTTCGCGGCCATGCGGAGCATATGTGTAATTCGGTTCGTCATAGCCGAAGTAAGACCAGACCGAACGAAGCGGGCCCAAATCGCTGGCGGCGCCAATGCGAACGGTGACCAGTTCCTGCGCGGGGACCGGTTTCGCGCACAGCACGGCGAAGAGCAGGAAAGCCAGAGCGCATCGCCGCCGATTCACGGGACGCAAGCATAACATCCCCGAACAATCTCGAAGGTGTTAACTCGAGCGGATGGGGCGGCGCATTTTCACTTTTTCTTCATCGCCGCGCGCGCTATCCTTGGCGGCTCTCGGGGGAATCGATTCGGAATGGCGAAACTCAAGATCATTTTCTGGGTGCTCCTCGTGGCGGCGGGAGCCGTGTGCGTTGGCGCATCGTACCGGTTGCGCTTCGCCGCCGAGGCGCGCTTCGATGCGGAAGTGCAGCTGGCGCGGGTGGAGGCGCAGCGCATCCAGCACGACGTGATTTTATTCCGCGAGCGCGTGGTTCCGCCGAGGGTTCCATTCGTGGCGGCGCTTCAGACTCTGGGAATCGATTCTTCGACAGCCGCGGAACTCGCGGCCTCGGCTCAATCCGTTTTCAATCTGCGCCACTTGCGCGCGGGGAATCAAATTGCCGTCGGCCGCTCGGTGATGGGCGTTCTGCGGGCCGTGCGGTATCAAATTGACCCGGACAGCGTCCTGATGATTTCGCGGCAGGGCGACGACTTCCATTCCGAGATCGAGACGATTCCATCGGAAACGCAGGTGGTGGGCGTACAGGGCGAGATTCAGGACTCTCTCTTCGGCGCCGTGATCGACGCGGGAGAAAAACCGGAGCTCGCGATGCGGCTCGCGGACATCTTTGGATGGGACCTGGACTTCTACACCGATCCGCGCCCCGGCGACACGTTTCGCTTCGTCGTCGAGAAGAACGTCCTGGCGAACGGCGTGGTGGCATCGTACGGGCGCATTCTCGCGGCGGAATACAAGAACGAAGGTCGCGCCTACCGCGCGGTGCTGTTTCACGATCCGATGGGCCATCCCGCGTATTACACGCCGGACGGCAAGTCGATGAAGAAGGCGTTCCTACATTCGCCGCTGAAGTTTGCCGCGCCGATCACTTCGCATTTCAGCGTGCACCGGTTCCATCCGATCCTGAAGGAATACCGCCCGCATCTGGGCATCGACTACGGCGCGCCGGAGGGCACTCCGGTGCAGGCCATCGGCGACGGGCGCGTGGTTTTCGCGGGCCGCAAAGGCGGCGACGGAAACCTGGTGAAGATTCAGCACTCGAACGGCTACACCACGTACTACATGCACCTCTCGCGCGTACTCGTGCGGGACGGCCAGCGCGTCGATCAGGGGCAGCGAATCGGGCTCGTGGGGATGACGGGTCTCGCGACGGGACCACATCTCGATTTTCGGATTCAGCGCGGCGGGCAGTTCTTTAACTTCGAGCGGCTGCCGCTGCCGCCCACCGACCCGGTGGCGAAGCGGGATTGGAATGAATTCGCCGCGATGCGCGACAGAGCGCTCGCGCAAATGCCTCAGGCATCAACGCAGCAGGCGCTGGCGAAGGACGTCAGCCCCAGTTCGACCGCGCCGCAGCCATCGCCCGCGCGCTAACGCTTCAGAATTTCTTCTCTTCCACGCGATCGAGATGGGTATCCGGAAGCGGCCTGCTCAGATACAGGTGAAAATCCCCAACGGACTTCAGCGCAAAAGTGGGCACGCCCGATTGTTGCGGAGCCCGCATGCGCAGCAAGTCTGCGGAGTGAACGTCGTCGAGAAGAAACGCGGGACGCGCATCCGGCGCCAGCGCCTCGATTTCAATGTGGCTCATCTCGAGGCCTTTCGCGTGGCGAATGTAAAAGCCGTGCGCGGGGATTGTGCCGAACATGTCCGGCTCGGGATAGGCGTCCTCGCGCTCGGGCGGCACGATCGCGGCCTCCGCCTTCGTCCCGCCGCCACGATGCTGGATATAGATGTTGCTGAGCTTTACGTCTTCGATCGGATGATCCGGAATTCCGCTGATAATCGAACCAAACCGGGAAGCGGCGGCTGAACAAACGATATTGCTGATCAGCACCCGCCTCAGCTTGCCGACCGGCACGCCTGTGGGACCGCGCATCCGCCGGCCGAGCCGGAGAAAGATCGGCGCCGACGTAATCTCGCGCATCGTTATGTTCGTGATCGTGACGTCTTCGAAAAGCGCGCCGTCGACCGTTTCGAGTGCGAGGCCCTGGCACGCCTCGAAGGCACAATTCGAAACCGTGATGTTCTTGAATCCGCCGTTCGATTCGGTGCCGAACTTGATGCGGCCCGTGCGCCAAACCTTGGCGTCGGGATCGAAGCGCTTCCACGTGCCGTCGAGCAGCGTGCCTTCCTGGTAGTCTCCGGTGACGTAGCAATTCGCGATGGTGACGTTTTCAGTGGCGCGCGCGTACCCGAGCGCAAATGAACTCTTGGGGCAAATGGCGTCGTCCCACGGGGAATTGACGCTGCAATTCGAGATGCGGACGTTGCGGCAGCAGTCGACGTCGATGCCGTCGCGGTTCGTGTCGATCAGCAGGTTGTCGATCGTGAAGTTGTCGACGCCAGTCGCGAGAATGCCGAAGTGGCCGCCATGAAGAATCGCAAAATCCCGCAGCGTGACGTTGCGGCAGTTCTTCAGACTGATGGATTTGTTGCCCACGCCGGGATTCTCGGCTTTCGGTCCCGCACCCCATCCGCGGCTGAGCCCTCTGCCCCAGATCAAGCCGGGCCCCAGAATCGAAACGTTTTCGAGCCCTTCGCCCCAGATCAGGCTGTTGTGCCAATGGCTGTGCCCGAAATCCTGAAACGCGTCCCACGGATTCGATTCTGCGGCGTCATACGCGGGACCGCGCGAACCGGGCGCCGGAGAATCCGCCGCAACAATCGTGGCGCCGCGATCGAGATACAGCGCCACGTTGCTCTTCAGATGGATGGAGTGACAGAGATAATTGCCCGCGGGAAAGTAGACCGTTCCGCCTTTGCTCGCGGCTGCTTCGATGGCTTTGTTGACGCTGTTCGTGTCAAGAGCGGCGCCGTCGCCCGCCGCCCCGAACGCCTTCACGTTGAAACTAGCCGGGGCGGCCGAGGATTCCGTGGGCGTTGGGATGTCCTTCTGCCAACGTGCGCCAACCGTTGAGGCGAAACCAACTCCCGAAAGGCTCACTAGAGCCGACGACAGGAAGTCACGTCTAGAGTCCTCGGGCTTGGACATTATGACTCCGTTCATATTCGCTTCGGAACCGACGTCGGCAGGTTCGAGGTGACGTTCGCGTCCAACGAGACCTGCTCATAGATCGACTGCGCGGCCGTGGTCGCGCTTCCGCTTGAGATTGATCCTGGTTTTGGCGAGGGGAGATTCAGCGAAGAATCGGACCAGGTCCCGCGACCGTGCCCACCTGATTTTAAGATTCGCCAGGGGCTTTTTGAATCGTGATTTCGTCATTTCACGTCTTGGCGGGACAGATTGGTTAGCAAAGAGTGCCGCGCGGAATCACGGCCGATTCGCAAGAGTGAAGCGGTTCCGATCGTCCGCTACCGGCGGACTTCCCAGGTGTCGCCGGCGTGGAGGAGCTTGTCGAGATCGCCCTTGCCCCGCTTGCTTTGGACGTTGTGGATCTGCTCATTGATGACGTGTTCGTAAGACGGCACGGTGTCCCACGAGCGGAGAACACCGATCGGCGTCGGGAATCCTGGACGATGTTCCATGTGCGCGAGCAGGAAGGCGTAGGCGGTGCGAGGATGCTTCTCGTCGTGCACGAACAGATCCTTTTCGCTGATGCCGTTGCCGAGATGAACCACTTCGAGGTCGAAGCCGTTCAGGCGAATGCCCTTGTCCCGATTCTTGCCGAAGATGAGGGGCTTGCCGTGCTCGAGGTGGACGATGTGCTCGCTGCGCGCGTCCTTTTCGGTCAGGTCCTGCCACGCGCCGTCATTGAAGATGTTGCAGTTCTGCAGAATCTCGATGAACGCGGAGCCTTTGTGCGCGGCGGCCTTCTTCAGCGTGTCCTTCAGGTGCTGCTGGAAGACGTCGACGGAGCGCGCGACAAACGTCGCCTCCGCACCGATGGCGAGCGAGACGGGATTGAACGGTCGGTCGGCGGTGCCGTAGGGAGTGGATTTTGTTTTCTTGCCGAGCTCGGACGTCGGGGAATACTGTCCCTTCGTCAACCCGTAAATGCGGTTGTTGAAGAGCAGGACCTTGATTCCGACGTTGCGGCGGAGCATGTGAATCGTGTGATTGCCGCCGATCGAGAGCGCATCACCGTCGCCGGTTGCGACCCAGACTTCGAGTTCCGGCCGGGCGATCTTGAGGCCCGTCGCCACGGCGGGCGCGCGGCCGTGAATCGAGTGGAATCCGAACGTGTTCATGTAGTAGGGGAAGCGGCTGGAGCAGCCGATGCCCGACACGACCACGAATTTCTCGCGCGGGATGTTCAGCTCGGCGAACACCGACTGCACGGCGGAAAGAATCGCGTAGTCGCCGCAGCCCGGACACCAGCGAACCTCCTGGTCGGTCTGGAAATCTTTTCTCGTGTAAACCGGCAACGATGCCGTGGTCATTTCAGTCTCCCGATAGGCCTGGATTAGTCCAGGATCTCTTCAATCTTCGCTTCGATTTCCGCCTGCTTGAAGGGCTTGCCCTGAATCTTGTTGTATCCCTGCGCGTCGACAAGGAACTTCGCGCGCAAAATCATCACGAGCTGGCCCATGTTCATCTCCGGCACCAGGATGTGCTTGAATCGCTTCAGGATGTCGCCGACATTGCGCGGCAGTGGATTCAAGTAGCGCAGGTGCAGGTGGCCGATGCGGCGTCCGTTGGCGCGCTGCGCCTTCAAAGCGGCGGTGACGGCGCCTTGCGTCGAGCCCCACGCGACGATGAGAAGGTCGCCGGACTGGTCGCCTTCGACGACGGCTTCGGGAATATCGTTGGCGATCAGCGCGACTTTCTCGGCGCGCAGGCGAACCATGTGCTCGTGGTTGAGCGGCTCGTAGTTGATGTTGCCGGTCACATCCTGCTTCTCGATGCCGCCGATGCGATGCTCGAGGCCCTTGGTGCCGGGAATGGCCCATGGGCGCGCGAGCGTTTCGGGGTTGCGCCGGTAAGGCTGAAAGCCCTCGGGATTCGTTTCGAACTTCACTTTGAAATCGGGCAGCTCAGAGGCCATCGGGACTTTCCAGGGCTCCGCGCCGTTGGCGAGGTAGCCGTCGGAGAGCACGATTACCGGCAGCATGTGCTGAACCGCAATGCGGCTGGCTTCGAGCGCGATCCAGAAGCAATCGCCCGGCGTTGCCGGCGCGAGCACGGGAATCGGGGCTTCGGAGTTGCGGCCGAACATGGCCTGCAGCAGGTCGGCCTGCTCGGTTTTCGTAGGAAGACCTGTCGAAGGACCGCCGCGCTGAATGTCGCAAACGACGATCGGCAGCTCGACGGCCACCGCGAGTCCGAGAGCTTCCGTCTTGAGCGCCATGCCGGGCCCGGACGTGGTGGTGATTCCGAGCGCGCCGCCATAGGCCGCGCCAATCGCCGATGTGATCGCGGCGATCTCGTCTTCGGCCTGGAAGGTGATGACGCCGAAATCCTTGTACATCGAGAGTTCGTGCAGGATGTCTGACGCCGGCGTGATCGGGTACGAGCCGAGGAACAGCGGAATGCCCGCCTTTTGCGACGCGGCCACGAAGCCGAGCGCGAGCGCGGTGTTGCCGCTGATGTTGCGGTAAACGCCGGGCTGAAGCTTCGCGGGCGGAATTTCGTAGCTGATCTGAAATGCTTCGGTGGCTTCGCAATAGCTGTAGCCGCCCTGCAGCGCGAGCTTGTTCGCCTGCACCAGCTGCGGCTTGGTCTTGAACTTGTCCTCGAGCCAGCGAACCGTCGAATCCATCGGCCGGTTGTAGAGCCAGTAGCACATGCCGAGCGCGAAGAAGTTCTTGCAGCGGTCCATGCTCTTCGCGTCGAGGCCGAGGTCTTTCAGCGCCATGCGCGTCAGGCGCGTCAGCTCGACGGCGAACAGGCGATATCCGTCGAGCGAGTGATCCTCGAGCGGGTTCTGCACGATTTGCGCCTTGCGAAGATCGGTTTCCTTGAAGCTGTCGAGATTGACGATCAGGATGCCGTTCTTCTTGAGATCCGGCAGATTCATCTTCAGCGCCGCGGGATTCATGGCCACGAGCGCATCCACCGCGTCGCCCGGCGTGTAAACGTCGTTCGACGAGAAGTGGACCTGGAATCCGCTCACGCCCGGAAGCGTGCCCGCAGGGGCGCGAATCTCGGCGGGGTAGTCCGGAAACGTGGCAAGGTCGTTGCCGTAGAGCGCGACAGTGTTCGTGAACTGGCTTCCGGTGATCTGCATTCCGTCACCGGAATCGCCGCAGAACCGGATTACCGCTTTATCGATAACTTCGCGCTTTCGCTGCTGAATAAGTGTCGTCGTGGACATAGCTTTAAAACCCCACTTCTGCCAAAGGGGAGAAGAAGTACGGGGATTTCTGGCCCTTTCCCTCGAATTCGAATTGGCGGGTGATCCCAGCCTCTAAAAGCGTAGCACACGGGCCGTGGAACGAGAATCGAATTTGGCACGCGCTCATGTCGTTTCGTGTATCGCGTTGCATGCTAAATGATTTAGATGCGGCGTTTCGGTGACGCGCGCACCAGCCTGATGTGACGAGCGTCACACGCGCCCGGCTAAGGGGCTTACGAGAGTGGGAGTTCGAAGTAGCGCGTTCCGGCGACCGGATTGTAGCGATAGGGCGGAATTTCGCGGAAGCCGAGCGCGCGATAGAGGGCCTGCGCCTCAGCCATTTGCGGCAGCGTATCGAGGCGCATGCGCCGGTAGCCGATTTCGCGCGCTGCGTGAATTACGCCTTCGGCAAGCACTCGGCCGGCGCCGTGCCCGCGAGATTGCGGACGAACGTACAGCCGCTTCATTTCGCAAGTCTCGGCGTCGATTCGGCGCAGCGCGATGCAGCCGACGGGCTCGGGCGTCTCGCCGACGAACGCGAGCAGCAGCCGCCCCGACGGCGGCGCATAGTCGCCGGGCAGCCCGGCCAATTCGCGGTCGAAATCCTGGAACGAGAGATCGACGCCGAGCGATGCCGCGTATTCCCGAAAGAGCATCGCGGCTTGGCGGACGGCTTCGGCGGTTTCAGCGGATACGATTCGAACCATGGGCGCGCTCTGGGGAGCGCGCGGATTGTGCGTGATTGCGTAGGGGGCGCAAAGGCCCAATTTGGCCGAGCGAGCGCGTTGGCGGCCGGCTCAGTGACCCGCTTCGCGGATAGTGTCGATATGAATCACGTCGAGGCTCGCGTTGAGCGTACCGGTGATCAAGACGCTCTTGCCCACGAACTTGCCGGCCTTTTTCTGATCATCGAGGTGGTACCAGGTGTTGTTCGCATCGTCGCGCAGGATGAAGAGTTCGCCATTCAGCGATACGATGGTTCCGGTGAACGATTGCGCCGCCGTTGGGCGAGGCGTCGTCGCCTTCGATGTAGTATTCGCGGACGTCTTGCCCGTTCCGGCGAACCCCTCGACCGGCACCTGCAACAGCGGGCAGACGCTCAGAAAGCATCCCAGTACAGCGATTACCAGCAAACTCTTCTGCATTGACGGACCTCGGATCGGTGATTTGACGGGAGTCCACTGGGAGAAATCCCGGCCTCGGCTCGCCCGGCAAGTCTAGCGAGTCACGCCACCCTAAGCTAATTCGCCGTCGTCGCCACTTGAATCGGGGAAAAGCCTGAGAACGCGGTAGAGGAAGCCTGAAGGAGCTGTAGGCATGCCACGGGCGACCGTCCAATCAATTGTGAGATTCTGTCGAACTGACCGCAGCGAGAAAGCTATGCAAGCTGGCGCGGTAGCGTGTCGGAGCGAAAAGAGACGCCTCTTCGTGGCACGGTCCTTCGACCCTGAGCACGTATTTTGGAGGATTCGCCTCTTCGTACACCTGCTCTTCGAGCGGCGGCGGGATCACCGGATCCTGCTCGCAGTGGGCCAGCAGAAGCGGCGCATTGATGCGAGCGAGATGCCTGCTCGTTGGAAATTGACCCGCGACAACGAACTGAACGCCGGGCAGGAACCAAAACACCCGCCGCGCTACGGCGGAGATTGACGGGAACGGAGCTTCAAGGACAACACCTCCTACCTCCGAGTTTGCGGCGAGGTGTGATGCCACGGCGGTCCCAAGCGATTGACCGAATGAGATCACAGTCCTCGGAGCGATTCCCCTTGTCCGAACGAGATATTGGTAAGCCGCATCGGCGTCCCGGTAGAGACCCGCCTCGCTCGGCGCGCCGTCGCTCCGGCCGTAGCCACGATATTCAACTGCCAATACGTTGGCCGGTGTCTCGCGCAGGAATCGGTATACGTCCGCACGGTGCGAGATGTTTCCCGCGTTTCCGTGAAATGCCACGAACGTGAAGGTGGCACCATCCGCCGGAATCCACCACGCGTGAAGCTTGACGCCATCCGAAGCGCGCAGCCAGAGGTCTTCAACCGGCAGGCCCGAGGGATGCCAATCGCCGTCGAGCCGGCCGGGATCGTTCGGGAAATAGATCAAATGGGACTCGAACAGACGAAGGACGCCCAGGGCTACGACGTATCCAACCAAAAGCACGAATAGGAAGTTCACCAAGCGAGCCGCGATCCTCTTGGATTGCATTCAGTTGGGGACTGCGAGCAAGTTACGAAGGCAGGGGCACCTTAGTACGAGAACGCTGGCGCCAGAATCGGCCTCGAACGCCTCTGCCGCCACAACGCGCATTTTGCCTTCACTAGGTACGATGATAACCACGCGTGTGCCCGCGATGCTCCCGTCCGAGTCGAACCACAGGCCGGAATCAATCGACGCAATTGCATTGTGGAGAAATCCCTGCATCAACCTGTCGGCGCTGTCCCGCGACTTGAAGTGGTAGTGGGTCCGACTCACTCCTGGCCCGTCCGAGGCAGTCCATTGCTGGGTATCCATCACGCCGCCATCGTCCGTAAATCCGTTGGCCATCAATACGCCAAGGCGAAATGTAATTTTGCGCGCGCTGTTGAGGCCCGCTTCATCTGCTTGTTGAGCCTTGATCGCCCCATGCACGGCCACATTTGTTTCGTCGGTGAGGCCACGACTTCCAATCGTCAAGCGCCGGTGCTCCGGGATTGAGCCCGGGTGAGTCGTGAACAAGTCAACGGCGTAGCCGAAAGGCAAGTATTCCACCTTCGGCGAATGCCAGACTCCGAGAAGGTCAGCAACGCTGTATCTGGGGACGTGGGCCGTCTCTGTTGGGAGATCTGCTGGGCGCAAAGCGATAAACCGCGCCGGGTCTTCGAGGTGATACTCGGACAGCGACAAGTAGAGGTCCGTCAGACGAACCGCTTCATCCTCATTTGTCGGTACAGTGTTGGTTGTGAGCATGAGGCGAGTCATCGTCTCGGAGTTCTCACCGCAGAAGAGCTCGTCAAGAACGAAGAGCTGATCACCGTCGAGGATCCCCGTCATTTCAAACCGAAGCTGGCCATCCCTCACCGTCACGAATTGCGCGTTCCTGAAAAGACCAGTGGGTGGCTGTCGCCATGTCGTCGGTTCGGCATTGTCTTCGAGAATTGCATCGCCCCTCGCGAACAGCAGCTTCCCGGCCGCCTCCGGGAAGACGCGATACTGAGCGGTTCTGCCGTCCTTCCAATGAGCCTTCATCACTCCGGCGGCTCGTTCCTGGGCCGAGGCCCCGAGCAATCCCATCGCACCGAGCACGCAATAAGCAAGAATGACCCTTTTCATGGTCGACCTACCGTCTAAGATGCAGCGTCAAAGGCGAGGAGTAAAGGCCACCGTCGCCAACAAAGGACAGGCTGGCCCAGAGTACTATTGACTTTCGCTTTTTATTTGCCTATAGTGCGGCAGGCTTGGCGCAAGGTGCAGGGAACTACGGCCCGCCCGGCGACGGGGTTCCCAACGCGCGCGGCATGAAGCTGAAAGCGACAAGTTCGCGACGGAGAGATCGATGGCCCTGACCAAACGACAGAAGGAAGTCCTGAACTACCTGGTGAGTTTCATCAACAAGAACGGCTATTCGCCGAGCTTCGAAGAGATTGGGCACGCGCTGAAGCTCACGTCGCTCGCCACGGTGCACAAGCACCTCTCGACCCTCGAGAAAAAGGGGTTCATCCGCCGCGGCTACAACCAGAGCCGGTCGATTGAGGTCGTCCAGCTCCCGCGGCCGGTGCGCGAAGAGATTCTCGACCGCCATGTGGTCGAGCTGCCGCTCGCCGGCAGGATTGCGGCAGGGCGTCCGCTCGAAGCTGTCGAGGACCGCGAAACGATTTCGCTCGCCGATTTCGCGCGCGGGCAGAACACCTTCGTCCTGCAGGTGAAGGGCGAATCGATGCGCGACGACCATATTCTCGACGGCGACTTCATCGTTGTCGAGCAAACGCAAGTGGCGAATTCGGGCGAGATCGTCGTCGCCCTCGTTGGCGAGGACGAAGCCACCGTGAAACGGTTTTACCGCGAGGCCGGCGGCAAGATTCGCCTCCAGCCTGCCAACTCGCAGATGCCGCCGATCGTCGTGCCCGCAAGCGACGTGCGCATCCAGGGCCGCGTCGTCGGCGTGCTTCGAAAATACTAGCCGCGCGAAACGCCAATAAATGCAAACGAAATCGAAGCGTCGCGCGGCGGCGCTTCGCTCCACTTGAACGAACTCCGCCGCTTTTCCTGTCCTTTCGCCCGTTAATGCCCCGGACACAATCGTTCCAATTTGGAATTGGCAGACGTGCCGCTCAGGGCTAAATTGATAGCCCCAGTCCTTCTGTTTTATCGCTACGTTTTTGGTGAACTTGGGCCCAAGGAGGGCAAATGTGGGGAGACAAGAAACCGGACGCTCCCGCAAGGACGCCGCTCCCGCAACAATCTAAACCGGCCGCGACTACCGGAACATCTTTCTCAGGGGAGGCTAAGAATATGGCACCTTTGGATTCGACGTATCCCGCCACCAGCAGCGGCAGCACGGCGCGGCTTGGCGCCAGCCTGCACATCAAGGGCGAGATTACCGGGAACGAAGACTTGCAGATCGACGGCAGCGTCGAAGGTCTCGTTCAGCTCGAAGACCGCAAGCTGACGGTCGGAGCGAGCGCCCGCGTCACGGCGGACGTCATCGCTCGCGAAGTGATCGTCTACGGCAACGTGAAGGGGAACCTCCGCGCGCGCGACCGCATCGAGATCAAGAAGGACGGCTCGGTGGTCGGCGACCTCACCACCGCGCGCATCATGATCGAAGACGGAGCCTACTTCAAAGGCTCGATCGAGATCGACAAGGCCGGCGAGGCGGGCGACAGCGAGAGCAAGTCATACGCGCGCTCGCGCAGCACCGCGTCGACCTCAGCCGCTTAGACGTCGCGCCAACGCCGTCGCTTTAGCGAAGGCGGCCAGTCGCGCCGTAGCTCGAGCGAAGGCGGAAAAACGCGGCTTCGTTCGCCGCAGCGAGCGAAGCCTGTGCGGGCCGCAGCCTTCGGCAACCACGGAGGCGCGGCCCGCTGCGTTTCTGGGCCCGGGTGTGCCGGTCCCTTCCTGCCCTTCGCCCGGCACTAGGAATCTGCTGTTCCCCACCTCGCTGAGACCCAGACGACCGTCGCATGGCTCGAGCCAAGGGAGTAGGTCAGTTCCGATTAGCGCGTTTACCAGGCGCCAGAGTGTCCCTTCACCCGCGGAAGTACGAACCGGGTTGGTTGGGAACCTCGTGGGCTAAGCGGTGTCTCGGAAATATAAGTAGGAGGGTCTATGCTCAAGACCTTTCTTCTGGCTCTTTGCTGCGCGGCTTGCGTTTTCACATTGATTCCTCAGGCTCGCCCCTCAACTCCGGCCGACCGGGATTCCGATTCCGACGAGGTTTATGCCGCAGTTGTGAACTGGCGGACCGCTCATCCAGGGGAGGAGCCGAAGGCAAAGCGGCTGGTCTTTTTGGACACGACGGTAGAGTATTCTTGTTTTGCGGAAAAGCCCGAGGATTGTGCGACCAAGGTCAGAGAAGAGCTAACGCGAGCCTTTGGGCATGACCTCGATGCGAGCGTCTTGAATGACTATCTCGAACACAATAAAGATCGAGGACCGCTCTCAAAATCTATTCCCACGGGCCGTCCGAAGTTCTGGCTATCTGATGCGGAGGAGGAAGCTCTCTTTAAGAGCAAAAAGCACGATGGCTGGCAGTCTTTCTATGCCAAATACCCCGACTCGGGCGGCATCATGGCGTTTTCACGCGTGAGCTTCAATGAAAAGCGAGACCGCGCGCTCCTTCTCTCGATGATCGGCTGCGGCTGGCTATGTGGAACGGGCCACTACCATCTGCTCAAAAGGGAGTCGGGCAGGTGGGTTCTGTCTAAGAGCTATATGGCGTGGATTTCCTAACGACGCGGTTCCAAATGGGGTAAGACGGATGAGAGCTTGTTGCACGAGACTCATCGAAGGCAAGCCCATGCAACGTGAGTCATAAGTCCTGGTAAGTCGGGTTACCGGACGCGTGTTCTAAGCGGAACGCAAGTTTCCGGTAACGCGTTTACCGGGCATCTGAGACTACAGCGGTCGGCAAGTCTCTGGGGACTCGCTCACGCCAAAACGAAGTTCGCCTGTTTGGTCCGTGCAGAAAGCACGAACTCCTGTTTTGCCGGGCGACACAGGTACTGCGGTTGCTTTATATCGGACGACCACACCTTCCGCGTCGGCCTCGCATCCAGTAAGCGAGAATTTGTAACCCTCAAACGCGTCAGAAAACAGAAACCCATCGTGGGTGGGGTCTCGGTTCGAAGGCACTTCCGTTTTCAATAGTGCGAGATCACAGGTGAATCCCTTCGACGGATGCTCTGTTGCATAACGGGTTTCGAGGCTCGTGAGCTCACGGAGGCCGTTCACCGCGCTAACCTCGTCATGCGCCACTCGGCTCACCATATTGTGGGGGATCCAGATCGCAGCAACGATGAGAACCAAAATCACGGACCCGATAATAACAAGCACCCGAAGGCGTCCGTTCATGGTACCAGCATGGCGTTAGCTTCATGTTCGTTCGATTGCATGTCCACGCACCGGACTCAGGCTACCCAATTTTGGTTTTACTTGGAAGCTGTTTCACAGTGCGGTCTGCGTTTTCGTAGCCACCTCTTGGTAAGTTGGTAAGTCGGACAATCGGAAACCGACTTATTATGAGCTCCCGGGTCTCCGTTGACATATCACCCGCCTTACCCTACACTTAGCGTTTGTCTTTAGACGGAAAGGTGTGACTGAGCAGATGCGGACGTACGTTCCAAAGGGCCGCGAGGCCGAAGAGCTGGCCGAAGGCAAGAGTTGGTTCGTCGTGGACGCGAACGGGCAGGTGCTGGGGCGCCTGGCGACGCGTATTGCGCGGATTTTGATTGGCAAGGACAAGCCGAGCTTCACCCAGAACGTCGACTGCGGCGACCATGTGATCGTCGTCAACGCGGAAAAAGTTCGGCTGACGGGGAACAAGATCGACCAGAAAGTCTATCGTCACCATAGCGGTTATCCGGGTGGGCTGAAGGAAATTCCCATCCGGGTGGTGTTGCAACGCCGTCCTGAAGAGGTCATACGCGAAGCGGTGCTTGGAATGCTGCCGAAGAACAAGCTTCGCGCGCGTCGCGCCAAGAAGCTGCGTGTTTATGCCGGAAGTGAAGCGCTCGCCCGCCACGCCGGACAGAAGCCTCAGCCGCTCGCGCTGTAACCTCGCGATAGCGATTGGATTTTAGGAGCCCCGGGGGACAATTCCGCCGCGGGCCTGCGCGCAGCGTCGTGCTTTGCCGCGCGTAAACAGGAGGAAAGTTGAGTTCAGCCAGTTCGATCGATGCTGCGAAGCAGTTCTACGGCACGGGCCGCCGGCGCGAAGCCGTGGCGCGCGTGTACATCAAGATGGGTCCGGCGCGCTTTACCGTGAATGGGCGCCCTGTGGACGAATATTTTCGCAATGTGGCATGGCACACTTCGGCCGTCGAGCCGCTGAAATTCACGCAAACGCTCGACCAGCTCGACGTGCGCGCGCAGGTGAAGGGTGGCGGAGTCGGCGGGCAAGCCGGCGCCATCCGCATGGGACTTTCCCGCGCGCTCGCCCGGTTCAACCCGGAGCTGCGCCCGGCGCTGCGAACCAACGGATTCCTCACGCGCGATCCACGCATGAAGGAACGCAAGAAGTACGGCCAGAAGGGCGCGCGACGGCGCTTCCAGTACAGCAAGCGTTAGTCCGGTAGTGCCTCGGGGCGCCAGGCCGCCGTCGCGGCTGGGCGAGCCGGGGAAAAATTCACGGCCGGCAAGGAACCGGCGAAAAAGGACGCTGGTCCCGCACGCGGGACAAAAAGCGTCCCTTCGAACAAGGAGGTACTTTGGGAGTAGAAATAACAATGAAAGAGCTTCTGGAGGCGGGAGTTCACTTCGGCCACCAGACGCGGCGCTGGAACCCGAAAATGAAGGAATACATTTTCGGGGAGCGCAACGGAATCCACATCATCGATTTGCAGAAGACCCTGAAGATGTTCCGCGAAGCGGCGCGCTACGTTGCCGACCAGGCGGGGCAGGGAAAGAACGTCCTGTTCCTCGGCACGAAGCGGCAGGCGCAGGAAGCCATCGCCGAAGAAGCGCAGCGCTGCGGAATGTTCTACGTGAACCACCGCTGGCTCGGCGGCACGCTGACCAACTGGATCACGCTGACGAAATCCATCAAACGCCTCAAGCTCCTGAAGGCCATGGTCGAAGACGGCCGCATGGCCGCGCTTCCGAAAAAGGAAGCAGCGCGCCTGGAGCGCGAGCTCAAGCATCTCCAGCAGAATTTTGCGGGCGTCGAGAACATGGCCACGCTGCCCGACACGATGTTCGTGATCGACCCCAACGCCGAGGTCATCGCGGTGCGCGAGGCGCGCCGCATGGGCATTCCCGTCGTCGCCATCGTCGACACGAATTGCGATCCCGATCTCGTCGATTGGGTTATTCCGGGCAACGATGACGCGCTGCGCGCCATCCGGCTGTTTACGTCGAAGATTTCGGATGCCGTGCTCACCGGACGCCAGACGTTCGAGCAATCCCAGGTGGCGGAACAGAAGGCCGCCGAAGGCGCCGCGGGCGAGGATCAGGTCGATTACGTCGATACGAGCGCGTACGAGGTCTACGAAAAGCAGGAAGGCGATTTTGTGGAGGGCGAGCCCGGAGCTGAGGAAGCTCCCGCCGAAGCCGCCACCGCGCCTTTGACGACCGACGACGAAGGTTCCCGCTAGGGGCCATCCTTCGCCGCTCACATCCGAATCCAACAAAAAGGAATCGAGCATTTTCATGGCAACGGACGGAAAGCCGAATGTATCCGCGCAGCAAGTGAAGGAGCTGCGCGACCGCACGGGCGCGGGTTTCACGGCGTGCCGCGACGCGCTGATCGAAGCGAAGGGCGACGTCGAACAGGCGATCAGCGTCCTGCGCAAGAAGGGACAGGCCGCCGCGGCGAAGAAGTCGCAGCGAACCACTTCCGAGGGGCTCGTCGGCTCCTACATCCACGCCGGCGGCAAGATCGGCGCGATCGTGGAAGTGAATTGCGAGAGCGACTTCGTCGCGCGCACCGAGGATTTTCAGCGCCTCTGCCACGAAATCGCCATGCACGTCGCGGCCACCGATCCGCGCTTCCTCCGCCGCGAGGAAGTCACGCAGGAAGTGCTCGATCGCGAGCGCGACATCTTCCGCGAGCAGGCCAAGGCCACCGGCAAGCCCGAGCCCGTGATCGACAAGATCGTGAGCGGCAAGATGGAAAAGTTCTACGAGGAAAACTGCCTCTACGAGCAGCACTTCATCAAGGACGAAGGCGTCACGGTGAAGGAGCTCGTCGATCAGGCCATCGCCAAGCTCGGCGAGAACATCGCCATCCGCCGCTTTTCGCGTTTCAAGGTCGGCGAGACGGACGTCACGTCTCAGCCGCCCGCCGCGGCCGCGGAAGAGCCTGACACGCCGGTGACGGCGTAGCGCCGAATCCTCATCCAGCCCAGATCAGGCGTAGATTTTCTCACGAAGGGGAATTTGTGCGTTCGTCGAGACGCGGCGTGAGCTTCGCGGATTTCTTTGCTAGAATGCCCGCCGGGGAACAGGGCGCAAGCCACACGAGATGACGACTCCAGCTACGAAAGCAGGCGCACCCGTCGGCCGCGCGGTCTACAAGCGTGTCGTTCTGAAACTTTCCGGCGAATCTCTTTCGGGGCCTCAGGATTTCGGCATCGACGCCGCCACCATCCAGGGCATCGCGGCGGAAGTCCACGAAATCAACGGCCTCGGCGTGCAGGTGGCGATCATGGTCGGCGGGGGAAACATCTTTCGCGGTACGCGGCAGAAGCAGCTCTCCATCGACCGCGCCACCGGCGATTACATGGGCATGCTTGCCACCGTGATCAACGGCCTCGCGCTGCAGGACGCGCTCGAAAAACTCGGTTGCCACACGCGGCTCATGAGCGCGATCGAAATGCACCAAGTCGCCGAGCCGTTCATTCGCCGCCGCGCCACCCGGCACCTCGAAAAGGACCGCGTCGTGATTTTTGCCGCGGGAACCGGCAATCCGTATTTTTCGACGGACACCGCCGCCGCATTGCGCGCGATGGAAATCAAGGCGCAGGTGATTTTGAAGGCCACGCGCGTCGACGGCATCTACGACGCCGACCCGGAGAAGGTGAAGAACGCGAAATTCTTCGACCGCATCACTTATCTCGACGTGCTGCAAAAGGGCCTTTCGGTGATGGATTCGACGGCCATCTCGCTCTGCATGGACAACAAAATGCCGATCGTTGTCTTCAATATGAACGTGCCGGGGAACCTCAAGCGCGTTGTGACCGGAGAGCGCGTGGGCTCGATCGTCACGGCGGCGTAACCGCTCGAACGCGGAGGCGATTTTTCCGATGACTACGATTGCAACCAGCAAAGAAGCTATGGCGCAGGCCAGGACGCGCATGGAAAAGGCGGTGGAGGATTTTCGCCGCGACCTCGCCGGCGTCCGCACCGGCCGCGCGAACGTCGCGATTCTTGATGGCGTGCGCGTCGATTATCACGGCACGCCCATGCCCATCAACCAGCTCGGCACGGTCAACGTGCCCGACCCGCAGTTGATTGTGATTTCGCCGTGGGATCCGGGCGCCGTGCCGCTGGTCGATAAAGCGATTCGCACCTCCGATCTCGGCCTGAATCCGACGAACGACGGCAAAGTGATCCGTGTCCCGATTCCGTCTCTCACCGAGGAGCGCCGCAAGGAGCTCGTCAAGCACGTGCACCGCGTTCTCGAAGACCATCGCACCGCCGTGCGCAACATCCGCCGAGACATCAAGGAAGCCGTCGAAAAACTCGAGAAAGACAAGAAAATCAGCGAAGACGAAAAGAAGCGTTCGCTCGACGAGCTCGAAAAGCTCACCCACTCCGAAACCAAGAAGATCGAGGATCTCTCCGCCGCCAAGGAAAAGGAAGTCCTCGAAATCAGGTGACGATTCACCCTTTCGGCCCTCCGGCCGTGAAATCTCCGCACCATTCCCGTTGACATATGCGCGAGGGCCGGCCCAGCACCACCGCTCAACGCGTCGCCATGCGGCGCGCCGCTCATCAACTTTTCGATTCTCCGCTCGTGCTCGATGACCCCGTGGCCGTTCCGATTCTCGGCCCCGACGTCGCGGAGCGCCTCGAAGCTCAACGCGCAACAGCGCAGCAGCCGGCCGCGCGTTACATTCGCGCGTTCATGGTCGCGCGCAGCCGCTATGCCGAGGACGAACTCGCGCGTGCTGTCGCCCGCGGCGCCGCCCAGTGCGTGATTCTCGGTGCGGGCCTCGACACGTTCGCCTACCGCAATCCGTATCCCGAATCCGCTCTGCGCGTTTTCGAAGTCGATCATCCCTCGACGCAGGCCTGGAAGCTCGAGCGTCTCGCCGCCGCGGGAATTTCGCCTCCGCCCTCGCTCACCTTTGCGCCCGTCGATTTCGAGCGCCAATCGCTTGCGGCCGGCCTCGACGCCGCGCGCTTCCGCCGCGATGCGATTACATTCTTCTCGTGGCTTGGCGTCACGCCGTATCTCACCAGCGACGCCATGACGGCCACTCTTGCATTCATCGCGGCCATGCCTGCGGGAAGCGGCGTCGTCTTCGACTACGCCGTGCCGCGCTCCTCGCTCAATTGGTTGGGCCGCTTGGCTTTCGACCGCATGGCCAGGCGCGTTGCCGCCGCCGGCGAGCCTTTTCAGCTTTTCTTTGATCCCCAATCCCTTGCGACGCAGCTCCGAAGCATCGGTTTTCATTCGCTCGAGGATTTGGGGGCCGAAGAGATCAATGCCCGGTACTTCGCCGATCGAGCGGACAAGCTTTGCGTCCGCGGACGCCTCGGCCGCTTCATGAGCGCCACAGTTTGATTCTGTCCGCGCGCCGTGGCGCGAACCCGGGACCCCGGCCTCCGTACAGGTTCCTACTTGCGCACGCTTCCGCTGGACTCGCCGCCACGACCCCGCGCCACCGGCTAAACTTGGATTAAGAAATACTCGCGCTGTGTGCGGCTGGAACCGGTCGTACACGGGCGCGGCAGCGCATCCTCTCAAGCTTGGAGGCTCCCATGGCGAAGTGGATCGGCGTTGGTCTGGGTGTCGTGCTGCTGGCGGTTGCGGCCGCCGGTTACGTGCTGAATAGCGGCGCGCCTGCAGCTCCCGCGGGCGTGTGCCCGGCCTTGCTTTCGGCTGCCCCTCTCGACGCAAACGTTGTCGGCTACGTTGACCTCGCTTCGATACGTTCGCCTGAGCTGGCGCGCCAGATGGGCGCCCTCGAACAATCGCCCCAGGCCGCCGCCTATCGTGACTTCGTTGAGAAGACGAACTTCCATCTCGATCGGGACCTCGACCATCTCTTGTTCGCAGGATCGACCGAATCCCAGGGCGTCGCGCTGGTATTGGAAGGCCGCTTCGACCAGCCGCGCATCTCCGCTTTCGCGTCCAACTACGCCAGCATGCGCCACTACGATGCGGGCGACCTCTACCGGTTTCAGAGCGCGTCGCCGTCGCAGAACGCGTCCATGATGTTTCTCGGGTCGAGCCGCCTGGTGTTCGCCGCCGGACGCGACGCCGACACGCAAATTCTGATGCTGGCGGACGCGGCCAAGGGCGGCGGGGGCGCCGAGCTGCACGAAGACCTGTGCTCGCAAGCCCAGCGCTTGGCCGGCGCTCCGTTTTTCGTGCTTGGCGACGTGCCCAAGACCGCGGTCGCACAGATGACGCCCGTCGTGTCTCGCCAAAATCCCGCCGCCGCTGAGATCCTGCAAAGCCTCCGCGGCTGGGACATGGCGTACTGGATGGAGGGCGACAACGTCCGGATGGCGGTCGAAGGCGAATTTGACGGCCGCTACGACGCGCTCCAGGCTCGCTTCGCTTTCGAGAAGTTCCGCGACACGATCGACAAGGCAGAAACCACTTGGAAAGCGGGCCAGGGCGCTGCCAATCCCGGGGCTCCAGTTCTCGACGCGATGGTCAAGAATCTCGCCATCTCGATCGACGGCCGCTACGTCCGCATGGGCACCATGTTGAAGAAGTCCGACATCGAGAAGATCGTCGCGGCGTCCGGTGCCGCGCCGCCGCACTAAGGAGAGTTTCCCGAATTCCCCAGGGACCACATGACCCCGTCTCGCCTGCACGATGATTATGAAGATCCGCGCCTGCGCCGGAGAAGCCGGCGCATCGTCGTCCGGATCCACGTTCTGGTTCGCGTGGAAACGGACATGAAGGAAACCGTGTGGGAGGAGACGGACGCGATCGTTGTCAACGCGCACGGCGGTCTGGTCCTCCTCGCCGCCAAGGTCGCGAGCGACAAGTTCCTCACGATCCAGAATCCCGCGAACGGCATGGAGATCATGGCTCGCGTCACCGGACTCGGGCCTCGCTTCATGGGCAAGACCGAAGTCGGGATCGAATTCATCCGGCCCGCGCCGGAGTTCTGGGGCGTCAAGAACCAGCCGAAGGACTGGGCGAGCGCCGCGTCCAAACCCCGCCGCGAACCCCAAAACGCCTGACGCTGTCTCTCGACCCGAGCGACGCATGCGGCGCTTGCGACGCGACACGTTCGGTTTGGTTTCACTCTTCGCCGAAGCTTGCGCGCGGCCTTCTAGCGCGCGCCTTCGGCGCTGGCTTGCCCCGAGAGCCCAGCGAGGGGCGGCCCGCCGGCTCTTTGCTCCTGTTTGTGGATCTCTGCACGTCCGCGGTTTCCTTCCTCACTCCGGAATCATTCCGATTGTCCGCAGCCAGGTCTCCACCAACTCAGGCCATCCCGTAATCGGAAGCTTCGTCCGCCGCAGTCCAAACGCATGCCCGCCATGCGCATACAGATGCATCTCCACGGAAACCCGGGCGTTTTTCAGCGCAATGTAGTAAGCGAGCGAGTCGTCTACGTTGTCCACGTGGTCATTCTCCGCCTGCAGTAAGAACGTGGGGGGCGTCTGCCGGGTGACATGAATATCGGGATTCAACCCGAGCTGTTTATCCGCGGTGGCCGGATAATGAAGCACAAACTTCTTCGAACCTTGCTTGGCATCCCATTCCGACGCGGCAATCGTCAGATGTCCCGGATAGATAGCCACTGCAAAATCCGGGCGGCAGCTTTCTTTGTCGGCGGCGTCTACCACGGGATACAGACGCTTCTCGAAATGCGCGCTCATCGCCGCCACCAGGTGCCCGCCTGCCGAAAACCCGAGCACGCCGATCTTGTGCGGGTCGACGTGCCACTCCGCCGCGTGAAAGCGGACCAGCCCCACCGTCCTCTGCGCATCCTCCAGCGCCATCGGTGATTCGGGATATGGCCCTGATTTCGGATACGGCCCCACATCCGTCACGCGGTATTTCAGCAGCACGCACGTAATCCCCTTGGACGTCAGCCAGTTGCACACCTCCGTGCCTTCCAGATCGATCGCCAGAATCTGATAGCCCCCGCCAGGAAACACGACCACCGCAACGCCCGTATTCTTTCCTTTCGGCGAGTACACGATCATCGTCGGCCGCGACACGTTGCTCACGCTCGTCACCGGCTTCCCGGCGATCAGACCCTTGGACACCTCCACCCTTTCCGGCCCCGCCGGCACCACCGCCGCCGCGTCGGGTGCCGCCCCCGGCCATATCGGCACTTGCGTGCGTCCCGGCGATGGCTGCCACGTAGTCTGCTGCGCGCTCAGGCCGCCACACACAAACACAACACAGAGAGCAAAGAACAAAGGCTTCATCACAATCCCCCCAGGTTAATGCCGCTCGCTGCCGGAAGGCGCTGATCGAAAACGGTCAAGATCATATCGTGCAACAAGAAACCGCAGCCATCCTTTCGGATCGCCGCCGCCGACTTTTGCGCCGTCCCATTCGGCCGAGCCTATCGCCGTTCACCTCCTGAAAATCCCCATTCGATGTTATTTCGTTGCTAATTTTTCACGTCCTTTGCTACCGTGACTCGGATGCAATGATGAAAAAATTGATCACCGGGACCGGAAGCAGGCCGACGCGGACGGCGACGCTCGCCCGCGCCCCTTTCCTTGCCTCCGCGCCTCCCCGCCTCTCTGACTCTGCGAGGCTTCAATCGGTACACTTTGCAAACGGAAATCTCCGCAACTCCTTGCGATTCAACAGCTTGAAAAATTTCAATCGGTACACTTTTCGCACTCGGACGAACTACGATCCTGGTCTTCCCGGCCGGCGGTTCCGGCCCTTCCTTGCATCCTTGCCTCTGTGTCTCTGTGCCTCTGTGGCAAATCCTAATCGCCAAATTCGAATATTAGAACCACACCTAAGTCATTGGAAACAAAGGACCGGCACCCTCTCTAATCGCCAAAAATCGCGATTCCGCTCGCCAATTCCACAAGGCCCTGCTGGCGAACCCTGCCCTCTCAAGCTAAAATTAGCGGTCAGCCATACCACGACCGTTTCCCCGGGGAGGCCTCAACCATGACATCGCCAGCCACGACGCTGCACCGCGGTGAGTTTCGGAACGAGCCGTTCACCGATTTCACGAAGCCGGAAAATCACACGGCCATGGAAGACGCGCTGCGTCACGTGAAATCCATGTTCGGGCGCGAATATCCGCTCGTCATCGCCGGCGAGAAGGTCACCACCCCGGAGAAGACGAAGTCCGTCAACCCGTCCCATCCGGACGAAGTCATCGGAGTTTTTCAGAAGGCCACGGTCGAGATGGCGAACAAGGCGGTCGAAGCGGCCAGCCGCGCCTTCGATCGCTGGAAGCGCGTTCCGGCCGAGGAGCGCGTCGCGGTCGTCTATCGCGTTGCGGACATTCTGCGCAAGCGCCGCCTCGAGCTCGACGCCTGGCTCGTCTACGAAATCGGCAAGACATGGCCGGAAGCCGATGCGGACGTCGCCGAGCTGATCGACTTCTGCGAATACTATGGCCGCGAAGCGCTGCGCCTCGCGGAGCCGCAAAAGCTTGTCCCCATGCGCGGCGAGAAGAATTACCTGAAATACATTCCGCTTGGCGTCGGTGTGGTGATTCCGCCGTGGAATTTCGCCGCCGCCATCATGGGCGGCATGACGTTGGCCGCGATCGTCACCGGAAACACGGCGATCGTGAAGCCCTCGAGCGACTCGCCGACGATCGCCGCGATTTTCGTCGACATCCTGTACGAAGCGGGCGTGCCGCGCGACGTGGTCAGCTTCTTCACCGGCCCGGGCAGCACGGCCGGCGAAGCGCTCGTCACCCATCCGAAGACGCGCTTCATCGCCTTCACCGGCTCGAAGGAAGCGGGGCTCCGCATCAGCGAGCAAGCCTCGAAGGCGCAGCCCGGCCAGGTCTGGATCAAGCGCACCGTTCTCGAAATGGGCGGCAAGGACGCGATCGTCGTCGACGACGAAGCGGATGTCGACGCTGCCGTCGAAGGCGTCGCCGCATCGGCTTTCGGTTACCAGGGACAAAAGTGCTCGGCGTGTTCGCGCGCGATCGTCGCCGGCAAGGTCTACGACGAATTTCTCGGCAAGCTCGTTGAGCGCGTGAAGAAGATCAAAGTCGGGCCCAGCGAGGATCCCTCGAATTTCATGGGGCCGGTGATCAATCAGGCCGCCATGAAAACGATTCTCGGCTACATCGACGCGGGCAAGAAGGAAGGCAGAGTGGTCGCGGGCGGAAATAGAGCGACCGGCGATGGATTCTTCATCGAGCCGACCGTGATTGCGGACGTCAGCCCGAAGGCGCGCATCTTCCAGGAGGAAATCTTCGGCCCGGTCCTCGCGGTGACGAAGGCGAAGGACTTCGACGATGCGCTCGCCATGGCTAACGACAGCGAATTCGGCCTTACCGGCGCCGTCTACTCGCAGAATCCGAAGAAAATCGAACGCGCCGCCGAGGAATTTCACGTCGGCAATTTGTACATGAACCGCAAGTGCACGGGCGCAATGGTCGGCGCTCATCCCTTCGGCGGATTCAACATGTCCGGGACGGATTCGAAGTCAGGCGGCCAGGATTATCTGTTGCTGTTCCTTCAGGCGAAAACCGTTTCGGAAAAACTCGGCGCCACCAAATAGCGAAACTCGAAAAATGACGGCAAAGCGCGGCGCACCTGTTGCAACGCGCTACTCTTCCGTCTTGCGGACGTCATTCCGCGGGGGCTTGCGGCGCGGGCTTCATGCGGAAGCCCCAGCGCAGGATGACGTAGGCGACGGGGCCCGACGCCAGCAGCAGCGGAGCCCAGTGCCAGACCAGTGGCTCGCTGTAGTAGATTTTCATCGCGCACAAAATCACCGGAAAGAACACGACGCACGCGATGCCGGCAATTCCGCCGGGAATCCGAAAGCTTCGCGGCGCGTTGGGAGCCTTGGCCCGCATGCGCCACGCCGCGAAGAGCGTGAGCAGCGTCGTCGCAATGCGCGTCCAGATGTAAATGTTCACCATGTCCTCGACCGGATATTTCGCGAGAATGCAGTAGATGACGGCCGACACGGCGATCGCGCGAGCGGGTGTGCGAAACCGCGAATGGATTTTCCCGAGCCACGCCGGCAGGTAACCGTCCTCGGCCATCGTCGCGGGAATGCGCGTGGTATACAAAATCGTGCTGTTCGAGAGCGAGAGCGTGCCGATCAGCGACGCGACCAGCATCGCGGCACCCAGCGCTTCTCCGCCGATTTGCCGCGACGCCGGGACGATGTAGCCCGTCTCCCACTTCTGCCAGTCGCCCAGGACCGCGAGCGCCAGCGTCGTCGGCAGAATGTAGGTGAGGACGTTCAGCGGCGTAATCCACGCGAGCAGGCGCACGAACGTACCCTGCGGATTTTTCATCTCGCCTGTCACGCTGGAGAGCTGTTCGTAGCCGGCGTAATTCCACATCGCGAGCGCCAGTCCTTGCCCGAAAACGCTGCCGAAGGGTTTGCCGGGCGGCACGAAGGGAAGCACGGGATTGTGTTGCCAATGGAAGAGCGACACGAGGCAGAGCCACGCGACCGGAATCAGGACAAGAACCAGGAGCGCGATCGAAATCCATCCCGCGACTTGAATTCCGCGCGCGTTGAGGTAAGCGAGCAGGCACAGGACGAGGCATGCGCCCGCCCATTTCGTGTAGCCCGTGAGCCACGGGAGATAGTCGGCGAGATAGTCCATGAGCAGGACGCCGTAGAGGCTGTTGAGCAGGAACGTGCCGGTCCAATTCCACCAGCCGCACTGAAATCCCCAGAAGTCTCCGAAGGCGGCGCGGCTCCAGCGGTAGAAGCCGCCTTCGACGGGAAGGATGCTGTTCAGTTCGGCGGCGGCGAGGGAGATGGGAATGCTCCAGAAGAGCGGCACGAACGCGAGAAACACGAGCGCCATGCCGGGGCCGGAGCTTCGAAAGATTTCCTCGTAGCCGAAAGGGCCGCCGGCTGTGTAGCCGTAAAAGATCGCGAGCAGCGGAAGGAACCCGATCTGGCGCAGGCTCGCGCTGGCATGCGGGGCGGAAGCACGGTTGTCGGAGCGTTCAGTTGGCATTGGCCGAGGCGTGAAGGCCGGCATCATATGGGAGCGGTCGAGGCATTTCAACCAGGATTGCGCCGAAAGACGCGGCGCGAAAGCTTACGCGGACGTTATGTCGAAAAGGTGGGCCTGAAATCCGTCGCGGCGGACGAAGAGACCGATGTTGTGCAGTTCTTCGCCGTGGCGCGGATAGCGGACATCGTTCAACTGGTCGTCGAAGGTGTATTCCGCGGTGGGCGAGACGCGATCGCCCAGGTGGACGCGTCCTTGCGATGGATTCGCGGAGAGGTTGACGACCATCATCTTCCACGCTTTTTCGGAGCGCCACTCGTAGACGATCAGGTTGCCCGACGTGCCGTCTCCCTCGGGCATCACCGGAAGCAGACTCCACTGGCCTTCGTGGAATACCGCTTCGTTGGTCGTGCGGAGAACTTTGTCGAAGAATGCGACAGCGGCAGGGTCGGGCGGCTCGGCGGCGGCCATTCGCAGTTGAATCGGAAGGTGAATCTTGCGCCCTTCGAGTTCGCCCTGATGGTAGAGGCGCATTCCAGGAAGGGTCGACATGAGGGTGCCGGCAGCGGGGAGGCGCGCACCGAAGGTGGCGGCGCAACGAGCCTCGTCGTGATTTTCGAGAAATCGCGCGAAGCGGCTCTGGACCTCGAGTGGAGCGGCGACGGACGCGCGGACCTGGTCGACGTTCGCGTCGCGAACCGCGTCGTACAGGACTTTGTCATATGCGAACGCGATTCCGAGATCGAGCAGACGTTGCTCCGTGCCCCAGTAAGCTTCAGCGAGGAGAATCACCTTCGGAACCGCGGCGCGCGCCTCGGTCCAGAACTCCGTTGCGGGCGGCGGCTCGCCATCAAGCAGGGGAGTCCAGATTTTCGCGAAGATATCATTCAACTGAAGCATGGCCATATCGCAGCGAACGCCGTCGCAGTGCGCGGCGATCGTGCGCAAATCGTCGAGCTGCGCGGCGCGCATTCCCGGATGGAAATGATTCAACTGCGCCGCGTCGCGCCAGGGCGGGAAGTAGAGATCGCGCGCAAGCGCCAGGAAAGTCGGCCCGCCCTTTTTCGCGATGCGGAGGAAGCTCGAAGGATCCCGGTCGAAATCCCGTTTCGTGCCCTGAACGTAGAATTCCGGATGCTTTCGCGTCCAGGGATGATCGAGCGCGGTGTGGTTTCCGACAAAATCGAGAAAGAGGCTCATCCCGCGCTTGCGCAGTTTTTCGCGGACGCGATCGAGGGCGTCCCAATCGCCGATACGCGGATCGGGCGTGTACTCCGCCACGGCATATGGCGAGCCGACCACGTCCTTCGGCTTCCAACCGGGCAGCGCGTCCGCGTACGACGCCGTGCCGGCAGGCTCGAGCGCGACTCGCCGCGCGGCGCGGCTGCGTTTCCACACACCCATGAGCCAGACGATGTCGAAACCGCGCGCGACGAGGGAATCCCATTCGGCGTCGGGAACGCTGGCAAGCTTGATCGAGCGCTTGGAGCGGAGAGAAAGCTCTTCGAGCCAGGCCCAGGTGTTGATTTCGTAGAGATGCGGATGAGCGCGAAGGCTCGGGGCCGGAGCGGGAGCGCGAGAAGGCGATTTGGGCGCGGGCATGAAGCTTCAGCGTAGACCGCGGTTGGCGAGAGTGTCAACGTGGAGAACGGGTTGGCGGGAAGACATCTGGGCGAAAGTAGCCCCTCAGTTTGGATTTTAGCTGAGTCGATGAAACGGCGCAGGCCGTCGTGTTAACCTCAGCCCAGCCAGGAGGTGCGGCCGTATGACGCGACCGACGATCGAATCCATGTGCCCGTTTTTCATCGTAAGCGGCGTCGAGCAGAGCATCGCCTTCTATCGGGAAAGGCTCGGCTTCGAGGCTCAGTTTAAGGAACCGGACGAGGAGCCATTTTTCGGGATCGTCGGCCGGGACGGCGCGATGCTCTTCCTCAAGTCCGGGGAAGCCGCACCCCTGCCCAATCCGCGGCGCGATCCGGCGATGCGGTGGGATGCCTACTGCTACTCGCCTGATCCTGACGCGCTGGCGGCGGATTTCGCCGAGCGCGGCGCTGCATTCAGCAATCCCCTCAAGAATACGAGCGACGGCCTGCGCGGCTTCGAGATCACCGACCCGGACGGCTATGTGCTGTTTTTCGGCCGACCGCGATCGAGGGTCGAAATGGAGGCGTCTAGCGCCGTGGTGGTGACGCCTGCAACATTTCCCAGGTGGATTCGAACTGAGCGCGAGCTGGAAGAAAGCCGTCTGGACAAAGGAGGGAAATGATGCCAGAGTATTTGCCGCTGTGGGGCAACGCTGTCCTGAGGAGGAATGAATGGTGAAGCGTCTGATGCTTTGTTCGGCAGCACTTCTTGTCGCGGGTAGCATTACGCTGGCGGGGCCGGGAAAGAGCGGCACATGGTCGGGCGTGATCACCAACGACATGTGCGGCGCCAAGGATGCCAGCATGGCCAAGGCCGAATGCACCAAGACCTGCGTGAAGGAACACGGCGCGAAGTATGCGCTGTACAATCCGGCGGACAAGCAGGTGTACGTTCTTGAGCCGCAGGAAAAGGTCGACGGCGACGAAGGCAAGACGGTGACGGTGAAGGGCACGCTTGACGGCAAAGTGATCAAGATCGAGGCCATCACCATAAAGCAGTAGGCACGCGTGGTCGAGTTTCGGACGATTTAACGATCAACCCATCTCCGCAAAATTTGCAGCTTCGAAACGGGCAGAGTCGCTTCTGCCCGTTTCGCTTTTCTGCGGCGTGATTTCACGCCGTTGGTATACTGCTCGTCCGCTCACAACCGCATTCGTTGGAGGTCCGTCTTGCAATTGAAACTGAATTTCCGCGCGGCCGGGCTTGCGGTCGCGTTGGCCGCGGCGGCTTCGCTTCTTGCGCCACATGCTCGGGCCGCCGGAGCCCAGAACTCCCAGTCGCAAAAGCACAATCTTACGGTCGATGACTACGTCCGAATCAAGGAAGTCTCGGACCCGCAGATCAGCCCCGAGGCGAAGTGGGTGGCGTACACCGTCGAAACGCACGACCTGAAGGAAGACAAGAACGAGGAGCGGATTTGGATGGTCGCAACGGCGGGCGGGGAAGCGATTCCGCTGACGGGTGAAAATGTTTCGTCGTCGCATCCGCGATGGAGTCCCAACGGGAAATATCTGGCATTCCTTTCCGCGCGCGAGGAAGGCAAGAAGCAGGTTTGGCTCCTGAATCGAAGCGGCGGCGAAGCGCAGCAACTGACGGACACGATCCAGGACGTCGATCATTTCGCGTGGTCGCCCGCCGGCGATCGCCTCGTTCTCGTGCTGCAGGATCCGACGCCCGACGAGGTCGAAGCCGGGAAACACAAGGACGACGATACGAAACCGAAGTCCAAGCCGCGCCCGTGGGTCATCGACCGATTGCTTTTCAAGGAAGACGAAGCGGGTTATCTCGATCGGCGGCGGACTCACCTTTATGTCTTCGATATGGCCAGCCACAAGATGACGCAAATCACGTCGGGCGATTACGACGACAGCGCGCCGGCGTGGTCGCCGGACGGGCGGTCGATCGCGTTCGTGAGCAATCGCTCCGAAGAGCCGGACCGGAATTTCAACGATGACATTTGGGTGGTCAGCGCCGACAACACCGACGAAGGAAAGAGTCTCGTGCGCGTGACAACGAATCCAGGAACGGACGTCGCGCCTACGTGGTCGCCGGATGGAAAGTGGATCGCGTTCGCGAGCCAGCTCGATCCGAAATTGTTTCAGTACGCCACTTTTCACCTCGGAATTGCGCCGTCGGGCGGCGGGGAAGAGAAAGTTCTGACGCGAGCGCTCGATCGCAATGTTTCTTCGCCGCATTTTTCATCGGATGGCAAGCGGATCTACTTCATCGCGGACGACGACGGCACGCAGAATCTGCTGCGCACTTCGCCGGCCGGCGGCGAGATTAAGCGGCCCATCGGCGGACGGCTGATGCTCAATTCGTATTCGATTGCGGCAGACGGCACGGTCGCCGCGCAGATAGGGACGGTCGAACGCCCGGACGAGGTTTATCTGCTGCCAGCCGGCGGCGATCTGCGACGAATTACGACCACGAACGACGCGCTGATGGCGCAAATTCGGCTGCCGAGCGTCGAGTACGTTCACTTCAAGAGCAAGGACGGCACGACCGTGGCGGGCTACCTTTACAAGCCGCCGGATTACACGCCGGGAAAGCAATACCCCGCGATCCTGCAGCCGCATGGCGGACCCGTGGGGGCGTACTACGCCGAGTTCGATTTCAAGCCGCAGCTTTACGCCGCGAACGGTTACGTCGTGCTGACGCCGAATCCGCGCGGGTCCTCCGGCTACGGCGAGGATTTTTGCAAGGCGATCTACGCCGACTGGGGCGACAAGGATTTTCAGGATGACATGGCGATGGCGGACTACGCCGTCGCGCAGGGAATTGCCGATCCCGAAAAGCTCGGCGTCGGCGGACATTCGTACGGCGCGATTTCGACGAACTTCATCGTCACGCAAACCACTCGATTCAAAGCGGCGATTTCGGATGCGGGCGAATTTCTCTACGCGACAAACTGGGGGCACGATGAATACGTGCGGGAGTGGGAGATCGAATTGGGCTTGCCGTGGGAGAATCGCGCGCTCTGGGAGAAGCTGTCCCCGTTCAATCGCGTGACGAAAATCACGACGCCCACTCTGATCGAGGGCGGCGACGTCGACTGGAACGTCCCTATCATCAACGGCGAGCAGATGTACGAAAGCCTGAAGAGACTCGGCGTGCCGACGCTGCTGGTGGTCTACCCCGGGGAACATCACGAGTTTCAGAGGCCGTCGTTCATCGAAGATCGATTCGAGCGGAACCTGGCGTGGTTCGGCCACTACGTTAAAGGTGAAGGCCCGGCAATTCCGCCACAGAAAACGGGGAACTGACGATCGGCGGAAGCCTCCGACCTGACCTCGCCCTAGATTCGTTCTATGGTTGCGGCGGATTGCAAGGCGGGCTCGCGAAGGTCAGTGTGATTTCCTTCGTGGCTTCATCCGCGCCGTCGACGACGATGGAGTCGGAGTCGATTCGCGGCGGAAGGGAGCAATCGCCGGCGCCGCGGCCAGTCCTGCCGGCGCGCGAAGGATCGAGATCCTCCCACGCGGAGATTGTGTAGTGCGCAGCCTGGAACAGCGTGAACTCGTAGGCACCGTCTGCAATTTTCTCGGCGGCCGGGTTGTCGCCCTTATCGCCTTTGGCCATCAGGGTCGCGGTGCCGGGCGGCCTGCCGTCCTTCCAATTCAGATGGACGCGAAGCTCGCGCGTCGGGAACTGGTTGCCTACGGAAAAGACCAGTTTCGTGAGCTGCTCGCCTTCCTTCACTTCGACGGACTTCGCCTCCTTTACATTCTGAGTGCCGGGATAGAACGTGCGCGGAAACGGCGAATTCGGATCCATACGATTGCCGCGATTGTAGACGATGATGTACTCGCCGGGGCCGACGTGATTGAACTCGAAGATGCCCTTCGCACCTTGAAACGTCCACAGGCCCGAATGCGAGCCGTCGTACTTGCCGACGCGAAATAGTTCGAGTGAGGCGAGCCGCAGCGGTTTGCCATCGGGATCGACCACCGTCCCTTCGATGTGGCCGGTGGGCAATGCGTCGACGTTATATTCATAGCACGCATTGCCAGGAATCGTGAAAGTCGGCAGCGGACCCGTAAGCGCGCGTTGCGAGAGCTGGACGGCGGAAGGAAGATCGGCCGTAAACTGATAGTCGCCTGCGTGAACGTCGTAAAACGAGTAGACGCCGTGCTCGTCCGTCGTCGCGGTGAAGCGGTCGTAGCGTGAACGCAGTCTGAGGGCGACGTCGGGAAGCGGCTCGTCGGGATCGTCCGGCAGCTCCAGCGTCGGCGGTTGTGAACGGCGCAGCACGCCGAAAACGGAGGCGACACGCTTGCCGTCGCGCATCGCGCGCAGCTGGGGCAACAGAGCGAGCGCGTCGCTTGCGGGGCGCGTGCCATTGCAACGCGTGGCGAAGAGGCGGCCTTCGGTTTCCTGTTGCGTGTAAACCACGTACGTCTCGTCTTTCTTGAAGCGATAGGCGCAGTCGCCGTCGTCGCCACCGGAGAAAACGTCGATTTCGGAGGCGTCGGGGCCGGCAAACTTCTCGTCGATGTGAAAATGGTAGCGGACGAGGACCGCCGGCCCGGGGCCACCCGCTTGCGTGCCGGAGTTCGCGCTCGCGGTCTGACGCGGCAGGACGGTGACCTGCGTGACGGTTCCGAGGAAGACGACGTCGTCTTTCTGCAAGCCGGGACATTGTCCGGGCGGCGCTTGCGAACAGGCACACGCCCACGAAGCGGCAGGCGCCGCGGCGGACAGCAAAAGCACACCCAAGATTCGTCGAAGCATCGCGAATATCGTAATTCGGCCGAGGGGGAAAATCGAGCGCGGCGGCCGGATTTTTCGCTGCGAGTTGCCGAGTGAAAACGTGCGTCGCGACGCCATCCGGGCGCCCTTCACCGGAATAGCGAACACTGCTAAACTTCCAACGCCCGCCTCGGGTCCATCTCTCAGTGAGGAGAATTCGCAATGGCACGCGCTCTCTTAGGACTACTTTTGTTTTCGGTGCTGGCATGTGGAACTTCCGCGGACACGATCGTGCTGAAAAACGGCGATCGGCTGACCGGCACGATTGAAACCTCGGACGGCAAGACGATCACGTTCAAGACCGACTATGCCGGCGAAATCAAGGTGCAATGGTCCGCGGTGAAGGAAACGGCCACCGAACGGCAGCTATACGTGGTAAAGAGCGACAAGACGACGGTCAACGGCGCTGTAACCGCCGAGGATTCAAACGTGACCGTCCACACTTCGAATACCGGCGATGTGACTGTTCCTCTTTCGAACGTGACCGTCATTCGATCGCCGGCGCTCCAGCAGGCTTACGAACACAGTTTGCATCCGGGCTTGCTTGAGGACTGGAATGGCGGCGCAAACTTCGGCTTTGCGCTCGCGCGCGGCAACAGCGACACCACCAATCTTGCGTTCGGTTTCAACGCGGTCCGGAAGACGCTCTCGGACCAAATCAAGATGTACGCTTCGTCGATTTATTCGACGAATGGCGGTCTCACCGGTGCGATGGTGACCGCGAATGAAATTCAGGGCGGCATTCGCTACGACAAGAACGTCAACCATATTCTGTTTGGCTACGTGAGCGGCGACTTCGCGCATAACGCGCTGCAGGACCTCAACCTTCAGCAGATTTACGGAGGCGGTCTCGGCGCGCACCTGATCAATCACCCAAACACGACACTGGACGTTCTCGCTGGAGCGAACTACACGCGTGAGACCTATAGCGGGACGCCGACCGGCGGCACGGCCATCGCGGTGCAGCGCAATCTAGGCGCAGCCACGGCGGGCGAGGACTTCGAGAAGAAGTTCGGATCGACTTCGTCTCTCACCGAGCATTTCTATTTCTATCCGGACCTCAGCGAGACCGGCGAATACCGCTTTTCGCTGGACGCCGGTTGGGTAACTCAAATCAAGAAATGGCTCGGGTGGCAGATCACCGTCAGCGACCGCTACATTACGAACCCGCCGATCGCGGGCACGAAGGATAACGACGTTGTCCTTTCGACAGGCGTGAACTTCTCATTCAGTCATTGAAAGCTCCCCATCCGGGTGGCCGCGCCGCGTCGAGACGATTGCGGCGAAGTTTTTTTGACTTCCCCTTTGCTCACCACATAGAATTCGGCGCGTCAGAATCCGAGTCACGAGATGAAAGGGAGCGAACGAATGAAGAAAGTCTTCTGTGCCGTAGCCGCACTCATTCTCTGCGCAGGAATCGCACCTCGCGTTTCAGCGCAGCAAGCCGAAAGACCCGATCGAGAGGCCCGGGCACCCGAAGCGAAGTCTGCGGAGGGCTGCGACGCCGCCGCCACGAAGGAAGATTCCTCCGTAACCGACCATACGATCCATCTGGGCGCCCAGACCATTCCCTACAAAGCGACCGCGGGCTACATCCTGCTCAAGAACGACAAGGGCGACGCGACGGCGCTGATGTATGCGGTAGCCTACACGCGAAGCGATGTGAAGGACCTGACGCAGCGCCCGGTTTCGTTTCTGTATAACGGCGGGCCCGGCTCGGCCACGATGTGGCTCCACATGGGCGCGTTCGGGCCGCGGCGCGTGCAGGTGAATGGCAACGAGTTCACGGGGCCGGCTCCGTACAAGCTGGTGGACAACACCGAAAGCCTCCTCGACAAGACGGACCTGGTGTTCATCGACGCGATTGGAACCGGCTACAGCCACGCGGTCTGCAAGGCGCAGGACAAGGATTTCTTCGGCATCGATGAGGACATCGAGGCGTTCGGCCAGTTCATCGACACCTACCTCAGCCGCAACGATCGATGGAACTCGCCGAAATTCCTGATCGGTGAGAGCTACGGAACGTTTCGATCGGCCGCGCTGGGCGACTATCTACAGAGCCACTTCTCGATTCATCTGAACGGAATCGTGCTGATTTCGTCGGTGCTGGATCTTTCGACGATCACGTTTGGGCCGGGGGACGACCGCTCCTACGTTTTCTATCTGCCCAGCTACGCGGCCGTCGCGTGGTATCACAAGGTCTTGAAGGATCGTCCCGCCGATCTGCCGACGTTCATTGAGGAAGCGCGCCAGTATGCTGAGGGAGACTACACTGCCGCCCTTTACAAGGGCGCAGCCTTGCCTGCGGACCAAAAGGCGGCTGTCGCCAAGAAGCTCTCCTACTTCACGGGCCTGAGCGAGGACTACTTGATGAAGGCCGACTTGCGCGTGAAACTGGGCCAGTTCATGGCCGAACTCCAGCGCAGCGTTGGCCTGACCACCGGACGCATCGACGCGCGCTTTACCGGATACACGTACGACCTTCTTGAGGAGTTCGCGCAGGGCGATCCGGAGGGGCCGGCGGTCGGCGGCGCGTACACGGCCCTGATCAACATGTACAACCACGACGAATTGAAGTTCGGCAAGGACCGCGTCTACCACAACAGCGCCACGGGCACGAACGAGTGGAAATGGACGCGCCGTCCAGGGCCGGGCCGCGGCGGCTTCTTCCCCGGCGCGCCGAACGTCGAGGGAGACCTCGCGCAGGCGATGATCACGAATCCGAGGCTGCTGGTGCAGGTCGAAAACGGATACTACGACTTCGCCACGCCGTTCTTCGCGACCGAGTACACGATGTCGCATTTGGGCTTGCCGGCGGAACTGCAGAAGAACGTCACGCTCGATTACTACACGGCGGGACACATGATGTACCTGCACGATGAGGATCGCGTGAACCTGCACAACCACATCGCCAGCCTCATCGACCGGGCGACGCATCCGTAGTCGGAGGTGTTCCATGAGGCGTTGTGCAGCCCTGGCGGTGGTGTTGTGCGCCCTCAGCTCGACGGCCAAATCGCAATCAAAACCGAGCGCAGCGCCCGCGACGGTCATTCTCGTGAAGGCCGCACGACTTCTGGACGTGAAAAGCGGCACCTACGTTGAGAATGCCGCGGTTTTGACCGAAGGCGAGCGCATTAAGGCGGCCGGGCCGGTGGCCGCAGTGATGTCGCATGCGCCGAAGGACGTTCACGTAATCGATCTGGGTAACGCGACGATTTTGCCGGGCCTGATCGATTGCCACACCCATCTGCTGCTGCGAATTCCCGAAGGGCCAGACGGCTACGCGCTGAATCTACTCACCAAGTCAGTTGCCTTCCGGGCGCTTGAGGGTGCAGCAGACGCACGAGCCACGCTGGAGGCGGGCTTTACGACTGTGCGCGATGTCGAAAATGAAGGTTCTGGATACGCAGATGTGGCGTTGCGCGACGCGATCAATCAGGGTTTGGTCGAAGGGCCGCGAATGCAGGTAGCAACTCGCGCGATCGCTGCCGTCGGCCAATACAATCCGTTCGGCATCTCGCCCGACTTGCACGATTTTCCAACCGGCGCGCAGATGGTGAGCGGGGCCGAGGAGGCGCGGCGTGCAGTCCGCGAACAAATTGGGCACGGCGCCGACTTGATCAAGGTGTATGCCGACTGGGAGTATCCAACTCTCACCGTGGAGGAGATGCGAGTGATTGTTGAGGAGGCGCACAAGCTTCACCGTAAGGTCGCAGCGCATGCGACGACAGCCGAAGGAATTCGCAATGCCGTGACTGCGGGCGTTGATTCGATCGAGCACGGACATCGGGCGGACCGGGCGGACCTCGAGATGATGAAAGCCAAGGGCGTGTACCTGGTGCCAACACTCTCGGTGATTGATGCCGCGTTCGCGAAGGTGACGGACAGTCAGCTTCCGCCGCAAGCCCGGCAGTTTCTGCAGGAGGTGGATGAGGCCGTCCGGACAGGGAAGGAACTCGGTGTAAGAATTGCGGATGGCTCCGATCCGGATAGCGCCGAACGTCACGGAAAAAATGCCGAGGAACTCGTCGCTATGACGAAACGCGGCCTGACTCCCCTGGATTCGATTCGCGCCGCGACAGTCACAGCGTCGGACCTGATGGGCTGGGACGACCGAGTTGGTTCAATCGAACCGAGCAAGTATGCGGACTTGATTGCCGTGCAAGGCGACCCGCTGACGGATATCACGGTCCTGGAAAATGTTGAGTTCGTGATGAAAGGCGGCGTCGTGATCAAGAGCACCTCTCGAACCGCTGTCCCCTCGTCGATACACTGACTCAAAAGCGCCTTATGCAGCGCTTGGTCCAATCAGAAGAAAGGTTAGATCCACACGGGAGTGTTGCCGGCCAGCTTCGACTTGCCTTCATCAAACTCTGCAGCGCGCCTGACCCAAACTGCAAAGAGCGCTATTTGAAGCCGTCACCAAGCCTGACGACGGCAACGTGTCCGTGCTCGTTTCCCGCGGAGTCGAACGAGATCGCCCCGCTCGCGCCCTGTATAGGATTTCCGGCGGCGAGAGCGTCGCGAACCCGCACGCGATTCGCCCCGGCTCGACGCACGGCAGCAGCGACTATGTGGACTGCGTCATACGCGGCCGCGGCGGCTTCGGTTGGCTCGGCTCCCGTCTGCGCAAGGGAGCTTTTGTGGAATTGGCGTTGAACGTGCGTAGTTCCAGCCGGGGAAGCTGAAATCCAGATCTCGGCATCTTTTTCTTCAGGCTGCTGCGAAGCGGACGCCGACGCTGCGACGGGAATCACGGCGGCGGACTCGGCCGCTTTTCGACAAAGATAAACCGGCACAACTGGAAGGGCTTGCCGCACGCGCGGAACAAGGTTTGCGGCAAGATCGTAGTCCGTCCACAGAACAACTGCGTCCGGCGCCAGCGTTTTCATTCGCGAAACGACCGACTCGACGGCATCGGGCGAGGATGGCACGTCCACTCGAATAGGAGGGACCCCTCCGAGTTTTTCAACTGCTCTTTCGAATTCTTCGGCGCCAGCGCGCCCGTCGTGGTCGGGCTGAGCGAGCAAGACCACTTTGCGCAGGCCACGCGTTCGATAGATGTGCTGCGCGAAGGCGGATGCTTCATCCTCGTCGCTGGGCGCCAGACGGAAAATCCAAGGCATGTTGATCTGCGTCGTGGTGGCGTCAGTCGAAAGCGTCACGACAGGCACGCCGATTTTGTTGGCGACCTGCTCGGCCTCGTGCGCGATCGTTCCTGCTGGGGACGTGATGATCGCGACGGCTTCATCTTGAAAAATCAAGCGCACGATCTCGTCGCTGGCCTGCCCCCATTGTCCGCTTTCATCGCGCACGGCGAGCACGAGGTGCCGGCCGCCGGGAAGAGGAGTTTTGGATTCTTCGTCCAGCGCCATTTGCGCCGCCTGCAGAAGCGCCTTGCCCTCCGCGGCAAGAGGCCCTTCGAGAGGTACGGTCATGCCGATTGTGACATGATTTCCGCGCAAGTCGTCCGCGGCTGCGCTGCCGGCGCCAGCGTAATAAACTGCATTCCGATTCATGGAAGCGTAGGGCTTTGTCTCGGGCGAAACGGTCTGTGCCGATGCAAGGCACGCTGCGAGCATCCACGCGCCGAGCATGATAAGGCTTCCGCGCAGGATGGTGCGCGCGAGGGATGAGTTCGTGATCATGGGCGTTTGCATCGTCTCAACCGTCAAGCAGGAGCAGCGCGAGAATCGCGAATGCTCGAGAACGCGCTCGGGCTAATCTTTCGCCCCCACTTCAGTGGTGGCTGTTTCCTGGTGCGCGGGGAAGTACACGAACTTGCCCTCTTCGACGCGTGCCATCCAAATGGGCCCGATATTGTTCAGCGTGTAGTCGAAGAGCGCGCGCCCGCTGACGCCGCCGTACTCCTTCATCCCGTAGCGGCGCAGAGCGTCCATGATGAGGCCGCGGTTCAAGCCTGCTTCGCCGATGGCCTTGATCAGGATGCGCATCCCGTCGTAGCCGTAGGCGGCGTAGCCGTCAGGCTCCGCCTGGAAGCGCTTGCGATAGTCGTCGCGAAACGCAATCCACATCGGATCCGTGCTCGCAGGATCGATGACGCTCGTGGTCACCAATCCCTCAGCGGCAGGCCCCGCGACGTTCAGCAGATCCGGGTATGCAAGGCGGCTGGAGCCGAAGGCAGGCTGACTCATTTCGGCAGCGCGCATCTGTTTCAGAATCAGCCCCGCCTCAGGAGGCTCGCCCCAAATCACGAGCCCCTGAATCTTTGCGTCCTTGAGAGCTTTGAGTTGGGCTGAGAAGTCCGTGTCGCCGCGCTCGAATTTCATTTCCAGCACGGGTGTGTGGCGCAGGCGGCGCGCCTCCTCGGCAAAGATCTCGACGCCGATCCGCGCATAACGGGACTGCGTGCGCAGAATTCCGATTCGCTGGAGCTTCAGCCGGTTGAACACGTAGTCCGCGAGCGCGTAGCCCTGCTGCCGGTCATCGGGGAAATTGTGCATCAGCCATTGAATGCGCGTCTGCGTAACGGTCGGGTCTGTAGTAGCCGTGTCCATAATCGGGATCTCGAGCTTCAGCGTCGTGCGCAGCATGATGTGCGTCGAGGCGCCGTCGATCGAGCCGAGAATTCCGACGACGTGCTCGTCGAAATCCATCTTGACGATCTCGGTCGACGACGCGCCCCACAGCGGCAAATCGTTGTGGACCTTCAGCAGGAACGGCCTGCCGACGGGCGCGCCCTTCGCCCGCCACCCGCCCGCGGCGTTCGCCTCATCGACGGCCATGGTTGCGCCGTTTAGCATGGCCTTGCCATACGGTCCTTCGGGATTGGAATCATCCAGCGGCCCGAGGAATCCGATGTTCACCGTCTTCGAGCGAAGCATTTCCGGCGGCGTCTCGTCGCGTGCAGCGCCGAAATAATCCAGCGTATCCGGATCGACGAACCATTCTTTGTAAGACTTTGTGAACTTTCCGAAAGGCACAGCCGCTTCCGGCATGTTCGCGTAGCGCGCCGGTGTTTCAGTCTTGTCCGTCGTTGTCTTCGGTGAGGACTGTGCGACAGGAGCTTTCCCCGGTTCTTTGCCAGGCAAATTGCTCGATTGCGCGGCGGCGCTCCCTGCCGCAGCCAGAATTGCTATAGCCGTCAAGATTCCCTTGCTCATCGCGCTATCCTCTTCGCCCGTTCCGGGCGACCTAATGCTTCTTCGTGCCAACCGAGACTCTGTTCTCGATTTGCTAAACGGCAGCTTTTGCCTTTCGGCGCTCGAGGTATTCTTGTCTCGCGTCGATGAACTCGACGATATCGCGCAGAATTCCGGGGCTAATGGCCTGCGCTGCATCGCATTTGGGCGCTGGCGCTCCGGCCCGGTCGCTGGCCACCTCGATGATCAGACCGTTGCTGCCAAACTCGATGGCCGCGCGGCTGGCTGGTTCCACCATGGTGGACACTCCGGTGGAATGGCTTGGATCGACAATAATGGGAAGGAATGTTTCGGCCTTCACCGCCGCGATCACGTTCAAGTCCAACAAACAGCGCGAGTATTCACCCGCCGGAAATGCCTTGACCCCACGCTCGCAGAGCACGATATCGAGATTTCCTTCCTTGGCGATGTACTCCGCCGCACCCAGCCATTCGCACAGGCCGGCCGCCATGCCTCGCTTGAGCAAGATGGGCTTTCCGCTGCGCCCAGCCTCAGCCAGCAACGGATAATTCTGCATATTGCGCGAGCCGATCTGGAGCATGTCGGCGTATTCGGAGACCAGCTCGACGAACCGCGTATCCATGACCTCGGTGACGATGGGCAGGCCGGTTTCCTCGCGGGCCTCGCGCAGAATCTTCAGTCCCTCCACGCCCAGCCCCTGAAAGTCATGGGGCGACGTGCGAGGCTTGAACGCGCCGCCTCGAAGCATCTCCCCTCCGGCGGCTTTAACCGCCCGCGCCACCTCAAGAGTCTGCTCACGATTTTCGACCGAGCACGGCCCGGCGATCACGACCGGCCGTTCTCCCCCAAACTGCACGCGGCCCACTTGAACGACACGTGTCTCGTTGCCCTCCGCACCGGGATGGGTCCTCCGGCTCAAGATAGGACAGATCCTCGGCAAGTCGCTCAGCCCAACTAATCCTGCAATTCCCACGGCCCACCGCCTTTCCCAGGTCCGACTGGAGTTCCCATACTAGGGAACGCTCCTTTCCGTGAATCGGAAGCTGGCCGGTCCCATTCGAACCGGCCGCCGCGCCCCTTTTAGTGCGTTACGGTTCTGCCGCTCGCGTCGAAAATCGCCATTGCCTCGATCTCGATCAGCAAATCCGGCCGGCAAAGGATGGCCTGAATGCCAGTCGAGGCCGGCAGCGGGTCGAGCCCTTGCTCGTTGAAGAACTGTGTGCGGATGCGGTTGAACTCCGCGTAATCGCGTTCGATGTCGCGCAGATAACACGTTGTGCGAACCACGTCCTTCCACGTCGCACCTTCGGACTCGAGCAACGAGGTTATGTTCTGATACGTCCGCCAGGTCTGCGCTGTGAAGTCGCCGGCGTGAACCGTCTTCCCATCCTTATCGATGCTGGCCGTGCCGCTGATCAGCAGGATGGTCACGCCCTTGATGTCCAGACGCAGTGCCCGTGAAAAAGACGACGGCCGCGGATAGTCGTAGGCCTCGTTCAACGCCTCATGTGAAGTGACCTGCCTCTTGTGCACCAACTCCTCTTGCTGCGCGACGGCTGCGCTTTCTTCAATTTCCGCCTGTAGTCTGCTCATGACTTTTTCCTTCCTTTTGAGATTGGCGTTTTCCGTGACTCAGCCCGCGGGAAGTGGCTACCCAAACGTCGTCCCCCTGAAAATCCATGTTCAAGATGTAGTTGTGCGCAAGCGATGTTGCAGTTTCGAGCGTGGTCTTCTTGTGGTCGGGTCCCGTGATCACGATTTCTCCGCGCTCGTTCTTCGGGTCCGGCCGGTAGGTCACCCAGGTGTTCGTCTTGTAGTTCAGGAAGCTCAAACCCTTGTCGGTGCAGGCCCACACTTCGTCGCCGCGCGATTTCGTAGCGTTGACGAAATCTGAGGCCAGCCCGCTGTCGGTCGAGAGGTAGTTGTGCCAGTTGCGGCCGTCGTATCCGCTCAGTCCAAAATAAGTGGCGGCCCAGAACATCCTCGTGTCGGAGTTGTATGAAATGTTCGCAACGATGTCGTGGATCAGGCCTTGATTGCGGAACAGCACGATCTCCATTTGGCCGTCGGGATCCCTGTACGGTCTCCAGTAATCACCGGCGACGTCATATTCCAGCACGCCGCCGCCCCACACGGCGAAGTAGACTTTGCTTTCGTCTGGCGCGACGGCGATGCCGTAGGTCCAGGGCTCATTCATCGGCGCGTCCTTCTCGCTCACAATGGTCCATTCTCCGGTGCGCTTGTTCATGCGGCTGATGCCTGCGGTCGTCGCAGCCCAGATGTTGTTCCCCTGGACGGCAATGCCGTAAACGACATCGTTCGCCAGACCGCTGCTCAGGTTCGTGTAGTTCTTGAAGATTCCTCCGGAATACTGGCTGATTCCGCCGAATGTCGAGATCCAAACGTCTCCGGTCGCCTTGTCGACGGCGATTCCCGTCACGACGCGATTCGCCAAGCCGTCAGCGGGCGTCAATACGCGCGCGACTCGGCCTTTCTCGATCAAGACAAGCCCACTCTCGGTTCCTGCCCACACGCGGTCGCCATCCACGGTGACGCCCAGGACCTTCTCATCCGGCATGCCGTTCTTCGTCGTGTAGTTTTCCCATTCCTTGTACAGCGGAGGCTTCTGCCCGGCCGCAGACAACGCGAGCATCAGCCATCCCGCCAAGCCGAACAGCCACCGCTTTCTTCCGGTGATCTTCATAGCCGCCTTCTTCCGTTCTGTCCCGGTTCGTTCACTTCTTCCTCTCGCCACCTACAACGTCTTCAAAAACTCGATCAGGTCGTTCAACTGTTCTTTCGTCATGTCCGACGTGACGCCGTGCTTGTCGTGCGAGTTGAACCTGGTCCAGATTTCCTCGAGCGTCAGGGCCTGGCCGTTATGAAGATAGGGCGGCTTCTCGTACACGCGCTCGAGCTGCGGAGTATCGAAGAGCCCGGACGTGTCGTACTCATTTGCCGTCCCGACGTCCTCGCTGGTCTTGTTGGTGTAATGCGTCTCCGGCGTGTGGCAGACCGTGCAGCCCTTGTCGTAAAAGATTGCCTTGCCCCGCTCCTGGGCCGGCGTCAGCCGGCCGTTGGTCGCGACGTGCCGATTCGGAGGCAGTGGAATCGACTTGATGAAGGCGACCAGCGATTCAAGCTGCTCGTGATTGAATCCCTGGGAGCGAAACAGGTATTTCGCGATTCGCGGGCCGCACTGCGTTTCGAGATCAGGATTGTGGCCGTTCCATTTGTAGGGCGCCGTCTCAGCGATTCCGCGCAACGTGCGATTGGCCACGCGATCGCGTCCAAGCTGCGGCGTTTCCAGATTCCACGACACGCCATCGATGTGGTTGTCCGGATGGCAGCTTGCGCAAGCAAGCTGTCCTTGAAAAGAGAAGCTCGCGGCATGGAACATCCGCTCCCCTTCGCGAAGCGCCGTGATTTCCTTCGGCCCGCCCAAATCGATCTTCGATTTCACGCGCAGCGCAGGAATGTCGACCACCGTGATGCTGTCGTCCAGCCGATTCGCGATGTAGGCCAGCCGCCCGTTCCTCGACACCAGGATGTCCGTGGGGTCGATTCCGGTTTGAAGGCGCCGGACTACGAACTCTCTCGCCGAATCCAGGCGATTTGGCAGTTGATCTGCGGGCAATTCATGCAAGCGCCGCTCGAGCCTTGCGGTGTCAATCACCGAGACGACATTCGCCTCCGCCGAAGTCACCAGCGCGTACCGGCCATCCGGCGTGAACGCCGCTCCGTCTGCACCGGCGTAGTACTGATCCACGTCGTCAAGCAGCACCTGAGTGACCCGTGAACGTGCACCTGCCCGCGAAGAGCCGGTCGGGCGCCGTATGATCGCCATGCCGTGCGTGACGATCCACCCTTGATCCACCTGGATGAGGGGGCCGAGATTCTTCGGCCGCATCAGCGGAACCAGAAGGAAATCGCCGTTTCGGGCAGGTGCTTCGGCGATATGCCGAAGCTCGAGCGCGCCGGGGAGGAGCACTCTTTCGGAAACAATCTGACGCGTGGTGTCAATCACTGTCAGTTCCGACACCGGGGGTTCATCGTACTGCATGAGGTGCGGAAGGAGGTTCGAGACGTAAACGAACCGGCCATCGCGCGAAAGCGCAACGTCATGAGGGGAGCGCCACGCATCGAGGCGCTTGATCTCGGTTCCCTTTATCAAATCCAGCACAGAAATGTCGTTCCCGATGCTGTTCGCGACGTACAGCACCTTGCCGGAACGGTCGGTCGTCAACCCGATGGGACCCCAGCCGGTCGGCAGCGTGCGCCGCACTTTGAGCGTTTCTGCGTCGATCTCGCTGACCGTGTCGCTCCACTCGTTCGACACGTAAACCGTCGTTCCGTCCGGCGAGACTGCCACGCCCTTGGGCTTGTTGCCGACTCTCACGCTTCCGGCGACGCGCTCTGTTCGCAAATCGACGGCGAGCAGGGAATCGTCGTCTTCGCAGGCGACGTACAGCTTCAGGCCGTCAGGCGAGAGAGCCAGCTCCACAGGCGTCAGATAGCGCGGCTGTTCGTTCGCTGGAGGCTGCGCTTCAACTGCGGCGGCTCCGTTCCTTGCACTGCTCAGGATTCCCGCAGTCAGCCCAGCCGTCAGGAGGACTATTCCCGACGCTGTTCCGAAAGCCCGGACTGTGCGGGTCACCATCAACGCGCCCTCCCTCCCGCTGGTGCGGCGGGCGTTGAAGAGCTTGCCGCTGGTTCTGTGACCGTCAGGATCCGGTCGGCCTTCACGTTCTGCAGCGTCTGCACGATTCCGCTCGGCCAGTGAATCATGATTGTGTCCACCTGCGTGTGTTGTCCGAGGCCAAAATGAGGACGTGGATCGTTCTGTGAGAGATATCCGCTCTGCGGGACGTTCTCCACTGTTTGGTGCAGGTCTCCCGCGACGGCTTCAATCCGCGGGCCGAATCCATCACGATTGCTCTTCGTGCCAACCAATTTCAGTGTGAGCCAATGGTTTTTCGCATCGCCGGCGGGCGGTATCGCGTGCAGGAGGATTGCTTTTCCTCCCAGGGCGACGATGAAGGCGTCAACGTACCCATCGTTGTCGTAGTCAGCGAAGCAAGCGCCGCGTCCCACCTTCTTTGTCTGGAAATAACTTCCCGCCTGCGTGGAGACGTCGGCGAACGTTCCGTCACCGCTGTTCCGCAGGAGGGAATCCTCCATAGGGATCAGCCAGTTCAGCCCGCCATTCACGATGAAAATGTCTTTCCAGCCGTCGTTGTCGAAATCGAAGACTCCGTCTCCCCAGGCCACGTACTGCCCGGAAACCTGAGCGATGCCGGATTCGACGGTGGCGTCCGTGAAGTATCCCTGCTTGCCGGCGTTGCGATAGAGGCGGTGGTACCGCATGTCCGACACGAAAATATCCAGCCATCCGCCGTTCTCGAAATCTGCGAAGACGGGTCCCATCGAAACGGGCGACTCGCCGTTCTCTCCAAACGCCACATTCATCTCCACAGCCACATTCCCGAACGTTCCGTCGTGATTGTTGTGGAAGAGGAAGCTCGCCATCTGATCGTTGGCGACGTAGATGTCCGGCCAGCCGTCGTTGTCATAATCGCCCACCGTCACCCCCATCGCCCGGCCGCTCACACTGGCAATCCCGGACCGCTCGGAAACATCCGTAAATGTCCCGTCGCCATTGTTGTGGAACAGACGGCTTGTATCCGGCTCGTAATCGAGTGGCCCAGGGAAGGCTTCCGCCGAATAGAAGGGCTTCCGCGCGTTGGGATCGAATTTCAGGTAATTCCCCACGAAAAGGTCGAGTCGGCCGTCCCGGTCGTAGTCGACGAAAGCCGCGCCCACGCCGAAGTGGTGGTTCTGGACCCCCGCCTTCTCGGTTACGTCCGTAAACGTCCCGTCTCCGTTGTTGTGGTACAAGATGGCAGCGTTCCAGCTGGTCACATAAATGTCTTCGTAGCCGTCGTTGTCGTAGTCTCCGATCGTCACGCCCATGCCGAAGCCCTTGCCCCCAACGCCAGCCTGCTCGGTCACGTCCGTGAAGGTTCCGTCCCCGTTATTGCGGTAGAGGTGGTTGGACGCGTTCATGTCGTCCGGATCGGAGTGGTTGGTCACGCCGTCGATATGGCGTCCACTGGCGACGTAAAGGTCGAGAAGCCCGTCGTTGTTGTAGTCAAACCAGGCGCAGCCCGACCCCGTGGACTCCATAATCGAGCTGAGGTGCTGCTCTCCAAAGGAGTGCCGGAAATTGATGTGCGCTCTTTCCGTCACGTCTTCATACGTTGGCAGCGCTGCCTGCGAAGCGCCTTTCGGCGCGTTTTGTTGGCCATAACTCGCAGCACATACACCAATCAGCGCTGCCGCTGTCAGGATCGTCCCCAGCTGAAGTTTTCGATTCATGATTGCTCGCTCATGGCTTCGTCTCGGAATGGTTCGCCGTTCCCATTTGTGTGGGCGTATCGAACCGCTTCAGTGCAAGCGGCCATCGATTCGCCGGGGTGATCGTCCGGTCCTCGTGGCAGCCCGCGCAGCCACGATCCTCTCCCGGCCGCGCCCATACCCAGCCCTTTTGCGCTCGGATCACGCGGCCTTGCACATCCAGCAACTCAAAACGAACGGGGCGGTCCGGGGGAACCGCGATGTAAAATGAGCCATCGCTCTCAACCGGCGCCTCTCCAAGAGACTTCTCCTGATTGCTGCCAAGCGTGATCGTCAGAACGCGCACATGCGCAATTTTCGTCTCGATTCGGCCCTTTGGCGCGTCTCCCGACAGATAACTGTCGAGGCAGATCAGGCGCCCGGCATCTCCTTTGGGCTCCACTAGGCTCCAAAACCACTTCGGCGTCTCGTGCGCCGCAAGAGGCACCGCTTGAATGCTCGAAAAATGAGGGTCGCTGTAAATTCGACGCCTGTACGCCGCCGTCTTGACGTCAAAACTGTACAAATCGAATCTTCCCGAGCCGCCCGCCGATGCCGGCACGAGGCGCGACACAATCAGTTCGTCTCCTGTGAATTCGCTCGCTGACCAACTGAACCCTGCCTGCGATCCGAGAGCCGCGCCATGTAGCGCGCCGCGCCCGATTTCCGCCAATTTGCCGCCCGCGGCCGCGCCTGCGATTGACGCACCCTCAAACACGATCGACCCGTCGTCCAGCTCTGCGGCTTCCGTCTTCACTCCCGCGGGAGCGTGTTCGTAGCGAAGCGATTCGAGTTCCGTGCCGTCCGGCTTGATGGTGTAGAGCTGCCTCGTCCTCGCGCGCGGCCCGCTCGCCTGCAATGGCCAGGATGCCGAGGCGACGATGAGCCCATTTCGCAACACGGTTTCGACTTCGAAGTCTCCCGGCCCGAACGTGATGGGCCGGGCGTCGGTGCCGTCGCGCTTCGAAACCATCAACTGCCACTCGGTCCGCCCTGCCTCGTTCCTGGCCGCCGAATAGACGATCTCGTCTTTTGGGAGATAATTCGGCCGCAAGCAGTCGGCCGGGCAGCTCGTCACCTGCCTCGGGCCCGACCCGTCGGCGTTCATTTCCCAGACTTGCCAAGCTTGCAGGGCACCTTTCTGTCCGGAGAAAAGCACTGTTGTGCCGTCGAAGGAGGGCCGCGGGTCCGCAGCTGCGAAGAAGCCTTCGGTCAGGATTTTCACCTCGGGTGACTTGCTCGCGGGATCAAACCAAGCCAAGCGGCTGCCCTGCGGAAAACGGTCAGACAAGCCGCCGAAGGCGACTCTGGCCGCCTCAACGAAAACAATTCTCGGAGCGCCTCGGGAGGGTCCCGTCGACCCCGGTCTTGTCCAGCCGTCTGGCGACAGAGTCAGGAGGAAAATGCACAAAATAAAGGAGATGCCCATCGCGACCGGTCCGCCCACCCATCTGCAGGACGTGTCCCTTCTCATTCGCCCATATGACTCTCCCTGCTGACTTGCAGCAATGGCAGGTATCACAGGGGCCTGTGACCCAGGTCACTCACGCATCGGCCAACGTCACGAGCCCGGCACGCATCGTGACTCGATTACCGTATGAGGAAATGCCTGGCGGACGCCGCAGGCCTCTAGAACGCGGATTGCGCAAACGAAGGGCCTGCGACGACCAAGAGAGTTCGAAGACCGCCGCCGCTGCCGCCCACTGCGGCGGTTGAAGCGCACTTGAGGAGCGTTGGCCGCAGGCAGCGCGAGCTCTGCGCTGGCCCGACATCATTGGGAAAGATTGGGGTGAGCGATGGGATTTGAACCCACGACCCTCGGTTCCACAGACCGATGCTCTACCGGCTGAGCTACGCTCACCTTCGATGGATAAAAATAGTTTACGCTACGTCTTTCGGTTTGTCATCCGGGCAAAGATAGGTCCGATCGCTCGCGCCGTTGTGCTCGCGCGAAATCTCTCGCGACGCCGCCGCGGACTTGCTATAGAATCACGCCACGCTGGACGAGGCAAAGGAAACCACGCTGGAGCAAACGCATGAACAAGCCGCGATCCTTCGGGTTCTTTCTGTGCCTGCTGTTGGCCTCCTCCGCCTGGGCCCAGGACGGCGGCAGCATGCCGAAACGCCTCACGAACCAGGACATTATCAGCATGGCGCAAGTGGGCCTCTCCGAAGACGTCATCATCGCGAAGATTCGCGCCGCCAGCGCCGCTGGAGCTGAGGCGATTAGTTTCGATACCAGCTTGGACGGCTTGAAAGCCCTCAAATCCGCGAATGTTCCCGACGCCGTCATCAAGGTGATGATCAATCCGGCCCCTCCTCCTCCAACAATTGTCGCGGCCAGTGCGGCGCCAATGACCGTCGATCCGAACCTGCCTCCGCCGGAAGTCGGGGTCTACTGGAAAGACGGACCAACCTTCATTCTCATTCCGGGCCAAGCATTGACGCAGGCGAAGGTTGGGGGTCGGGCCGGCAGCTTCTTCACCGACGGCATGAGGAACCAGCACTGGGACGCGACCTTGGATGGCCCCACTTCGAAGAATCCAGTCAAAGATCGCCGGGCCGTGTTCTACCTGTATGTGCCGGATGGTAACAGCGCTTCCGACTACGTCCTCATCAAGCTCAACAAGAAGAGTGACCATCGGGAATTTCAGATCGGCTCTTTCGGCGGCGTCAGCGGTGGCAAATCGGGCGTTAAGAAGGACAGGGAAATCGCCATCAAGGCAGAACATGTCGGCATCCGAGTCTACAGAGTGACCTTGGAAGAAGACCTCAAGCCTGGGGAGTATGCCTTCTTTATGGGCACAGGCCAGTCGGCCACGATGTCGGGTGCCAGAGGCGGCAACAGGTCCGGGGGAGCTGCCTCGGGCCGCATCTATGACTTCACGATCCCCGAGTAGCCCGCGGCACGGAAACTGCCAGGCCTACGTCTTCCCGTCAGTCCCTGTAATTTTGCGCCCTCGCCAGACGTAACAAAAATTGAGACAATTCGTTATCCTAATTGGCGGCTGGTATGTCCGTGTCTCAATCGTCCATCTCGCCCAAACCCGATCTTGGCTCGCTCCGGATCGATGACCACAAGCGCAGGTCCGGCAGCACCGGCAAACGCCTGGGCGCCGTTTTCGCGCTGCTTTTGGGCGCGCTCGTAATCAGCGGCGGCGTCTATGCGTACATGCACCAGAAGCCCGTTGTCGAGGTAGTTGTGGTGCAGAAGCCTGCCACAGGCCCGGCGGCGTTGCTCAATGCCAGCGGCTACGTGACGCCGCAGCGGCGCGCGACGGTCGCCGCAAAAATCACGGGCCGCGTGACCGGCGTGTTCTTCAAGGAAGGATTGCACGTAAAGGCCGGCTATGTTCTTGCCACTCTGGACGATTCGGACGCCCAGAAAGCCCTGGCTTCCGCGAAGGCCGACCGCGACGCAACCGCGGCCGGAATCGCCGATCTTCAGGTGCAACTGAAGAACGCCGAGATCGAATTGCACCGCGCCCAGGAGTTGCAAGCGGCGGGAGTGCAGACGCAGGAAGCTTTGGACAACGCTCGCATGGCGGCAGACAGCCTCCAGGCCAAGATCGCCCTCACGAAGGAGCAGGTAGTGGCTGCCGAGGCCCGCGTCCACGAAGCGCAGCAAGCGGTGGACAATTGTGTGATTCGCGCCCCGTTTGACGGAATCATCGTTTCCAAGGATGCGCAGGTGGGCGAGATGGTGTCTCCGATCTCCGCGGGCGGCGGTTTCACGCGCACCGGCATCGCCACGATCGTCGACATGAATTCGAACGAAATCGAAGTGGACGTGAACGAGAACTACATCGCGCGCGTCCGGCCCGGCCAGGAAGTCACGGCAATCCTCGATGCCTATCCCGATTGGGAAATACCCTGCCGCGTGCGAACCATCATTCCCACCGCGGACCGGCAGAAGGCCACCGTCAACGTGCGCATTACATTCAAGAAGCTGGACCCGCGCATTCTCCCGGACATGGGAATCAAGGTCGCGTTCCTGGGCGACGACACCACCCAAACGGGCGCGGCTGACGCACCGATCGCCGTGCCGCAGAATGCAGTTCGCGACGATGGCTCGCAGAAAATCGTCTTTGTCGTGAAGGACGACCGCGTGGAGCGCCGCGCCATCAAGCCCGGCGCCAATCGCGGCTCGGAGACAGAAATCCTGGCAGGCCTCGCAGTCGGGGATACCGTCGTTGTTCGCGGCCCGGCCGACCTGCACGACGGTCAATCCGTCGCGATCAAGAAATAGGAGATCCCCCAATGGTTCGAGTCGATGGCAATGGGCAATCGAATAGCCTGATTCAAGTGCGCGGTCTCGACAAAACCTACCGCCGCGCCGGCGAAGACATTGACGTTCTCCAAGGGCTCACTCTCGATGTGGACAAAGGCGACTTCGTGGCCTTTATGGGTCCGAGCGGCTCTGGCAAGACGACGCTCCTGAACTTGCTCGGCGGGCTCGATATTCCCACGCGTGGCAGCATCACTGTCGCGGACGACGAGATCACACACATGTCCCGTGGCAAACTCACGGCGTGGCGTGCGCGTCACGTGGGCTTCATCTTCCAGATGTACAACCTGATTCCCGTTCTCACCGCGTTTCAGAACGTCGAGCTGCCGCTATTGCTCACCAGCCTCTCGAAGGCGGAGCGGCGCAAGCACGTGGAAGCGGCGCTGGCGATTGTCGGTCTGGCCGACCGCATGCACCACTACCCCCGCCAGCTTTCCGGAGGGCAGGAGCAGCGTGTCGCCATCGCTCGCGCGATCGTCGCCGACCCGACGTTCCTGCTCTGCGACGAACCCACCGGCGATCTGGATCGCAAGAGCGCCGACGAAATCATGAACCTCATCCATCGGCTGGTGAAGGAGTACGGCAAGACGGTTCTCATGGTGACGCACGATCCCGTGGTCGCTCGCCAGGCCGATCTCACGCTTCATCTTGAGAAAGGTGTCCTGGTCGAATCCACGGACCGCCCGCAGGGAGTGGTCGCGGGAGGTGTCGCATGAAATTCAGTGGTTTGATCTTCGCCAATCTGTTTCGAAAGAAGGCGCGGTTGGTCCTCACCATCGGCTCTTTTGCCGTTGCGCTCTTTCTCTTCGCGTTTCTTGCCGTGGTCAAGGGCGCGTTCAGCCGCGGCACCGATATCGCGGGCGCGGACCGCCTCGTCATCATCAATCGCATCTCGATTATTCAGCCGCTGCCGCTTTCCTACCGCGACCAGATCGCGCAGATTCCCGGCGTCAAAGTGGTCACGCACAACAACTGGTTCGGCGGCGTATACCAGGAAGAGAAGAACTTTTTCCCGCAGTTCGCGATCGACCCGGAAAACCAGCGCCAGGTGATGTCGGAGCTCGTGGTGCCCGACGACCAGTGGCAGACCTTCCTGAAGGACCGCGAGGGTGCGATCGTCGGAGCTCGGACGGCGCAGCGCTTTGGCTGGAAAATCGGCGACCGTGTCCCCATCAAGAACGTCGCTTACGGCAACACCGGCACGTGGGAATTCAATATCGACGGCATTTATCACAGCGAAAAACAGGGGGGCGACGAGAGTCAGTTCTGGTTTCAGTGGGATCGCTTCGAGGAGGGCGTGCCCGCGTCCTACAAAGGCAATGTCGGCTGGTACGTGCTCAAGCTCGATAATCCCGACGATGCCGTGCGCATCGCGAAGACCATCGACACGATGTTCGCCAACTCTTCTTTCGAAACCAAGACTGAAACGGAGTCCGCCTTCGCTGCCGGCTGGGTCAAACAATTCGGTAACATCGAACTTCTCGTCCTCACCATCGGCTCGGTCGTCTTCTTCACTTTATTGCTTGTGACCGGCAACACGATGGCCATATCCGTTCGCGAGCGTGTCAATGAACTCGGTGTCCTCAAGGCTATCGGCTTTAGCGATCGCTCCATTCTCTTCTTTGTCCTTGCCGAATCGCTGATTATCGCGCTTGTGGGAGGTCTCCTGGGGCTTGCTTTTGCGGCCTTTGTCGGGATTCCTTTGGCCGGCGCTGCCCTGATGGGTTTGCTGCCCCCACTCATTCTGTCGCCGGCGATTCTTTCCATGGGTCTCGTGACGGCGCTGCTCGTGGGCGTCGCGGGCGGGATTCTGCCGGGGATCGGCGCGATGCGCATGCGCGTCGTCAACGCCCTGCGGAGGGTCTGACATGGCTATTCCTATCATCTACAACGTTCGCAGTGTGAAGGCGCGTTGGACGTCCACGATCGTGGCCGTGCTCGGCATCGCCGGAACCGTCGGCGTGTTCGTCGCGATGCTCTCGATGGCAAACGGATTCCGCGCCACGCTTGTCGCCTCCGGCTCGGTCGACAACGCCCTCGTCATGCGCGGCGGCGCCACAAGCGAAATGATGAGTTTCGTTCCACTCGACAGCATCAAGGTTATGCAGGACGCCCCCGGCGTGGCCCACGGCGGCGATGGCCCCCTCATCACCTCTGAAGTCGTGGTCGTTGCGCCTTTCCCTCTGCGCGCCACCGGCACGGACGCCAACGTTCAGGTTCGCGGAGTTTCCGCCAACGTCCTCGAGATCCGCAAGAACGTGAAGATTGCTCAGGGACGGATGTTTCAGCCCGGTCTCTCCGAACTGATCGTCGGCAAGAACGCCAACACCACCTACGGGGGCTTGACTTTAGGCAACACAGTAAACTTCGGCGGTGGCCGCTGGAAGGTTGTCGGCGTGTTCGACGCGGGCGGTAGCGCCTTCGATTCCGAGGTTTGGTGTGACGCCCGCGTCCTCGACGACGTTTACAAGCGCCCGTCGACCGTCTTCCAATCCGCTACCGTGCACCTCTCGTCTCCGGACGCGTACCAGCAGTTTAAGGACTCCGTGACCTCGGATCCGCGTCTCAATGTTCAGGTCAGCCGCGAAATCGACTACTACGCCAAGCAGTCCACCGCCATGACGCGGCTCATCAAGTATCTCGGCGGCCTCGTTGCCTTCATCATGGCCATCGGCGCGATCTTCGGAGCGCTCAACACGATGTACTCCGCCGTGGCCGAGCGTGGCCGCGAAATCGGGACCATGCGCGCGCTGGGCTTCGGCGCCACAGCCGTCGTGTTCTCGTTCTTGTTCGAGGCGCTTTTCATTGCGGGCATCGGCGGTCTGATCGGCTGTGTCTCCGTGCTGAAGCTCAACGGATTCACGGCCAGCACGATGAACATGCAGACGTTTTCCAATATTGCCTTTGCGTTCCGCATCACGCCGCCGCTGCTCGTCGGTGGCATGATCTTCGCTCTGGTGATGGGTCTCCTCGGCGGTTTGCTTCCGGCGGTTCGGGCGGCTCGCCGTCCCGTGGCCCTGGCCCTCCGCGAACTTTAGCCCGTATGGAGCGGAGCAGCCCGGACCCGCCGACAATTACGGTTCCGTTCGGTCCTCTGTGTCTCTGTGCCTCTGTGGCTGGTCCTGCGGTGACTTACGCTTTGCGCGGGAAGGGAATTGGTGCGTTGCCTCTGCGCCGGCCGTATTGCCGCAGGCGTGCGCGCGCCTGATCGGCCCACGGCCCGTTGGGCGCATAACGCAGATAGAGCATCCACTGTTCGCGCGCGAGCCGGCGCTCGCCGCGCTTGTCGTAAGCCAGCGCGAGGTTGAAATGGACATCCGGGTGTGCGGGCATCATCCGCGCGGCGCGCTGCAGATGCTCGATTGCCTCGTCTAGTTCGCCCCGTTCCTCGAGAACGCACCCCAGGTTGTACCGCGAGATACTGTTCATCGGATCGATCTGCACCGCCAGCCGGAAGGCGGATTGCGCTTCCTCGATGCGCCCCAGCTGATATAGCGCGACGCCCATGTTGATGTGCGCCTCCACCCAGTTCGGCGAAAGCTCGATCACGCGCCGGTAGGTCTCAATCGCTTGTGGCAGCGATTCCGTCTGTGACTCGCAATCGATCGCCGACTGAAACAGCTCCTCCGCGCTCTGCGCCGACATCGGCCGCAGCTTTTGCTCCTGTGTGCCGTCGAACAGGAACACCCACTGCTGCGTCAGCGGATCAAACGGCGAGCTCGCGCCCGGCGGCACCACGACCACGTGGCGGCCTTGTTCGACAAGCCGAAGTTCTTGCAGTGGGAGAGATACTTGCCCGAATTGCCGCTCGATCAGGCTCACGGCGCGCTGAACGCGCTTGGCGGGAACCCTGTTCTTGGTCAGCCGTTGAATCGTCCGAAGCGCGACGAGGTCGCCAAAGCTGTAGAACCGCTCGCCCCACCGGGAGCGGGGACGAACAAGCTGCAGACGGGTCCAATAGCGGAGACGGCTCGCTTCCAACCCTAGAATGCGGCGGACTTCTCGTTGCGTGTAGCGCTGCTGCGCCAACCCGGCGGCCCCCAGGGTCGAGCTTTCTACCCCAATGATTATGCACCCGGTGTCAATCGTGTCCTCTCCGGAATTCCACAAGACGCTGTGCATAACGTCACCTCGCGCCCGCCCGCGCGCGATTACCATAAGACCACACCGTGTTGCGGGCGCTCTGCGGATTGTTAGACTTCTAGATGTAGCTTCCGAACCCTCCATTGGGGAACTTAGGGGCTGCGCTTGCGGCCCCTGACTGCGAAAAGATGTCTCTCGACAGCGTTGAACGGCTGTATTTGGAGCGGCAGGTCACCCTGGGCCGCGCCGTACTCGTGTCGCTTTCCTTGATCGTGCTGCTCGAGACGTCTCAGGAACCCGTCCGTCGAGCCTCCGTCGTCTTCCTTTTCGTCTACCTTGCCGTCGCGCTGGCTGCGGTCTTGATTGAGCGGTTCTTCGCGTCGTTGCCTTTCCGCATACCTCTCGCAGCCGACTGCCTGGCCCTCGCGCTCTTCTTCTATCTCACGCCGTCGGTCTCCGCTTTCTGGTTCCTCTTCCTGTTTGTCGTGTTTGCCCTCGCTACTCGCGGCAAGACGCGCGCGGTCCTCGCGCTTGTGATCGTTGCCACGGCGGGCGTCATCATTCGAGTCGCGCTGGGCGACCCCTTTCGTTGGCAGAGCGTGTGGCACTGGCTGGCGATCGGATTCGGAACCATCGTTTCCGGCCTCGGCATGGGATTTCTCGGCGCGCGTGAAGGTGACTACCTCAGCCGCCAGCGGTTCATCGAGAAAATCACCGGGCTGCTGCACTTCGACCGCGGATTGACCGAGTCCGTCCGCCAGGCGCTCGGCGAACTGGCGCTCGAATTCGAATGCGAACAGGCGTGCCTCGCGGTTCGCGACGACGAGCTCGAACGATTGTTCGTTTGGAAAGTGCGCCCGAACGACCGCGAATCCGCCGAAGCCGAAACGCTTCCGCTCTCGCGCTCGGATGCTTTCCTGATTGATACGCTCGAGGTTTCGCTGGGCTGGGCGTTTCGCAACGGCACGGGAGAAGGATTCGGCTGGGACCGCCGCTCCGGCGAGCGTTTTCATTCGATTCCCGCTCCTACGGACGCGGCGCGAAATGAATTTGCGGCTCGCGAGCTCATGGCTGCGACGATCGAATCGGAAGGCCGCCCTGCCGGCCGCGTCCTGCTCGTCAACCCTCGGCGCCGCTTTTCCGTCGGCGACTTGCGGCACTTCGAGCAGGTCGTCCGCCACATTGGCCCGCCCCTCGAGAACATCTTCCTTCTGCGCAACCTTCGCGCTCGCGCCGTCGAGTCCGAGCGCAGCCGCATCTCCCGCGACCTGCACGACGGCATTCTCCAGACGCTCATGAGCCTTCACATCCAGCTCGACGTTCTTCGCCGGAAGCTGCCGCAGGCTCCCGATCAGGTCGCCGAGGATCTGGCGAACCTCCAGCAGACGATGCAGCATGAAAGCCTGGAGTTCCGCCGCATGGTCACGGACATGCGGCCCTTGCGCGTCGAGAGCGCGGATATGCGCGAATTGATGCTCGGCTTCGCCGAGCGCTTCCGCAACGAGTCCGGAATCGCCATCGATTTGTTCATCGAAGATCGCAATTTGCGCCTTCCGGACCGCCTCTGCCGCGAGTTATTCCAGATTTACAGAGAGTCACTACACAACATAAAAAAGCATGCGAATGCCAGCCACGTCGTGGTAAAACTAGGTCAAGACGAGACGAAAGTCTCATTGGTAGTCGACGACAATGGCAGCGGTTTCAGCTTCTCTGGGCGTTTCACAAGCGAGGAGCTTGACCGCTTGCGTCTCGGGCCGATTTCGATTAAAGAAAGAACGCGAAGCGTAGGGGGCACGCTGACGGTGGAATCCAATCCCGGGCATGGCGCGCGTCTGACCATCGAAATTCCATTGAATTGAAATGAGTAAATCAAAACAGGCGATTCGGATCCTGGTGGCGGACGACCACGCGATCTTTCGCGATGGTTTGCGCAAACTCCTCGAATCCGAGGACGACGTCCAGATTATCGGCGAGGCTTCCAACGGCCTCGAATGCACCAAAATGCTTGCGAAACTCAAGCCGGACATTCTTCTCCTCGATTTGCGCATGCCGGAGAAGGACGGTTTGGGCGTTCTCGAAGAAACGAACTTTGATTCGCTGCCCACGCGCGTGATCGTGCTCACCGCCGCGGAAGACGATCGTGACGTCGTGCGCGCGATGCGCCTGGGCGCCCGCGGTGTCGTTCTGAAGCAATCGGCCAGCGACCTCTTGGTCAAGAGCATTCGCAAGGTCTACGGCGGCGAAATCTGGCTCGACAATCGCATGACCGCCGAAGTCATCGACGCCTTCAAGAAATCCGCTGAATCCGGCCAGCGCCGTGAAAAGCCGCTCTTGAGCGACCGCGAAAAGGAAATCGTTCAGCTCGTCGCGCAGGGCTTTCGCAACCGCGAAATCGGCGAGAAGCTCTTCATCAGCGAGCAAACCGTAAAAAACCACCTGCACAACATCTTCGACAAGCTCGGAGTTTCCGACCGCCTCGAACTCGCGCTCTACGCCATCCATCACCGCCTCATCGACCAGGCGTAAGCCTCGGGAGCGACATTGCACGCAACCTATCTCTCCCTCCTCCAGCCTTTCGGGAGTTTTCGCGAACCTCGCCGCGCTTCATGGCATCGCCTGATTCTGCCCGGACTGCTCCTCCCCATGCTTCTCGCCCTTTGGGCGGGAGCCGCTCTCGCTGCCGATCCGCCGCGCCGCCACCGAATCACTCGCGATCTGCCTAGGGAAGTGCCGACAAAGGCAAAAAGGGCCGTGGGGTTGGAACCGTTGACTAAGGCAGGCCAATTCGCTCGACTAAGTGTGTGAATCGCGCATCGGATCTCAGCGAATCCCATTCCGGATCGACCTTCAGCAGGATCAAGGAGCCCTGCCGCGTGCGAAAGCACTCCTCCAGCAGAACGAACGCCTTATCGTTTTCTGCAAGCTCGGAATCAAGAGAAGCAAGGCTGCACGGTCGCAGATGGCCTGCCCCGCTTGAATTCTCGATTTCGCGCTGAATCGCTCTTGCTTCCTTCTTTCGCCCCGACCTTGCCAGGGCTATCCCCAGCGCGGGGAAAGCCCATGTCCGGCCGCCGGGGAGCTGGGAAGCCTTGGTCAGTTCCGTGACGGCCTCTGGCGTCTGCCCTTTCCACAGATAGGCGAGCCCTAACGTCGAATGAGCCACCATGAAATCAGGGCCCATTTTCAGAGTGCGTTGCAACTGTTCAATGGCTCCATCGTAATCCCGCCCATACATAAGCAACTCGCCAAGGTCGGTGTTGATAATCAACGAAAGAGGGTCGAGTTGCCGCGCCTCCGATATCTCCGCAATGGCCGCATCCTTCCTGCCGATGGCCATCAGCAGATACGCGTGCCATTCACGAGCGGTGGCGTAGCTGGGATTCAACTGGATCGCGCGCCGGTACTCCGCCTCCGCACCCGCCCAGTCCCAATCGTAGTGCATCTTCACGAACGCCAGCGATGTGTGCGCCTCGGCCAGCGACTCGTCTAGTTTCAACGCGTGCTCAGCCTCGGCCTCGGCTTCGGACATCGTCTCGCGCCTGGGAATTGCGGGGTCTGGCACCGACCCGAGCAACGCCAGCGTGTCAGCCAGGCCCGCGTAGGCCTGCGCATAATTGGGATCCTTCGCAATCGCCTCGCGGAAGTACCGGACGGCCTCCAGGTAATCGCCTTTCGTCCGGCGGTTCCAGAAGAAGCGGCCTTTGAGGTAAGCCTCGTGTGCATCCGGGTTCAGCCACGGATGGCTCCCCAGCTTTGCATGCTCTTCGGGGGTCAGCTGCAGATGAATTTCGGAGGCGATCTTGGCCGCGACTTCGTCCTGAAGCTTCACGAAGTCGCCCGGCTTGAACTCATAGCTCTCAGTCCACAGGTGAGTCTGATCGCGTACTTGAATCAGTTGCGCGTTCACTCGCAACTCGTCGGTGCCCCGGCTGACCCCGCCCTCCAGGATGTAGTCCGCTCCCAGTTCGTGCCCGATTTCGCGGATCGTCTTTTCCGTGTGTCCGTACTGCATTACGGACGTTCGCGCGATCACTCCTAGCCGGTCGGGCTGCAGTTGTCCCAGGTCCGTGATCACCTCGTCCGTCAGGCCTTGGCTGAAATAATCCTGCTGCGGATCGCCGCTCATGTTTTCGAACGGCAGAACCGCCAGCATCACTTTCCCCCGGGCAGGAACCTCTCGCGCCGCCAGCCATTTCCTTCCGGCGTACAACCCGATCAGCAGCGACAGCACGATCGCCGCCGAGATCGCGAACCACGGCCGCACCTTGGTCGTCGGCCTGCCTTCCTCTCCTGCGCGCGGAAAACCTCCCTCGGTCGGGCCCAATGACTCCTGCCGATCGCCATTGACCGGCGCAATGAACCGGTAGCCCCGGCGCGGCAGCGTCTCGATGTAGACCGGCGAATCAGCGCTGTCGCCCAGCGTCTGCCGTATCTGCCGGATGCAAAAATTCAGGCCCTGTTCGAAGTCGACGAAGGTCTCCTGACCCCACAGTTCCGCTTTGATCTCTTCCCGGCTGACGATCTCACCCGCGCGGCTGGCTAACAGGACCAGAACCTTGGCCGGATGCGGCTGCAGCCGCATCGCCATTCCCGACTTGCGCAATTCCCCTGAGGGCAGTTGCAACTCGAAGGGCCCGAAGCGAAGAGCACATTTTGAAACGGTGGCCGCCAAGTAGAACCCCCGGGGCCGTCAATTTCGCCGGATTATACAAGTGTCCTTCGGCTCCTCATAGAAATATGTAAGTCCAACTGGGCCTCGACTTGCGCCCTCAGAAAGAAATCATCCCTTTCTCAGTTGTCAACTCAAGCGTATTGGCAAAAAAATGCCGCTCGTCTCCTCCGATCAGGCGAAAGAGAGGGTGCTCGCTATGCGTTCGCATTCCAGCCTCCGCCCCGGGCGCGGCCGCCTTGCCATTCTGATTGTTAGCCTCATCGGTACCGCAGCCCTCGCCCAAGACCCTCCCGCCCAGCATCGCCCCGCCCATAAGCCGCCAGCTGTACAGGCCGCCCCATCGGCAACTGCCTACAAGGGCTTCCTCGAGCCCGCGAACTACCCGCAAGACGTGGATCTGAGGGACGTGTTCTTTACCAGCGCCGAGGAGGGCTGGGCCTCCGGTGACCACGGAACGATCATCCACACCGCGGACGGCGGTCACACCTGGGTCGCACAACTCGGGGGCACGCCGGACTCCACGGACCCCATGATTTCGATGCTGCGGTTTGTCGACAACCGGCACGGCTGGGCCGTGCTCAAGAAGGACGCGGGCAACGATAGTCAGGTGCTGCTGCGAACCGAGGACGGACAGAACTGGTCGCAGGTCGGCGGGATTCCCAGCAACTATCAGCTTGTGGATTACCAATTCTCGACGCCGACGAACGGCGTGGCCATCAACGGAAACGGCAACTTTGCGATGTTCTGGCGCACGCGGGACGGCGGGCGAACGTGGAGGCAAGTCATTCCGTCGGCCGATTGTCACGCGCGTGTGTTGGTCAATGGTCTTTCACGCGATGCCGCGTGCGCCTTCGAGGGCGTGATGCAATTCGTTTCGATGCGAGTTGCGTATGCGGTCGGCCACGTCGGGTACACGCACGACACGCTGCTTATCGGGAAGACGACCGACGGGGGAAACACATGGACGTTTTGGGGCATGCAGGACACGACGATGAACGGGTTGCCCCGGAGCATCGCGTTCGCTGACGAGAATCACGGCTTTGTCGACCTCGGCACCCAAATCTACGCCACCACCGACGGGGCGAAGACGTGGCATCCGCTCCTGGGGACTGTCCAGGGAATTGTGCGCTTCGCTGATCCGGAAACCGCTTGGGGCCTGGATAGGGGCGTGATCTATTATTCAGTTAACGGCGCTCGGAGTTGGCGTTCCTTTGGCTACTCGTTTCCCGCGGATCCCAACGCTTTCAGCTTTCCACGGAGGGATTGCGTCTACATCGTGGGCGGGGATGGAATGGTGTATCGCTATCGAATCGTCCCGAAGGATTACAAGGTCGCGCATGGTATCGATGCGCCTTTGATGCCGGCCTTCGGCGGTCAGGCGCTCGCGTCGAAGGCGGATGCCATTCGCCGCGACATTGCCCAGTTGCGAAGCAAGCTCCCTCCAGCTCAGCCGGGCGCTTCTGCACAGGGAGCAGGAGCGGCCCCCAGTTCGGGCGGATTTGCACAGGATGTGAGTTCATCCGGATCGGCTCCGGCTTCGGGGGCTTCGGGAGGCGGCTTCGCGCAGGACGCGGCAGCCGCCTCTCCCGCGGTTGCAGATTGCTGCGGTGCGGCGCTCCAGACGCTGCAGAGCGACACGGCCGCTTTTGCGCAGCAGGCGCCGGCCGTTGCCTCGCAATATCAGCCGCTCAATCTCGTGATTGCCGGCACGCAGTTGGTTTCGACTCTCACGTCGCAGGCGCTGGGTCTGTGGAACACGTTTCTGGCGTTCAAACACGCGCCCACGCAGCAGGCTGCCTCGGCGGCGCTGCAGCAGCTTTCGACGGGCGTGAACACGACCAACCAGACCGCATCCACAGGTCTCCAGAATCCCGGTAGCTGGATGGCGACCAATGCCCCTGCGGACTTTGTTCAGGATGTGGGATCTCAGTGACCGTGACCGTCCGAACGGCCTCGAGGTGCTAAAATGAATTCGATAATCCGTCTCAGCAAGCCACTCGCGTTCACGCTGCCGCTCCTTGCAGCGTTTTTGCTCCTTGTCCCATGCCCGGTGGCTCATGCTCAGGGGGAGACCAAGAAGGAGAAAGAGTCGGCTGCGAAGCCCTCTCCGTCCCCTTCTCCAACCCCATCCAAAAAGCCAGCCCCGGCGCCCACCCCTGCCAATACACCGTCAGGCCAGGGGCCGGTCAACACCGCCGGAGCCGCTCAGTCCGCACCAACGCCGACCTCCGCCACGGCAGCGCCAGTTGATGGTGCGCGAGCGGCGAAGGGCGCCGTGAATCCGGGGGAACCCTGCTGCGACATCACCAGCATCAATACCAGTACCGGCGTCGTCACCGCCAAAGTCAACGCCACCGGTCAGACCTTTCAATTTAACGCCGGTTCCGTTCTGAGCCAGTTGCACGTCGGGCAAGCCATCTACGCCAATCTCGCCACAAAGCAAGTCTCGCTGGACGGCGCAGCGCCGTGCTGCGGCATCATCAGCGTCGGCGCAGCGCCAGTCGATGGTGTGCGCACGGCAGCGCCAGTTGATGGTGCGCGAGTGGCGAAGGGCGCCGTGAATCCGGCGACCCCCTGCTGCGACATCACCGGCATCGATGCGAGCACTGGCGTCGTCACCGCTAGGGTCAACGCGACTGGGCAAACGTTTCAGTTCAGACTGTCCAATGCGGCGCAGGTGCATCAGTTGCGCGCCGGCCAAGGGGTCTTCGCCAACCTGGCACACAAGCAAGTCTCCCTCGACGGTAAGACGATCGCCGGAGCCATTACTACTGCCAGCTCCGCTGCTGATAATCAAGCCGCTGGCGGATCGCAGCCAAGCGTCGCCAGTACTCCGGCCGGCGAAGCCTTGGCCACTCCTCCTGATTTTTCGATTGCCTTCGCGCCGAATTCGCCCACTAGCGCGCCCGCGGGAACGAACGTAACCTACACGTTGAACATCGGGCCTATTGGAAGCTTCAATGGTGACGTCCAGCTCTCCGCGAAAATCAACGGCGTCCGGAGCACACCGATTAGTCCTGCTTCGGTTTCGCTCGGATGCCAGGCATCTTCGTCGGGGACGGTGCAGACGACCAAACTGAACTGCGCTGATGCCGCCGCTGCACAGCTCACCGTGGTGGCTGCCCTCGGCACTGCGAACACCACCGGTGGTGTTCCCACCAACTCCACCGAAACCATTGAGGTTGACGCAACGTATACCCGTCCCAACCTCGTTCAGGGATCGGAAACCAGCACTCCTACGATCACGCACTCGGCCCAGATCACGCTGACACCGACTATGCCGACTGTACCGCCCCCAGTTTCTATGTCGTGCGGCGGCACCTCCAATCCGCTGACTGCGGACACGTGTGGCAAGACAGGGAGCGTCGCCACCAATTTGGGCATTGTGGCCTGCGGTGCATCCATAACGATTACCGGCAACACTTTCCCCGCTGGAAGTAGCGATTGGTTCGCATTTACGATACCGACATCTCGCGCGAACTGCGCGAGTCCGCTGCTTATCATTCGCATCTCATCGTCGCCCGGCAGCCAGAACGTGTTCGATGTCGTTCACGGGAGCCCCACGGGTACAGCTGTTTTTAACAGCTGGGGCACATACACGGGCGGTCCATCAGTCGCCGTCAATGGTGCTGCTGGCCTGGGATCGGCGAACGCTCCTCTAGAGTCGGGGATATACTACATCCGCATCTATGCCGTCCAAGGATCGACCGGCACGTGGACGTTGACGATAACCGGTTGAACGGCCCTACGCCTGATCAGATGACGCTGTCGCCTCCTTCTCCCGACTAAACTCGGTTGCGCTGAACGACCAAGGTCCGGTCTTAGGACTCCGGTGGATGCTTTGGTTGTCCTCTGAATCGCCCCGACGACGTCGGGGCGGCCTCGTAGCGCTGTCTTGTCCTTCTCTCAAATCTCAAATTTCCAATTTGAAATCCGGCTCCGCCGGGTACCTCAGGTTTGCCGGGTGCCCCAGGGTTTCTCCACCTAGAACCGTAAGCCTCCCAATCAATCATTCTCGGCCAACAAATCCAACCCTCGGGTGCCCCATGCCCCCGTTCTTGGAGCGTGGGTGTTTTCGGTCTTGACACCGCCTGTGGCCCTCCACCTTGCTTACCATAGCGAGCAGAACGCACAACCTCCGATCCTCTTTCTCGGTACCCCTAGTACTGGGTCTTGAAATTGTCCCTTAACTGTGATATAAGCAATCTATCCTCAACAATCAGAATAATTAATCGTGTGTGCGCCGGGTTTCAGGGTTTGTACTTGCCTGCCCCCGTGGGGGCAAACCCTGAGATGAAGACGTCTGCGCCCTGGGTGTGCCCAGGAGGATCGAACGAGAGGAGGGACGATGAAGCAGGAGCCATTGATGCGGGGTCGGGTCGCGGGCCACGGGTCGCTGATCGCGGCCTTTCTAATATACAGTTGCGCGATTAGAAATCGACCTAACTCATTGAAAACACAGGGCCGGCACCATGTCTAATATACAGTTGTACAAGGAGCAGGGTGCTTATCCCTGCCTCTTTGCCTCCTTGTTTCCTTGCCTCCAGAACCACTCCTAATCTATCCGGAAAATATTAGAAATGCCTCTAACTCATAGAAAACAAACGATGCCGACGACTTCTAATTTGCCCGCCTCCCGGCTCACCGGGGATCGTTCCTACAGCCGCCGGGTTTCGTCCTCTGCTTCCTATGCCTCCTCCACTTCCTCTGCCTCAGAACCTCCCTCACCTCCTCCCAGTACCTCTGTACTAAAAGGGCCTACCCGAATTGATGCCTTCGCTCTATTGGTGCAAAATGCCTCCAACCGTAATCTGGTCGGGAACTTGGGAGCTCATGTGTTCGCTAGCTCTGGAGGTTGGTGTCCTGTGTCCTTAAAAGAACGTCGAGCAAGTCGGCGTTTTCTCATGCGTTTGCCGCTCACCGTCCGCTGGACGGACGAACTGGTTGTGGGGGAAGCTGCTACGGAATCGCGCGAGGTCAGTTCGCGGGGGCTCTATTTCCATCTGCCCAAAGGGCTTAAGAGCGGTTCGCCGGTCGAGATCGTCATGACCCTGCCGCACGAGTTGACCCAGGCAGGTCCCGTCCGTGTGCGGTGTCTCGGACGCGTTCTCCGCAGCAGCCCCGAGCATTCGGGCGATGTCGGCGTCGCGGCCGCGATCGAACGGTACGAATTCATGCGGAGCGGCGAGAACGCCGCGTAAGTCCCGCATTCACAAGTTCTTACCCAGACCCTGCGGAGATGGGTGAGAAGAGGCCGGGCGGCTCGGGTCCCTCAGCCGAGCCCCCGGCTATTTTTCGTTCGCCCACAAAACCCCATAAACAATTGATTCTAAATGTGATACGCGTCACTTGCCGGGCGCGGCCAGTCCGAAGGCCCGCGAATGGAATTCGAGCGACGCAGGAAGGTGCTCCGCGAAATAGCTCCAATCATGGCTTCCCGGATACAAATGAAACTCATGCGGGATCTTCCGCAAGACCAGCAGCCTGTGGAACGCTTCCGCACCGCGGTTAAACCCAAAGCTGTCTTCAGTTCCGCAGTCGAAGTAGATCTTCAGGCCGGCGATGCTCGCTCCACTGCGCACGATCGTGAACGGACTCTCGCGCTGCCAGTACGCAGGATCGAATGGCGCACCGAAAGCCGAGCCCAGCACTCGCGAAATCCCCATTTCCTGCGCGCCGGATGCGTTGGCGACGGGCGGCTTCTCAACCAGCGCGGCGCTGTGCGCGCTAACCGACCCAAAGAGAGCGGGATAGCTGAACGCGAAGCGCAGCGCGCCGTAACCTCCCATCGAGACGCCGGAGATTCCGCGCTCTCGCCGTTCTGCCCGGATGCGATAGTGCCCCTCGACGTACGGTATGAACTCACGAATGAAAAAATCCTCGTAGCGGACGCGGCCGTCGCGCGAATTGACGTAAAAGCTGCGCCCAGCGTCTGGCGTGACAATCAGGAATTCGCCGAGGTTTTTCTGGTGCCACAGATCCTCGATCACGTCGAGGCCGCCCGAATCGATGAGCGTCTGTGAATCCCCGCCCAAGCCGTGCAGGAAGTAGAGAACGGGATAGCGTTCGTCTTTCGCGGAGTCGTATGTCGGAGGAAGAATCACGCAGTAGGGAACTGGATGGCCAAGAATGCTGCTGGGCGCGGCGCGGCACTCGGCGCGGCCTTGGGCGCGGACGGGCGCGGAAAGACCGAATCCAGCCGCGAGAATAACTGCAATCGCGAGGGCGCGGAGGAAATCCCTACTCATACCGCAGGGCCTCCACCGGGTTCAGCCGCGACGCGCGCGAAGCGGGGTACAGACCCGCGGCGAGGCTTACGGCGATGGAGAAAGCGATTGCTCCCGCGACCATCCACCACGGCACCGATGAGATTTGAATATCGGGCAGGTCCTGGCGATGCAGATAGATATTCGTTCCGAGCGTCATGCCGCGGCTGATGAGCCAGCCGATGAACACGCCGAAGATTCCACCAAACAGCCCCATGACGCCGGCCTCCGCAAAGAACAGAGACTGGACGTCGCCATCGGACGCGCCGAGCGCCTTGAGGACGCCGATTTCGCGTCGCCGTTCGAGAATCGCCATTACAAGGGTATTGATGATTCCGAGCGACGCGACGATGAGCGCGAGACTTCCGAAAACGCCGAGCAGCACGTCGAACACGGCAAACACCAGGCGTAGATTCTTTGTGGCGTCAAGCAGCGAGAATGTCGAAAAGCCCATCGCTTTGATCGCGTCCTCGGCGGCTTTCACGTCGGCGGGCTTCTTCACGCGCGCGGTCAGGCTCCCGTACGTGCGCTCGCCCGAACGGCCGCGCAGGATATCGCGCAGGTCGTTCGATTGGGCGGCGCTCAGCTTCTCGGCAGGTTGCTGGGGAATCAGTACGCGGCCGCGGCCGAAGGCGCCGAATCCTGCTGCGGGCTCCGTTTCAACGATTCCCACGATCCGGAGTTTTTCCTCGCGGGGAATCACGGAAAAACCGGAAGAAAGCTGCGGGTCACTCGAGCCCTTCGCGGAATCGGCGCCCGGTCTTGCATTGGCCGCGTTCTCCGCGGGGAGCGCCTGCCTCTCCGCATATCGAAGCGTGATTTCCTTTCCGATCAGCGAATCGGGCTTGTCGGAAAGCTGTTTCGCGAATTCGATTTGCAGGATGGCCTCATCTGCAGTCGGGCTCGAAAAGAAGGAGCCTCGCATTCCGTCGAAGGCGCCGCCATTGCGCGCCGAATCCGGAATTCCGGCAACCATCGTCATGTAAGGATTGCCGTCGTACAGAATCTCCGTGTTGAAGCGAATTTCCGAGTAGACCTCGGAGACGTTCGGAACCTTCAAAATTTGCTGCCGAGCGTCTTCATTCAAAGGTTTGCTTTCGTCGCCTGATCCTGCCGCACGCCGAGGCGGCCGGCCGAAGCCGTCGTTCATTCGAGAGCTGACGAAAACGGCGTCGAACAAGCCGGAGTTCGAGAGGCGCTTGTTTGCGAGTTCCTGGAGTCCGACGCCCAGGGAAAGCATCGCGACGAGCGACGCCACACCGACGGCGATGCCGAGCGTGGTCAGCGAATTTCGAAGCAGCGCCTCGCGGAGATTGCGGGCCGCCAACTCGGTGAGGTCGCTGATCTTCACGCACGGTCTCCATTACTGATGAGCTTTCCATCTTTCATCTCGAGCAGGCGGCTTGCGAACCGCTCGGCCCGCGGACGTTCATGAGTGACCATGATGATGGTCATCCCCATTGATTCGTTGATCTCCCGCAGCAGGAGCATGATTTCGTCTCCCGTCGCGCTATCGAGATTGCCTGTCGGCTCATCGGCAAGCAGGATCGTCGGCCGATTCACGAGAGCGCGCGCCAGCGCAGCGCGTTGCTGCTCGCCTCCGGACATTTCCGTCGGCCGGTGAGTGAGGCGCGCGCCGAGATGTACCCGTTCGAGCGCCGTGCGAACCCGCTCGGTGCGTTCCTTGCGGTCGACTTCCGCCAAGCGGAGCGGCAGCTCGACATTCTCCTCGAGCGTCATTCGCGGCAGCAGATTGAACGCCTGAAAGACCATCCCGACAGTGTGGCTGCGATGATTCGCAAGCTGATCCGGCGTCATCTCCGCGAGGTTCTTCTCATGTGCGAACATCGATCCCGAGGTGACGCGGTCGAGGCCGGCCATCAGGTTCAGAAGCGTGGATTTGCCGGAGCCCGAGCTGCCAAGGAGCGCGGCGAACTCTCCCGCGCGAATCTCCAAAGACACGCCGTCGACCGCGCGGACCAGAGACTCGCCCATTTGATAATGGCGCGAGACGTCCAGTGCGCGAATTGCGAAGCCGTTGTTTCCAGTCATTGTCACTCTCAATGTTACTACGCAAGGGAGTGATCGCGAATAACGCGCGAACATCGAGGAGGAGGCCGGCAGAGCGAGTCTAATCGGGGAACTTCTGGCGAATCCTGACCGTTCGGTCCAAGTCGTCTACAGCCTGAAGGATTTTGAGCCGCAAATCGGGGTCCAGCGGAGCGGTGCGGAGGTATTCGTGGACCTCCTCCTGTGCGGATGGGGATTGCTGGCCGTCGATGAAGGAATTGAGCCAGTCGACGAGGAAGAAGATCTTGCGCTCGCGCTTGATTTGCGGCAATGCCTCGAGCGCCGGCTTCAAGTAGGGCTCCGTCAGCGCCGACTGATTCCAGTAGTTGAAGGATCGGAGGCTCAGTTCGATCCAGTCTTCCTCGCGCGAAGCATTGTGGATGTACTCGTCGAAATATTTCCGCTTTTCTTGTACATCGGGCCTAGCCACTTCCGCCACGTATGCGTACTTTTGACCGTCGCCGCTGGGATCGCTGTTGCGCTCCGCTTCGAAGACGGACTGAGCGTCGGGATCGTTGAACGCGAGGAGGGCCGTCACCAAGGTCCAGCGGTCAAGCGGACGCAACTGGACGCCGGGGACGGATAGCGTGCCGTCCAGCAGAGCTCTCAGCTTTGCGAGGCCGTCGGGCGTCTGCGCCACGGAGCGCAGGCCGCGGAACCAGAGGATTCGCAGGTCCTGATTCTCCGAATGCAGCATTTGGCCGGCCGCCATCGTTTCAAATCGCGGAGCGAACTCACTGCGCGTCTTGTCGCTCACGTAGCGGTGTAGCGCCACCGTCGACCTTGCGAGAACGCTTTGCAGAAGTGGGGGATCGGTCTCGTCCGGCAGAAGCTTTGCCGAAAGCGCGAGGTAGTCGCGTGGCGCGAGATCGGCTTCGCGCACGGAGTCCCACAGTGAGCCCCAGAGCAGGGTGCGGAGAAAAATGTCGTGGACGCCGTCGAGATGAGCGAGAACGTCGCGCTGGCTTCGCGGATCGAGAAGAAATCGCCCGTACGCGTAATCTCCATCATTGGCGAACACAAACTGCGGGCAGCTCGTCCCGTTCTTCAGGGGCACGTCAGCCGTGCGCGTCTTGAGATCAAGGCGCATGCGCTCCGTGTGGCCGCCGCCAAAGCTCAAAAGAAGCTGCGTAGCAATCGGCCACACATCGTCGGTACCGAGCACATCATGCTGGGCGAGTGAAACGTGTTCGAGGCGATTCGAGCTGCACGACCACGAGACGTCGACCTCCGGCATTCCACGGTGGCGAATCCACATGTCCGCCCAGTTGTCGAGCGGCTTGCCTGATACCTGCTCGAACGCGTGGACCAGATCGCTCCACTCCGCATTCGAGTAGGCGTGCTGCTTCAGGTAGACGCGCAGCCCATCGCGAAAATGCTCGGCGCCCAATACGAAAGCGAGTTGTTTGAGTACTCCCGGCGCTTTCGAATAGACGATCGCACCGTAGGCGGATTTCGCGTCCTTCAAATTTGGAATGTCCTGATAGATCGGCGTCGTGCCCTCGGTCGAATCGATTTCGTACGCGGCGGGCTTTATGGATTCGTAGAAGCGTTTCCAGATTTGTTCGTTCGGCTTCAGGGAAGCGAGCGCCTGATACGCCATGTGCTGCGCGAATCCTTCTTTCAGCCAGAGATCGTCGAACCACCGCATCGTGACAAGGTCGCCGAACCACTGGTGCGTCAATTCGTGCAGGACGAGAGTGTCCCGGCCAAGAAAGTCAATGTGTGTCGGAGCAGTGCGAAAAAGGACGGATTCCTCGCGCAAGAAGGTTGCGCCTGCGTGTTCCATTCCTCCGTACGCGAAGCCGGGGATCAACACCATGTCGTACTTCGGAAATGGGAAGGGCTGCGCGAAGTAAGCTGAGAGATATTTGATTCCGTCCGCAGCGATTTGCTGTACCTCCGGCGCTTCGGTTTCCGCGCGCTTGGACTGGGACTTGCGCACGTAGAGGCCGGGAAGGCCGGGCGTGTCGTGAATCCGCTGGAACGGGCCGGCCGCGAACGCGAACAAGTACGTGCTGATCGGCCGAGTCTCTTCAAACAGTGTGCGGCGCCGCTGCTGCGGAGCGGCTGAAGACTCCTTCGTGGCTGTGTTTGAGATGACGGTCCAATCTTCCGGAGCGACGACCGCGAGCTGAAAACGGCCTTTGATGTCCGGCTGGTCGAAGCAAGGAAAGGCCATGCTCGCGTCCATCGGAACGAAAAGCGTGTAGATGTATTCGGAGCCGTCGTCGCGGTCCTCGAAGCGGGTCAGCGGTTTTCCGGCCAGCGCCACATTCGAGACGAATTCGATTTGAACGACATTTTCTCCCACGTGCAGCGCGCGGGCGGGAAGTTCGATGTGGCCATTGTCGAGTGCAGGCGGGAGCGGCTCGCCATTTACCGAAAGTCTCGTGACCGTCCCGGCGCGGTAGTCCAGCAGCAGCGAAGCCACATCGCGCAGATCGAACTGAATCCGCTCGCTGCCTTGCGTCGTGGCGGCGGTTGGCGCCAGATTGAACGACAATTGATAGCGGACGTTCGAGACGCGCGACGCACGTTCGCGAGCCAACTCGCGGGGGATTCCGTCGGGCGCGCTTGCGTAGGCGCACCCGCAGGAAAGAAGAGCGAGAAGCAGAGCGAGGGGGCGCCCGGTCATTTCGGGACGGAGTATACCGTACTTGTCAGGCCCGGGTTGTGGTAGTCTAGGCGCCGCAACTGGGCCCCCTAGCCGTGTCGTCGATAGAAGCTGCTCATCTTCCAGGGATCACGTGGATTCGACGATGTCACATGGCCTGCAATCGATCGAGCCAGGGCTGGAGACTCCCCCGCCTGTTTCTCTTTATTTTTCCTGTTACCAACCAGACCGTTTTTCCATCCAACGTTTGCGTCCGGACACTGCCGGGCTCGGATCTGTGCGTTCTCGCGTCGAGACGCGCGATTGAAGCAAGGAGGCGCAGGCAATGCAGACGACTCGCCGGAACTTCCTGAAAATAGCGACAATCGGTGGGACGGCGGCAACTGTTTTTGGATTTGATCTGGCCCCCGCGTACGCTCAATTGCGCGAGCTGAAGATCGCCAGGGCCACAGAGACGCGGTCGACCTGCCCGTACTGCTCGGTGAGCTGCGGCGTCATCATCTATACGCTCGGCGACAAGGCCAAGAACGTCACGCCGCAAGTGATTCACGTAGAGGGCGATCCCGACCATCCCATCAACCGCGGCACGCTTTGCCCGAAGGGCGCCTCCCTGGAGCAGGACATTTTGAACGAGCGCCGGCTGTTGAAGCCGCAGGTCCGTCGGCCGGGCGGCACGGATTGGGAGGATATTTCCTGGGACGATGCGCTGAACGAAATCGCTCTGCGGGTAAAGCAAACAAGGGACACGACGTTCGTCGAGAAGGATGCCAACGGGACGAGCATGAATCGCTGCGAAGGAATCGCCTGGATTGGCGGTTGCACCGACACCAACGAATTCAACTATCTGGTCGTGAAGACCATGCGCAGCCTGGGGGTCTGCTACCTGGAAAACCAGGCCCGTGTTTGACACGGCCCCACGGTCTCAAGTTTGGGACCAACATTCGGACGCGGGGCGATGACGAACGGATGGATCGACATCAAGAATACGGACATGATGTTGATCATGGGCGGGAATCCGGCGGAGAACCATCCCTGCGGATTCAAGTGGGCGATCGAAGCAAAGCGGAACCGCAACGCCAAAATGATCGTGGTCGATCCGAGGTTCACGCGGACCGCTTCCACGGCTGATCTTTTCCTGCAGATTCGGGCGGGTTCGGATATCGCGTTTCTGGGTGGCCTGATCCACTACGCGATCGAAAATGACCGGATCCCGAAAGAGTACCTCGTCAACTACACGAACGCGGCGTTCGTGATCAAAGAGGGATTCAAGCTGCCCGAGGATGGTCTCTATTCGGGTTTTGATCCCGCCACGAAGACCTACGACAAGTCCACGTGGAATTATCAGGAGGGCGGCGATGTGTCCGGGAAGGCCGTAGCGGCTGAGCATTCGGGCGCTGCCGCGACTCCCTCGAAGACGCCGCCGACATTGCCTCCGAACGTGGCCTACGACCTGACGCTGCAGCATCCGCGCTGCGTGTTCCAACTCTTGAAGAAGCAGTACTCGCGATACACACCGGAGATGGTGGAGCGAATCACCGGCATACCGAGAGACCAATTCCTCAAGGCGGCGGATCTGTTCACGTCCATCCGAAAGAACGGCGACACGAAGAAGGCCGGCACGATTATCTATGCCGTAGGCTGGACGCAACACACCTATGGCACTCAAGTGATCCGCACCGCCGCGATGCTGCAGCTATTGATGGGAAATGTCGGGCGCGCGGGCGGCGGCGTAAATGCGCTGCGCGGGCACTCGAACATTCAGGGCGCTACGGACATGGCGGGGATCTTCGATAACCTGCCGGGCTACCTGAAGGTTCCGAACCCGGCGGACAAGGATCTCGCCAGCTACCTCAAGCGCATCACCCCGACGGCGTCGAAACCGGGGCAGTGGGATTCGTTCAATTATTGGTCGAACACTCCGAAGTTCGTCGTTTCCTTGCTGAAGGCGATGTACGGCGACGCGGCCACGAAGAAGAACGACTTTGCCTTCGACTATCTGCCGAAGGTGGACCGCAACTACTCGTGGACTCAGATCTGGGACAACATGTACCGCGGCTCCGTCAAAGGCATGTTCGCGTTCGGCATGAACGGCGTGATGATCGGGCCCGACACGCAAAAGAACATCGATGCACTGAAAAAAGCGGACTGGCTGGTGGTCGGCGAGATTTATCCCGACGAGACGAGCGAATTCTGGCGGGCTCCCGGCACGACAGAAGCGGAAATGAAGAACATCAAGACCACCGTCTATCGCCTGCCGTGCGCCGGATTTGCGGAGAAGGACGGCAGCATGACGAATTCGGCCCGCTGGCTGCAGTGGAAGAACGTCGCGCTGCCGCCGCCGGGCGAGGCGCGGCTGGACCAGGATATCGTCGCGCAGATTTTTCTGCGGGTGCGCGATCTGTACAAACGCGAGGGAGGAAAATTCCCCGACCCGATCTTGAATCTCACCTGCGCGTACACCGATCCCCAACATCCGGCGCTTTCGGACCTAGCGAAGGAAATTAACGGCAAGGCGCTGGCCGATCTCACGGATCCAAAAACGCAGCAGACGATCAAGACGGGGCAGCAGCTTCCGGGCTTCGCGTGGTTGAAAGACGACGGGACCACGGCCTGCGGAAACTGGCTCTATTCAGGGAGCTGGACGGAAGCGGGACCTCAGCTTGCGCGGCGCGGGACGGAGGATCCGTCGGGGCTGGGCATTTATCCGAATTGGGCGTGGTCGTGGCCGGCGAACCGGCGCGTTCTTTATAACCGCGCGTCGTGCGATTTGAACGGCAAGCCGTGGGATGCTACGCGCCGGCAGGTCTGGTGGAACGAAGACGCGCAGAAGTGGGTGGGGAACGACGTGCCCGACTTCAAACCGGATTCGGCGCCGAAGGAGCATCTCGGTCCGTTCATCATGAATCCGGAAGGCGTGGGGCGAATTTTCGTTCCGCTCGCGGGGCTCGCAGATGGGCCGTTCCCGGAGCATTACGAGCCGTTCGAGAGCCCGATTCAGAATCCGCTGCATCCGAATCAGTCGACCAATCCGGTGGTGCGCAAGCTCACGACTCCCGCCGACAAGCTCGGGACTCCGGAAGACGGCTTCACGGTGGTTTGCACCACCTACCGGCTGACCGAGCAGTACCACTATTGGACGAAAAACAACCCGATGAACGTCCAGCTGATTCCCGAGCCGTTCGTCGAAATTCCGGCGGAGCTGGCGGACGAGATGGGAATTCGCGGGTCGGAGAAGATCAAGGTCACGAGCGCGCGAGGCACTTACGTCGCGAAGGCGTTCGTCACGCGCCGCATCAAGCCGATGATGATCGACGGAAAGAAGGTCTATCAGATCGGGTTGCCGATTCACCAGGGATTCCGCGGGATCGTCGAGGATCAAGACAGGGATGCGCGCACGCCCGCCAATCTGCTTACGCCCACCGTGATCGATCCAAACGCATATACGCCTGAATTCAAAGGCTTCCTCGTGAAAGTGGAAAAGGCCTAGGGGGGAGACATGAGCCAGGCAACGCTCGAGATTCGGAGAATTTCAGGACACGCCGGCTCGGTTCCCGGAGCCGGTTTCAACCGCGAGTACGACGTCTGCAAGCTGATCGACACCACGACGTGCATCGGCTGCAAGGCGTGCGAAGTCGCATGCCTTGAATGGAACGGGTACACGTTCACGGAGACGACGTTCAACAACTCCTATCAGACCATGCCGGACACGGCGTGGAATTATTGGAATCTGATCCGCTTCAACGAGTACGAGCATCCCCAGCACGGCATGATGCTGCTGATGCGCAAGGATCAGTGCATGCACTGCGAAGAGCCGGGCTGCCTGGTGGCGTGCCCTGCGGACGGGGCCATCGTTCAATACGCGAACGGCATCGTCGATTTTCAGCAGGCGAATTGCATCGGCTGCGGCTACTGCATGACGGGATGCCCGTTCAACATCCCGAAATTCAGTCCCACGGCGCGCAAGGTGTTCAAGTGCACGCTGTGCTCGGACCGTGTGTCGCAAGGGCTCGAGCCGGCGTGCATCAAGTCCTGCCCGACCGGCTGCCTGCATTTCGGAACGAAATCGGACATGAAGGACTTGGCGTCGGCTCGCGCGGCGCAGCTCCGTGAGCATTCGAGCTTCCCGAACGCGGGCGTCTACGATCCGGCAGGCGTCGGAGGGGCTCACGTGATCTATGTGCTGCACGACGCGACGAACCCCGAGGCTTACGGGGGCTTGCCGTCCAATCCCCGCATTCCGTGGACCGTGCAGCTTTGGAAGAAGCCCCTCAAGTGGCTCGGCAATTTCGCAATTGTCGCCGGTGCGCTCGGCGTTTTTGCTCATTACCTGCGCTTCGGGCCGAAGACCGTAAAAGAGGATGAAGCGGGAGCGGAAGGAGGAAAATCATGAGCAGCGAGCCTTATCTCCTCCCGAACGGGCGCGTGCTGCGATATACGTTTCGCGAGCGTTTGATCCACTGGTTCGCTGGCGTCTCTTACGTGTACTTGCTGCTGACGGGCCTGGCGTTTTGGTCGCCCTGGCTCTTCTGGCTTGCGTTCGTGTGCGGTGGTGACACCGTTTCGCGCGAGCTTCACCCCTGGTTCGGAGTGCTGTTTACCGTCGCTGTGATCCTGATGTACCGAATGTGGGGCCGGGACATGAAGGAGACGCCGCACGACAAGTCCTGGTGGGAAAACATTGGCCACTATATTCGCAACCAGGATGAGTTAATGCCCTCAGCAGACCGTTTCAATCCCGGACAGAAGCTGCTCTTCTGGGGATTTTTCGTTAACGGGCTCTTATTGTTGATCACTGGCGTGATCTTGTGGTTCCCGCAATCAGTGCCCCTGTTCTTGCGTGGTTTGGCGGGGATCGTCCACGCGATTTGCGCGCTGTTGACGATTGGACTCTTCATCATCCACGTGTACATGGGGACGGCCATGGAGCGCGGAGCCTTCGGATCGGTTATCCGCGGCGACGTTTCGCGCGCGTGGGCCGCCAAGCATCACCGCACGTGGTTCGAGAACATCGTGCGGGACTCGACGTCGAGGAGATGAGAACCGAAAAGTGGGACGCGCGAATTCGTCGCGCACGGGAGTTGGCGTCGGAATATTCGTTCGCGGTCGAGGCGCTGCGTTTTTACGAACACGTAGCCCAATTTCAGAAATCGCTCTACGCCGACATCGAGTCCCAAAACAGGTCAAGCGTGCCGCGGAATCTGCTGGCTCCGCCCCGTGCCGAAATCGACCTGTTTCTGTTGCTGCCGCGTTTTGCCGCCTTCCTTTCCGTGATTGAACGAAACGGCCCGGCGCCTCTGTCGCAATCCGCGGCCGAGCTTCGCGCCGCAGGTTCGCCGCGATGGCGGGAGATTCTGACTGAATTCTGGCAAGCCGGCCCGGATACTCAGGCTGAGTCCCCCAGTGCCGAGAAGCTCATCGCTTGGATTTTTCTGCAGCCCTATGCGCAGTTCTTTGCCGACCGCATGCAACGAGTTCCGAACGGGGAAACGCCGTCACTGTGCCCGGTCTGCGGCAGCAAGCCCCAGCTTGCCGTGCTGCGCCCGGAAGGCGAGGGCGCCAAGCGCTCGTTGGTTTGCGGGTTGTGTGCAACCGAGTGGAACTATCGGCGTATCGTTTGCCCGTCATGCGGCGAAGAGGACGTGCACAAGCTTGCAGTGTACACGGCGGACGAATTCAAGCACGTTCGTGTGGACGCTTGCGAGACATGCCGCAGCTACATCAAGACGGTAGATTTGACGAAAGACGGCCGCGCTGTTCCGGATGTGGACGAGCTCGCCACCATTCCCCTGAACCTCTGGGCCACGGAACACGGCTACGGAAAATCGCACACCAACATCATCGGAATTTAGCGCCCGCCTGCGCGTCACACCTGCTCGGTAAGACCAGTTATCCTCTGCCCCGGATCCAAGCTCCCCAAGGCCGTCGTGACAAACGACGCCGGTGTTGGACGTCTTTGCGTCAGGAGGCCTTCTCGGCAAACAGATTGTAGAGCCACGCGAAAATCAGGCCGCCGACACCGCCGTCGACCAACGCGTACGCTCCGCCCACCACAGCGTCACCGAAGGTGCGGGCTCCGTGGAAGCCCGGGTAGATGGAACTAATCCCTTCGAGGAAGCTCGCGCCGTACGGGGGGCTCGCAACGTGAATCAGTCCCAGAAACAGAACGCCGCCTCCCCAAAGCAGCCCTCCAGCAATGGCCATGCCCTTAATTGAAAGCCGCATATGACTGCTCCTTCGAAAATCCTATTTCGCCGAACAACGGACGGAAAATCGTTATCGTGTCTTGGAGCGAAGTTCGCGTTCTGCTTGGAGCCAATCCTGCAATTCGTCGCCCGGCGTGCCAATGCGGGAGAGGTAGATTTCATATGCGCGCTGGCGAATCTGCTCGGCGGTTGGTTCGTTCCGGGCAATCTCTTTAGGCGTTTTGGTTGTCGGTGCGCTCTTGATACCCGTTCCTTGACTCATTTCCCCCTCCTGTCCGAGTCTCCATCACCCGGCCCTGAAGGCCGACAACAACTAAGTTCCCTCCGTCTCGTCGCTAAGTCAGTGACGCTAATCACACCCGGCAATTGAACGGACTTGGACTGAAAGCGGGTCTGCTGCAGTGCAGGAAGCCACTCGGTCCAGCGGCTTGACAAACGCCGCACGAAACGTCACTTTACGAGTGTAACCGCCCGCCGCGTGGCATTGGTGACCGCGCCCAGTTCCCCCCAAAGCATTGACCCGCTTGTCTGTTTAGGCCATTTTTTGAACGACGCTCCGCGCAGCCAGAGACAGCATTAGGCGGGACGTGCCGCTAAACAACATGCTGATCCCCACCAGTGTGCCGATGACCCATCCCGTGCTCGACGGCCATGTCCTCCATATCATCACGGCGAGGATTAGAGTGACGATCCCGTCGACTAGGAACCAACCTGATCCGGGAAGCGGGCGAAGGGTGAATCCCAAGACAAATTCCAGAATCGCCTCCAGGAATAAGTACATCGCCAGGGCAATCGTCAGCGACGCCAGACCAGTCACCGGATGCATGAGCAAGTAGCCTCCGATGAAAATATAGAGAATCCCAACCAGCAACTCCCACAGGAGTCCCCCGGTGCTCGGCCTGTACCACGCAAACACAAGGTGAACACCTCCGCTGAAGACGAGCAGCCAAGCGACAAAGACGTTTACGGCGATCCCCGCCGCCAGAGGCGAAGCGATCGCAAGAATTCCCGCCACAATCATTAGCACGCTCAGCGCGATCGACCACCCAACCGATTTCTTCACAAATGTAGCCGCCGATGTAGCGCTCATAAGTCTCTCCTCCTCCTTTGTTTTGTCCGAGGACTTGCGCCCTTGTTGCTAAGCCCGCTCGTGCTTCGCTTGGTCAAATGCAGCTTCCAGGTCTTTCGCGGCCTTGTTGAAGCCCGCCCGGATATCCTTCCAGGCTCGTTCGTCATCACGTTTTCTCGTGCGCATCTGAGCTTTCAGTTCGGCGAAGGAATGCTGAGCCGCGTTGATGGTTGCTTGAACTTTGTCCCGGACGTTGGCGTGCAGCAAACTCGACTGGACACGAAGGCTCTCGAACCACAGCTTCAATTGCCCCAGCCGTTCCTCAAAACTGTCCTGAAGCGCGGCGCGCTGCTTCTGGAGAGTCCTCTCGACCGCGAGGAGATGATTCTCGATGGCAGCCTTCGTTTCCGCGCTCGCCTTCGAGGCTTTCGTCTTCAAATCCGAAACCTGGCCTTTCAACTCATCGATCTGGTGTTCGATGAGGTCTTCGAGTTCGTCATTGTAGCGATTGAGTTGGCGGTGAAGATCGTCGATCGCCTCCGCGATTCCGGATCTTGCTCTGAGTCCGGCCAGCTCCATCCGGAAGTTCATCTCTCGAATTTCCGACTTCAAATCGGCGTTCGCCGCTTTGATTCGGTCTTCCAGCTTTTCTCGCAGGGCTTCGAGTTCAGCCCGCCTGCCAGCCACGTCCGCTTCAATTTTGGCTTTTTCGGCTGCCGTGGCAGTCTGGGCTTTCGTCAAGCGAGCCTTGATGTCATCTTGAATGGAACGCATCTTGTCCTTGGATCGCTGCAGGTAGGCTTCAAATTCCGCATCGCGCTGAGCCTGCTTCAGCTCCCGCTGAAATGTCCGCCCAAGTTTCTGGAACTCTTCGTCCAGCCGCTCTGCATAGCGATCCTCTACAACTACCGCCAGCGCGGAACTATCTGCACCGAGCCCTTCGAGTAATCCCTCTGGAAGCGTGTCACGCACAACCCTCTCCATGACCCGCATCGATCCCGCTCCGACCAACGTTCCCGCGGCGACCCCAACGGCCGCTCCCACGGGACCGCCTGCGATGCCGCCCGCGATGCCACCGGCTACGCCCACGCTTGCAGCCGCTACCTTTTCCGATAGTTCATCGTCCATTTCTCGCGTCGCAATATGGCCGTTTTTGTCTCTGCGGATGAGCCCATAATCCATCAGTTCAATCCAACCGTCGCGAGCAAGTGCCTTCGCCACATCAAGAGCTTGCGTCGCGCCGTCTTTTGAGCTTGAGGTCAACAGAATCAAAGTCAGGTCGCCCATGTTTGTCTCCTATCCCCAAAAGGAATTATTTGACATTCGAATAGGTCCGATTTCTAACAGCTCGGGAATGTTTGCCGGTTTTGCTGCGGCTTGTCTGTGACCGGCATCACCGGCCCTTGGATTCGCGGATGCTACACCTCCCCCAGCCTCGGCGCAACCAATCAGCGCCGCTGGAGACTGGCGGCATCAGCTCCCCGGGGAAACTTGAAAAATGTGAGCGCAGGCGGATATAAATAGCGTGAGTCGTTATAATGCGGACCGTTATTCGCGGGCTGGCGTCGCTTGTCGTGGTCGCGGCGATATCCCTGCCAGGCTTTTCTCAATCGGATCTAGAGCTGCAGACGTTCTTTCAGCGGGACATCGGACTGAGCCCGGATCAGGTCGCCGCCATCCGAAATGGAAGGCCCGTGACGAAGGCGCTGCCGTCGCGCACGCCGGACGAGGTCTTTTTGTTCGGCGCGGTTTACATCCATGCGGCTCCTGAGGCTTACCTTCGGTTTGCACGCGACTTCGACCGGCTCCGCAAGCTTCCCAGCTACCTGGCCCTCGGCGTGTTCAGCAATCCCCCGCAGCTTTCTGACTTGCGGGCTTTTTCGTTCAGCGATGATGACATCGAGGCCTTGAAAGATTGCAAGCCCGGCAGCTGCCTGATTCAGGCGCCAGCCAGCTCCATCGAAGAGCTTCACCGGTCCATCAATTGGTCGTCCCCGGACGTGAATGAACAGGTGAACCAATTCCTGCAGAAAGGCGCGTTGCAGTTTCTGCTTGCTTACCAGCGCGACGGCAATCAGGCCCTCGGCGTCTACAACGACAAGCGCGATCCGACTCTCGTGCCGCAGCAATTCGCCTACATGCTCAGCTACAGCAGCGCCTTGCCCGAGCGTCTGCCGGATTTCTACCAATACCTTCTCGCGTATCCAAACGTGAGGCCGGCCAACGTCGAAGACTTATTCTATTGGGCGAAGGTGAAATTCGGACTAAAGCCGACGCTGCGTATCGTCCACGTCGTGACCTTGCGAGGCGGCCCGACCGACGAGTTAGCGTACGCGATCGCCGAGAAACAGCTCTATTCGAGCCACTACTTCGAGACTGCGCTGGATCTCTCGTTTTGCGTCCGTGGAAACAACCACGCGACAAACCCCGGATTCTATTTCATCATGCTGATGAGTTCCGAGCAGGCAGGTCTGACGGGTGTCAAAGGTTCCATAGTTCGAAAGGCCGCCATAGGTCGCTCGGTTTCAGATCTCCGAAACGCGCTCATGAGCATCAGGAGCACACTAGAGAGCAGATAAGAGCCGATATCGGTTTCTTTTCACGCCTACGTGGCAAGCAGGCGCGCCGTTGTGTGTCGTTGCTCCTCCCAATGTTTGCAGTCGTTTACGCGATGTCTCAGAATTTTTCTTATTATTCCCAAGTTGCACCAAAATGCAGCAGAGTAAAAATTGCCTCATTGCACCAAAGAGAGTTGGTCGGGGCGTAGAGATTTGAACTCCAGAGCTCCTGCGCCCAAGGCGAACCCTAGAGTGTTAAGTAATTGTCTCGTCTACGTTTTTCGCGCGTCTGACATCACGGTTTATGTGGGTCGGGAGTTATTGCTTCCAGTCTTGTTTTGAGACTCGTCCCATATGAAACCATTGTTAGGGTGCGTAACGCGTGAAGACAAAATCGCGAGAAGCCTTTGCGTGGCAGGGAGAGCAAGTTTTGAGTAGCGCGTCGTCGCCAGGTTTGCCATCTGTGTTGAAGTGTCCGAACCCCCAGCCGCCCGTCGCTGCGTACTTTTTCGAGTCCTTGACCATGAACTGAATGTTCGTGGGCGGGCCGGGAACGAAAGATTGTACTTGGCCAAAGACCTTGTTGTTCTCATCCGACGGCACGTGGCCGTAGTGCAAGGCGGCGATGATTGAGCCGTCGGGAAAGGGGAGTTTCCCGTCGCGGTACGCCTTGACCGCTACGTCGTTGCCCAAAACGGCGGCGAAACTGTTGAGGTTGCCTTCTTCGTGGGCCACGGAGATCAGCCTCCAGTCGCGGTATCCTGACGGAATTTTGGTTACGTAGACGGGGGCCGAATTCTCATTCGCCTGTCCGAACGCGGGGACCATGTAGGCGATAATGCTAGTCAGCGTTGCAACTGCAACCAGCAAAAAAGCGATCCGTCTCATACCTGCTCCTTCGAATACGAATTAGTCCACAAGTTCTCTTGCCTACGATCGGAGCGGGAAACGAGGCCTTTCGATGCGCGATACAGGGCTAAAGCAGTCGGCTTCGAGATTACTCCCGCAGCGGCGCGGAAATCCAGACGTATTATTCGAATGCAATTCAGCAACATGCGGCAGGATAGAGTTGAGGTTCGGAGAATTCTCATTGCGGGGTCTGATTAGAGCCAAGGAGCTGGAGCAGAGTGTCTGCTCACATTGCACCCAAGTTGCACCACAATGTAGCAGTGCCAAAATTGAGTCTCTGTAACTTGCTGAGTGAGCAAGATTTGGTCGGGGCGTGGAGATTTGTGGACCCAATTCGTCAGCATTTGGACCCAGATGGACCCAAGTTTTTCTTCGTAACGAGGCAGACGCTAGGCAGGCGCGGCCCAAACGATAGTCAGTTTTCGTTGGGCGAGTTTACTAACTGGAATCTTGTCGCTGATCGGAGTCGGCTACCTGCCCCGGCGCGGTAAAATTGCATGGACCGTCGCAGGTTTGTCCGGTCGCGACGCAGGACTTAATTGTGAAGCTTCCGCCGTCCCTGAAATTATTCATTTTGTCAGCTGGCGCTGGGACTGTTGGTGCAATCGCGCTCGGGGTGATCGCGTACGCGTTGGCACCTCTATTCGACGCAGTCGGCATGTATATCATGCCAGCGAGATTGCTGGTTCCAGTCGTGGGACGAATCATTCCGTCGCGCTTGATGTACCAGTTGGTCCCAGATGGGGGCGCCGCGGCGGGGCTTCTTTTGATTCTGGCCTCCGCAGTTCTATTCTGGACCGTCTCTTTCGGTGCGATTTATTTTGCGTGGGCTACATCAAGACGGAAGCAGGCACCCAGGGAAGCGATCGGTCTTTGAACGGGCCATGCCAGGGGGAGCGCACAGATTCGAATTCGCGGGCAAGGAACCACTGGCCTTGTGGGTAGTCGTGTCCTTGCTCTTTGCAAATACCGTTGTGATGCTGCTGCCCGAATCTGCCGGAAAGTACATTCTTGCGCAGCACGCGCCGGGGTTTTCTCACTGGTACGCGGATCATTCAATCGCAATCCAGTTTGTTCTTTTGGCCGCGCTGGCTGGCATCTTTATCATCTTTCGCAATCGCGTTCGCTATCTTCGCCGTAAATAGCACGACGGGGTTCATCCATGGCGCTCATCGGCCAAGAAAAACCGCCAGCGTTGCAGGTCGCACTTTCTACGATCGTTCCCTTTGTTGTCGGGCTCAGCGCCACCCGCATCACGCTGGTTCTTGGCGAGAAATACGGAATGGATACGCTGCCCTTTGTCCTAGTGGGATGGTGCGTTGTGATGGCCGCGTCAGCTCTCTGGCTCAACCACGTCGTATTCCGCTCGACGCGGACGCTGCATCCCTTCATAGCCGCCATTGTCGCGATTCTAGTTACTTGGTCGTGGCAAAGGTGGGCCTTCACAAAGCTTGTTCCGCGCTCGGGATTCACCTACGGATTTTTCCTGACCCCTGCTGGGGCGAAGGCGAGATTTTGGGCTCTCACTTGTCCATTTTGGATGGGTTTGGCTTGCCTGTCGGTCTGTCTAATAGTGGCGCTAGTGGTGGGCTGGCGCACCGGCCGTCGCGGGCTGTTGGCATGCGTGATCCCATGGTGGATAACGGCCTTTCTCATATTCGTGTTGCCTTCGATGTATCTCGACGCGCAGGGAAACGCCTCCATTTTCATCTAACACGTGCTGGACCTCACTGTGGTCCGTTTTGCCGCTACACCAGTGCGACTTCGCGGTCGAAATTGGGCTTCTTCTCGGCATGGAGCTTTAGTGCCGCGTCGCAGGCCGTGGCGATGCGCACCAGCATCGTAAGCGAGTGCCCGGTGTATTCGGCGTCCTCCAGACGGGCAATCACAGACTGCGTGGTGCCAACCTTCTTGTGGCAAGTTCGGCCTGAGTCAGACCCGCATCCTCTCGCATCTCGCGGGCCAGGAGAGCCAAGTCGACCTGGTGCAGGGTGCGCTCGAAGGTCTTGCGGTACGTAGCGCTCTTTCGCGCACGCTGCTCGACAATCTCGCTGTGTCCGTCGCGCTTGACGGTTTGTCTCATAGCCCCAACTCCTTCAGGATCGCCCGCCGCAGCCCGTCTTTTCGATACGGGCACTTCAGTATCCCCGGCTCCTGACATATAGCATAAGGCTTCGCCCGAGGATTAACACCACGCAAACCATCCACCATAGACGTCCAGGCATGCTGACTTGTCGCACGCGTTACTCGTGTGGCTTAAGCATGCCGAACGTTGGTATTATTCTAGAAGCAGGGACCTGGACATGAACATCAACCTCACGCCCGAGCAGGAACGAATTGTTAAAGACGAGCTCAAAGCTGGCCACTTTCGTTCGGTTGAGGAGGTGATCGGCGAAGCCCTGCAGGCGCTCCGGGACAAAGAGAAGTCCGCTGTTGCCAGCACTAACGGTGCACAATTGGAAGCGGTGCGGGAAATGCTTGCGTTCGTCGAAAAGAATCGCGTCCGCCTTGAAGGTGTGACGGTTAAGGAGTTGATCCACGAGGGCCACCGTCTGTGAGTGATTTGGTGCTGGACGCCTCCCTCGCGCTCCAGTGGTTCCTCGAAGACGAAACAGACCGGAGGTATAGCCTGGCCGTCCTCGCAGGCCTTTCCGAAAACCGCGGCGTCGTCCCCCTCCTGTGGTTCTATGAAGTTGGCAACGGCCTCTTGATGGCGCACCGCCGCAAGCGAATCTCCGTTGATCAGATCGATGGGTTTTTGACGCGCTTAAAAGCGCTCCCTATCGACGTCGCTCAAGAGACTCCGTCCGAGATTATCGAGCTGCCGGGCCTCGCCCGCGCGCATGGCCTGACGAATTACGACGCTGCCTACCTCAGCCTTGCTAAAAAGCTAAATCTCCCACTTGCTACGAACGACGCTGAACTTCGGAAAGCGGCGACCTCGACGGGCGTGACCATAGTGGCGGCGTAGGGATTTCGCTCTCGGGCTCAGAGCTTTACCAACGCTTCGCTGAGGAATGAATTGCAGACTTCGATGCTGAAAAAAGACCCCGGACGAAAACCCCGGTTTGGGCGGTAGCGACCCAAATGGGCCCAAGTTCAGCCTCCGACGCAACCGGCATCAACAAGACTGAATTGAAAATTCAGGAGTTAGTGGTCGGGGCGTGGAGATTTGAACTCCAGACCTCCTGCGCCCAAGGTAAACTCTAAAACGCTAAGTAGTTGTCTCGTCTATGTCTTTCGCGCATCTTATATCACGGTTTGTGGCGGTATTCGGCGGTTATTGTTCCCAAATTGTTCCCAACTCTTGTGCTGAACCCCTATAGTGAGACGATTCAAATAAGCATACTGGCACACTTGCGCAGGCTTTTCTCACCGAGCCGCACTGCATCCCTCATCAACATGTCTTCGAGAATTGTCGTGGCAATGATCGGATTCCCGTTGCCATGGACGAAACACAGGTTGCGGTAATTAGTGGGAACATTTTTGCTCACTGTCAGTGAAAAGCCGAGGCCCGGCATCGGGAATTTATAAACGTGTACCTTCCCCTCGCGCTTTCCGAGAGGCGCATAAGTCATGCGGTCGATTTGTCCGCCTTCGCGCACGATGACCCACAGCGAAGAATCCTTCGGGAAAGGCGCCAAACCCATCAAATACGTCCGGAACGGTTCCTGGAACGGTCCCAGGTTCACCGGATAGGAGCCGTCTCGGTTCCAGGGATAAATCGATCCCCGCCAGAATATGCTGGCTGCGAAGTAGGACAATGCGTCAACGTCTATCGCGGAGATCCCAGAAGCGTAATAGACCTTTGTCGTGGTCTGCGCCGAAGACAGGTCGGGACTTTGGGAAGCCAGTGTGGCGGCAAGAGGGAAGCTTCGATCCGCCTTGAGACAATTCCGCAGAGCCCAGTTTTCGCCGTTTCTGGAAAGACGCTGTTCGCAATCAGAACACAGAAGCGGGGCCTTTTGCTGCTTGGACGTTTGAAATGCGGCCTTTTCCATGATCACCCATGGATTGGGATTCGCCTCTCCGTCGCCGCGAAGTAATCTGTATATGCCCGCCGACAGGAAATGACTCTCCTGCAGGTCCATCCCATCGAGCAGGCAGAGTTTGCATTTCCCTTTGCTCATGCTTCACCAATTATCCCCGATCCGTAAATCGCACTCCACGCATGCCGTTCAACGTCGTCACACGACATGCCCGCACACTGGCGCAGCGACTTCTCACCACCATGTCGGCGGATTTTCGAGGAACTCCTCAATATCATCGTACGGCCAGAACCTCTGCTTAGGAAACATCGCCCGCCAACGAGTGCGAACGTCCCCGGATGGATCGATCACGCAGGCATCCTCAAGGCATCCACGACCGAGCGACAATCGCATCAGCTCCGATGCCTTTAAGTCAGTCAGTGGCAGCGAATATCCCCAAACGATCAATCGAGACGACTTCTTTAGACGCGCGGCAGCCCGTTCCCAAATCCGACTCCACGGTTGTTCATCTATCTTCTTGTCCCAATACGGAAGCATTATCGCGAAGCCACTATGCGACCGGTATCCGGGCTCGTTATCAAAATCGGACCAATTCTCTTGTCGAACCTTGAACACCTCACTGTCGTCTTCGTAGACCCAATTCACGCTTCCGTGCAGCTTATAGAGGGCGGGAACGTTTTCAGCATTCACCGGCTTCGCCGCGAATCCATAAATCCAGCTACCGAATTCGGGCATATCCGGCAGCTTTTTCAGAGCCCTTTCAGCAACCAAGTCATAATTAAAGGTAACAACAGTGTCGGAGGACTTCATTTTTTCGAGTAATTTCATGTGGTGCTTACAGGCCTCGGTGCCATGCGCCTTCCGCAAGAGAGTGTCAACGGCCCGCGTGAAGCAACTGAGGAGCTTTTTGACGTTGGCGTCTAGACGTTCCGCCGGAAACAACACCTCTTGCATCCGCGCGCGCATGTGCAACGTGTAAAAGGTGCGCTCCATCGAGGTCCAGACAGGACTGTGGGCCGCGAGTATCCACTGAATCAACTCTGAAACAGCCGTTTCATCCTTGTCTTTCGCCTCGACTTTTTGGAGAAGCTCAAAAAAATCCGCATCGAGGGGTGACCGGATAGATCTTTTGCCGGCGTATGATACCGCCCGGCTCGCACCGGCCCCCAGCAGCAGTGTGGTTCTATGGGCCATCGGGCCTAGGCTTCCTCCTGGTCAGCGCAGCTCATTGGCAATCCATTCAGCGAGATCACCGGAAAGACGCGCGAGGTCTGGAAAAATCAAAAATGAGGCATGTACGCCTTCTTCAGTAACCGGATCGACGCTAGACGGGTGTCCAGCCTCATTACGCGTCGCACGAATTTGCTGCGCAAACGCTAACCAATAGGCTTCAAATTCTTCGCGCAAAGTTTTGGAAAACAGATTTTTCCTGGCGTTGAGGAGATCATATAATGTGTCGAGAATCGTCTTTACCCGCCAGTCGGAAAGGCCTTTGGGCTCTGCAATGCTTGCCTGAGCCATCTTCTGACGCGCAATGTCTCTAAGTTCAAGAATAAGACTCTCTGCGGCTCCGCCGATCATCACAGCCGCGGCTTTATAAAATCCAGCGACAAAACAGTCCAATCCTTCACCTAAATAGGAACTGGCAATTGGGTTCAGCCTCGCAACACTCGCCAGATACTGCAAATACCCTGCCGGATTGCCGGGATCGCGGCTCAATCTTTCCAGCGCTCTGCGCCCGCGTCCAGTGAAATGGAAAAAGGGTGGGTCAGGATTCGATAGATTCAGTCCCCAAGCGAAATAACCAGTCCTGAACAAATCGTACCATTGCGTCAGTATTTCCTGTTCAAGCTCAGGGTCCGAGCGCACGCCCAAGTTCTGAGCGACTGCCCGCAACAACGTCCCTTGCTGGAGCGTTGGTCCACCGTAGCCTGGTGGCATCTGTTCCAGAGCCACGCGAAGGATAAGTTCGCGAATTTCTATTTCAGTCGGAGCGCTCATTGATTCAACAAAGTCAACAACGGTGAACATTATTGCCAGCGCGGACCTTACTGCTGCGGCACGGGAAAGACAAGCTGACAATTACGGACCGGGCACCTCATCCGGGGCTGATCGAGATGGACGTTGTACGTGGAGGAGCATTCCGGACATCTGATCGGCAACCCAACCGGTCGCGTATTGGCCGTCATCAACGCTAAAAGCAGTCCAGCTCCGGCACCCCACAGCGCCCCTGCTCCCTCTGCAATCGCCCCTCCGGTCGCCGCCCCCAGGGAAATTGCCTTCAGAACGTGCGAATCATCGTAGGAATTGATGATTTGGGTCAAGTAGCCCTGCCATTTGGGTTGATTGGGATCAAACGCCACGTAGTGCCGGAAATGCGGAACAATAATTGAAATTTTGTCGATGTCAGCGGCGGGTTCCAGAACCCATATATCCTTGTTGGTTTCCAGCGCGGTGACGCCAGCTGCGCCAGCCTCCCATCCCACCCAGTCACGCGTGTGTCTTAGCGCTTCGACAGTCCGGCTCAGTACGATAAAAACGGCGTTCGATGGCGAATATCCACCGCAATCCTGGCGGCGTTCGCTGGTCCCTTCAAGATCGCTTCAAACTCTTCGAACACCGCCTTTACCGCAGTTGAGGCGAACGCTTTCGAGAGGAATGAAACCAGCTCCGTATCTTTAGCGCTGTGCGAAACAAAAATCTGGGCCACGAAAACCCCATGTACAAAAACGGCTAGTCTTATTCCATGAGCACGGGCCTGATGCGCAGCGTGTCCGCGGCGCCCAATGACATGATGCAACCGCAATTGTCGCGCACGCGACGATCGCTTTCGTCCAGTTCCCACTCTGGCAGGATGAACTTCAGATCGTTTGGCGTCCGATCCGTGATTTTCAATCCGACCTGCATAAACTCCATCAACGCGAGGCTCACGCCCAGCATGTTGAGAGGAAGCACACTCGGTTCTACGCCGTCCGTATCTTCAAGCGGAAGCCCGTAAGGGACTCTTTTCTCGATGCCCTGTTGTCTGCCTTGCGCTTCCTTGGTTAGACCATAAGAGGTCAGCGTCTCACGGCACCATGCGCAGGGAATTCCCGGTGACCACACGTGGGCGTGCGTCATCAGGGCATCAATCTTCTTGTTCTTATCCGGGTGCATCCACGACGCCATGTCAAGCACCGGAATGAGGTGTGCATAGGCGAGATCGTTGAGCGGCACGCGTGGCGCAAACTTGTCGACACAGCAAAAAACGATATCGCAATCTTTCAGCGAACGGAGTCCCTCGTCGGTCGTGCCCCAGGCTTCGTGGACCTCTATCAGGAACGGCTCTGCGGTCGCCACCGACTCGGCGAACGCCTTGAGGGCCTCGACCTTTGCCCTCCCGACATATTCTGCTGTAATACCCACCGTCCTGTGGCGATTCTGCTTGTGGGCGATGTCCTTGTCCCACACGCGCAGATTACCGACCCCCATGGTCGCCAGCGCAAAGATCGACAGACTGCCCGTTCCCCCCGCGCCAACGATACCGATCCGAAAATTTTGCAGACGGCGCCTGCCCTCCCGTCCCCAAAGTCGCGTCGAGCGGTCCATGACGGACGGGTCGGGATGATCCCGCCAGGGTGACGATGGCGTTTCCAGAATTGTCAGCTCAGGCCCGACCACCCGGACGGCGAAGGCCGGTTGAGTCAGGACAGCCTTGTCCTCCTGCCACCATATGCGCGCATCTATGTCACCGGCACTGCCGAGGACAATACTCGCAGACAAAGCCTGCGGTCGCGCACCGAGAATTGTCGGAAAGAGCCGCCGCTCATACCAGTCGTCACGAGGGCTAAACCGTGCGATACCCTCGCCCCATTCCGATCGCGGGTGCGTATGCACCAGGCACAGCCCCACCATTGGCCCGGCATCGATGGCGATGTCAAGTGCACGGGAAATGTAATCAGCCGAGATTTCCAGTGCATGAGGCGTCGCCACGACTTCGCCGGCACGAGGCCAGATTACTTCCCGCACGATAACGGTAGTGCGAGAGACCCCAACGCTGGGGCGAGTCAATGCAAAGGTACACGCTTCAGCCGGTGCCTGCGCGTTCAGCTTATTTACTATCTCCTGCCACGTCTCACGGTCTGCCGCGACGTGAACCTCATCGGCACGACGGCCGGACGGGAGTGGAATGCTTTTCATGTATTCTCTATCGTCAGCCATTTTCAACCTGTTCGAAACGCCGGATACAATGCGCATAATGATCAACGAGAGTATGCGTGCGCCGATTCCATGGCACTCTGTCCCATAAATGCCACGAAAACAACAGGACGGCAGCATTGCCGAGAATTGACCCGGTCACGAAGTTCTCCGCACGGGATGCGCGATTCAAATCGATGCTGCCGCGCACCGGGTCCGGGCTGAGCAGTTTGGTATCAGCAGGAATGATGAAAAACGAATCCTCGGGCGCCGCGTCCGGGAAATTGAACGGCGCACGGAAGCCGAAAACACCTCTCCCGACTGTGTATTCCGGCCGGAACTCATGGTCCGGCGTATGCACCACGAACACACTTGTGCCGGGCACCGGTTTGGGAGAAATCTGGAAGGGATGTCCAGACTTCTCCGATAGCTGCCTGACCGCTTCTAACAGCTCGTCAGAGGGCTGCACCGGGCCCCCCATGACTCGGGACCGTTCGAAACCGTTCATGCTCGTGGATTTCGATTTCTTCGTTATCCCCGATTGTCCGCTTCTTTTTTCCGTGCTCATCGACTTCCTGCGTTTCGAACCCGTCAACGCGGTCGGCAGGCCCGAGTTCCCTGATCTGGCGACCCGTTAAAGTCTTCGAACGACTCACCACGAGTTCTCCGTCCAGATAGATTTCAATGACGGTTCGGAAGTGTTCTTCGTTATGCAGCTCGATTTCTTCGCGATCTCCGATCACCCTGACGTGGCCGGAAACAATCTCGGTCTTGAAGCCGTGGACCCGGTCCTTGGCTCCAAGTTCGCGGATTTGCAAACCGTTAAGGCGGTGAGCGTGCGTCGTGACGGCTGTACCGTCTACGAAAAGGTTGATCGTGTGATGGCCGTGGTGCTGGACTTCGCTTGTGTCTGTGCTTTGTTCCGACATGGAACCTCCTGGGCCGGAGCTCTTCTTGCCACTCCTTCCCAACCATTCTCACGAAATCGCGTTACATGAGAACCTTGCTTGCAGCCGGTCACGGAAGTCCTATAGAGTCTTCACTTGGTAGCAACGGTGCCGCGTTACACCCGCAGGTTTGAATGTCGGTCAGAAACCAATTCGTGCGCCAGATGGCCCGGAAGATTCTTGCCGAGAGCAAGGTTAAAGTCCCGCCTGTTGATCTCCTGCTGATTTTGTCCACTCACGGAATCGGCTACGAGGAAGTCGATGATTTCCCGGATACCGTTGACGCGCTGATCGTCGAGGACGGCTCAAAAGTTTTTGCAGCCGTTAATGCACGGCAACATTTACATCGTCGGCGATTCTCGCTCGCGCACGAGCTAGGCCACTATTTCATGCACCGAGATGGAATGCCCGAAGAAGCGATCACGATTGACAATCCACCCTCAGACGACATGGGTGAGGTCACAAAAAGCCCCGCAGAAACTGAGGCGGATCTGTTTGCCGGCGAGTTGCTCGTTCCCTTGGAAATGCTGAAGCTTCATGTACAAAAGGGAATCCCCGAGCTGTCCAGAATTTTTCTTGTCAGCGAACAGGTTATTTCAATTTCAATAAGCAGGCATATGAAGGCCCTATACAAGTAGGTCCTTGCGTCCCCGTCTTTCCAGTTCGTCCCGAACCCGAATCAGGCATGCCTCTATCTCGGGCGGCACACCGGAACTGGTCGCAGCTTTCTTTTGCATCTTCCTGGCGAATGCGTCGAGCGCGCGTTCGACATCAGCCGTGCGCGTGTCGTGCCGAAGACCGCCGTGGGATCGGGCTGAAGCCCTGTATGTGTGTTTTGACTCCGCAATTCTTGAGCTGGCGACGACCATTTGCGATACGACCCCAATACCGACGTGAAACAGTCCCATGATGTCGGTGAAGTCCGGCGCCGGGATCGATACCAGACTGAGATCGCCCCGTTCGATGCGGGAAATATACTCTTCGTCCTTCTTCAAGCGCCCCGCTATCTGGACCTTCGTGATCCCCGCTTTTTCCCTGACGGCTTCCATGAAGCGGCCGAACGGAAGCGATTGCATATCCGCGATCATCGTTTTTGCCCGCGCAATCGCATCGTCCTGGCGGCGGATTTGAAGGCGCGCTGTTGCCCGCTCCGTCACGGCATCGGAGACTTGTCCGACAGGCTGTTCTAGCAGACTGTCAACAATCGTGTCATTGAGTTCCAGCGCTATGTCGCCCCGGTTTATTCCTGAAACCAAGGCTTTCTTCAGGCTCTTTTCATCCATGCTAAGGCTTCACCTCCGTCGGGAACGCCGCCTCGCCGGCACTGACGAGCTGAGCGAGCAACCGGCTGTGCCGGGTACGAGCAGCCCCTTCGCCAATTCCCTGCCATTGAGCTATTTGAGCGTATGGAATTTCCTTTGCTCGCCAAAGCAACAGTGTTCGGTCGGCTTCTGCCAGCTTGGCGAGTTCCTCATTCAACCAAGAGAGATAATGCTTGTTGCGCCCCGCATCAGAACCTGCCGGGCCGCGATCCGAGAATTTATCATCAATCGGTAGCGCATCGAGGCGAGGCTTCCGGTGAAAATCTGTCGCCTTGTTCTTGGCGATTTCGAAAATCCACGTTGTCAGTTTTGCTCGTCCACCATGCTGGAATGTGTGAATGTGGGAACTTACGGCTAGGAGCACATCGCTGGCGATTTCTTCGGCGTCGGCTTCAGGAACATTCATAACGAAATGCAGAAATCCGATCAGATGCGGCGTTAGCGTCCGGTCAAGGTGCTCCAGGGTTTGCAAGGAGCCACACTTCAGCTCCCTGAGAAACGCCGACGAATTGAGATCGCCATAAATCGCCGTAACCGATTCCACTTGGTTTAACGAGATGCCGTTACAAAATCCCTTTTGGGGTCCTGCAAACCGGTCACTTTCGGGGCCTAAAGGACTGCTTGTGCCTGCATTTATAAGGAGTTAGACGGATTTCTGCGGGTCAAGGTTTCAACCTTTCCGATCGTTCGTTATCGTCGTTCGGGGACATTTCGGAATGTCGCCGCTCGTAGACATTTTTAATTGTCAACGAACGCTGACTTGAGTATAATGTCGTCGTACGCTGACATTCGCCAAGGGAGGCCACGACACCATGCTTATCCGAACTCCAAACGATCTCGGGGCTCTCATCCGCGACCGCCGGATAAAGCTCGGCATGGACCAGAAATCCCTTGCGCAAAAGGTCGGGGTTAGCCGCCAGTGGATCGTCGCTGCCGAGCAGGGAAAACCGAGGGCCGAGATCGGCCTTTTGCTGCGCACGATACAGGTCCTGGGAATCCGGTTGTCCACGGACAAGGAATCTCCGAATAACACGAAAAATACCGGAAGGACTCCTCCTGTCGATATTGATTCCATCATTGCAACCGCACGTGGAAAAAGAAAATGACCACAGAACTCATCGCGATTATCGAAGGCCGGGAAATGGGCCGCGTTGCGCGCGACAAGACGGGAAAATTGTCATTCACCTACAACGAAGCGTGGCGCAATGCTCCCGATGCTTTTCCACTTTCAATCTCCATGCCCCTCGCCTCGAGTGAGCATGGAAATGCCAAAATCGATCCGTTTCTTTGGGGACTGCTGCCCGACAATGCCAACGTGCTCGACCACTGGGGGCGCCGGTTCCATGTCTCGGCCCGTAACGCCTTCGGTCTGATCGCCAATGTAGGCGAGGACTGCGCCGGCGCGGTTCAGTTTGTCCAGCCGGAGCGTCTGGATGCGATCCTCGGTCAAACGCCGCCCGAGATCGAATGGCTGGACGATGCATCGGTTGCCGAAAGACTGCGGACATTGCGGGCCGACCACTCGGCGTGGCGCATTCCGCGCGATACCGGCCAGTTCAGTCTTGCCGGTGCGCAGCCGAAAACCGCGCTCCTGTTCGAGAACGGCCGATGGGGCGTTCCCTCCGGCCGCGTCCCCACAACCCACATTTTCAAGCCCCCGACGGGCGATCTGGACGGGCACGTTGAGAACGAGCATTTCTGCTTGGAACTGGCACGAGCATTGGGGCTTCCCGTCGTGGATTCAAGAATCATGCGATTTCAGGACGAGATCGCTATTGTCGTCGAGCGCTACGACCGCGTCCGGACAGAGACTGGCCTGCGCCGTGTCCACCAGGAAGATATCTGCCAGGCATTTGCCATCCCTCCCACTCGCAAATATCAGAGCGAAGGAGGGCCGGGCATTCGCGACATCGTCGAGTTGCTGACGGCAAATTCAACCAGCCACGCGGAAGATGTCGCCACTTTTCTGGACTCGGTTGCATATAATTGGCTGATCGTCGGAACGGACGCCCATGCCAAGAATTACGCTCTCCTCATCGGCGCCGAAGGCCGCATCCGTCTTGCGCCTCTTTACGACATGGCGAGCGTTCTCCCCTATCCGGACATCGACATCGAGAAGGTCAAACTTTCGATGAAACTCGGCGGCGAATACCGCCTACGCAATATCACGCTTCACCATTGGCGCAAGCTGGCAGCCGAGCTGCACGTTGATCATCACGCAATGACGGCCCGCGTGGACAGTTTCGCAGCGCAACTGTCCGATCACGTTTCCGAAATCAGGCGCCGCATGGCTGAAGAGGGGATTGCCCATCCCATCGTCGCGCGTCTCGCAGCTGCTCTCGTGGCCCGTGTTGCCGCCTGCCGAAAGCTCCTGCAGGCCGCGTAATTGCGAGAAGCTTTGAATCAAGAGATTTTAGGATTGCGGATTTGATTTGAACCGAGACCTGGCTTTGAGTACTTGTCGACAGCGGCCCGGAGACCGCCTGCTTGGCAAGTAAGAGCCTGCCTTGGGCGGGGACCGACCGACTCCAACAGCTCCATTCCCTATTTGGGCTTCTCTGTGTTTTCAGTAATTTGGGGAATCTGCTTTTCGCTCAAAAGCTAACCCCAATGGCATGAAGACTTCGGATTCTGGCACAGTTTTGGCACAGGGGACGCGCCTGCTCCCGGCGTCCAAGACCAAAGACGCAAACGACGCGCGCTCTAGCACACTCGGTTTGGTGTCGCAGAAAAGTTGAACTCTGCTTGTTAAGCACTCATAATTCGAGTCCATACTGCGGGCAGGCTTGGCGGCCAATTGTTATTAAAAGGCATAAACTAGCTGACCCTGAAGCTCGCCGTCATCCTGAAACGGAAGAGCCTAGCGGAAAGCAGGGAGGGCTTGATAAGGTCGTAACTTATGCCGCAGTTCCGAAAGAACGTCCTCTCGCAGTACATGCGGACCAAGTGCGATAAGCAACTTCGTCTGTCGCTGTATTCGCCCCCGGAGTTACAGGCGCTTCACTGGCCGGTTCCCCTTGAGGCTCGCCCAGCAGTCCAGATCCTACGTGACCGCGGCAAGGAATGGGAACAGGCGAAGATGCAAGACTTGGAGGCCGCTTTCGGCACCCATCTCCGAGGTACCAAGGAAAACGGCAAGTTCAAGAAAATCGAGCTCGCTCCTATCCTCTCCGCAAATCCGGGTAGTCCCACGATCATCGTTCAAGCGCGGTTTTCACACCCTGATCTGCGACAGACATTTCTGAGTAACATTGGGTTGAGCGCAGAACGAATTGCGATGATCCCACCGTTTGGCGCGTTTGAGCCCGACATTGTGCTGGTACGGACGGCGGCTGATGATGAAGTGGAGATTCTTGCTACCGGGGACACCATTCCCATCTCCCCGGGGAATCTACGAAAGGCTCTTCTTGTTTCCGATATCAAACACGCCGGAGAGGCGAATTCGAGCTACAGCTCCGAAGTCGCCCTGTATGCAGTTTTGCTTGCGAATTGGCTGCGACTCAATCATTTGGATGACAGGTTTCTTGTTGCCGATCATTTGGGCCTCTGGACGCGAGCGAAAGAGATTTCGGGCCTTGCCGAGTTAGTAGCAACGAATCCTGGAGCAGGCATTACGGAGCGGCTGCAGTCCTTTCTGGGAGACTTAGAGAAGGTTGATTTTCAAATATTCTTCCAAACGGTGAGTCATTTTTTCAATCAGGATCTTCCGCGAGTGCTTGCAGTCACTGACTGGACTGCACTGGATTGGCACGTTGATTCGCGATGCTCGGCGTGTGACTTCCTAGGGCACCGGAACTGGTTGCGGGCCTCGGAGCGCGCGATTCTCGACGCTAACCGCTCGCACTATTGTGTGACGGCCGCTGAGGACTGCGGACATCTGAGTCGGCTCGCGACAATCACCCGAGGCAGTAGAAAGACGTTGCAGCAGGCGGGGCATGGGAATGTCATTGCTGTATCCACCGTGATTGCCACGGACCCGGTATTTGACCTTCACAACGCTCTGAAAGCGGATAGAAACCACCTCCCTCACAGGGCCACCGCTCTCCTAACCGGGGGCATAACAATCGCGGCAAATACGACCACCATTGATTTTCCCAAGTACGCAGACCTGCAAGTCTTCTTGTCGGTTAACTTTGACCCCGGAACTGGACTACTGTGTGCCTTAGGTTCTGAGGCCCGCTTCAGGCAGCGCGTGCCTTTTGGTCAAACGTCGAATATTCAGAAAAATTGGGCTGCAGAGGCCCAGACGCTACTCACATCGACCATCGAAGAGGAGCGCAATGTAGTTATTTCATTCCTGTCCAGGCTTGCCGAGGTATTCGAGTTCATTCATAACCCCGCAGCTGACCATGGCGGTGCTCAGGCTGCTAAGACCCGCGTTCAGGTCTATTTCTGGGACGCGAGGCAATTTGAGGAATTGGCAAAAGCGATTGGCAGGCATCTCAACTCAATCGTAATGCAGCCGGAGCGATACCTGCGAGGCCTCGCGTGGCTTTTCCCCCCCGAAGAAATCCTTGAGGAAGACGAAATCACACTGGCCAATCCGATAACGTTTATGAAGTCAGTGATCCAGCGCGATTTGAGGCTACCGGTAGCGCATTGCCTTACTTTGTTCAATGTGGCCGAAGTCTACCACGACGCCCAGTTTCCACCGTATGTTCCAGGATCTTTTTACCGCGACCCTTTCTCCGACATGATTCCGCGAGAGCGGATTTACGAAATATGGTCGCAGGAACCGCTCGTGAAGGTTGGAACCACTCACAGAACGCGGTCACAATGTATCACCGATTACAGTGACGCGGTGAAACGACAGGTTGCCGCGTTGCGCGCCGTCGTCTGGAAATTTGGCGCGGACATGGTTGGGCGACTCCATTTTGATGCCAGACCACTTAAAATCGGTGTTCCTTTCAACTTTCAGAGCATGAGCGAAGATGGGCGTCTCTGGTACGGGTGGGCTCTCCTTGAGGAAGCGTGCAAAACCATTGAGCTTCGCAGGTCGTGGTCCTCTGAACCCGAGGAATTGGAAGCAAGCTACAGCATTCTCCGCTTTTCCCAGCTTCAGGCAACACAGCCGAATGGCGATCTGATATACGAGGTGCGGCCTACCTCCCGCGATTGCAAATTCAGGGACAGTGAATCATTTCTGGCGCTGCAGGACGAGAGTATCGCAGGGTTCCTCGATTTGCGCCCTCGGAACCTGCTAGACCAAGCAGGACTCCAACCCATCGGATACGAGGACCGGAATCGCAAGATGGCTGACATTTACTCAGGCGAGCTGATTGAGCTTGATCGAACAGCGCTCAGGGCTCAAATCCGGCTCTCAACCTTTCGCGGAGCGGACGCAATCCGCAATATTCTTGCTGCGGCCGGTGCGGTGGACATTTCTCAAAACGTGAGTCTGATTGCAAGAGACGGTCCACCCATGGCAGAACGTGTGAGGGAATGCCTCCTGGCCATTGGAAGACCGCCGATGGCCCAGGCTGCGCCAGCGACCTACGCGGCTTTGGGACACGCACCGGCGACTAATTTACCCCGCAACGATGCCGTCACTCCCGTGGCGCGTATTCTTTGGGACGCGACGGCTTTGGGCGTCGAAGAAACAGGGCTTGCCGACGATCTCATCACCGGTGCGATTGACGCAATTGCACAAGCAAACTGGCCGCTGAATCCGTCACAACGGGATGCAGTGTCTCACTGTTTGAGCCATCGGCTTTCGGTCGTCTGGGGGCCTCCGGGAACAGGCAAAACGACAACGGCTGCATCCCTCGTGGCTGCGCGAATACTGGCTGCTCGGAATTCGGGCCAGAACATCCGTATCTTGATAACGGGACCGACCTACACAGCGTGGGAAAAGCTTTTTGCCGAGATCCTCGACCTGCTGGAGAAAGTGCACGTGGGCGGTCTTTCGTGTTACCGGATTTACGCTTCCACTCACCCGGATCGCGGTCCGTTGCCTACAGTAGCTAACATTGTCCATGACATCGAGGCCAGAGGTAGCGACCCTGGCTTTCAGGAGTTCTGGAACGACCTTCACAATCCGGGAACAATAGTTTTGGTGGGGACTGTTGCTCACCAGTGCTATCGCATAGCAAAGCAGGGCAACAATACGGCGATAGTTGAGTTGTTCGATTACCTAGTCATAGACGAGAGTTCGCAATTGGATGTCGGAAAGTCGCTGTTTCCATTGTGCCTGCTGCATGCACAGTCCGAAATCGCACTCTTCGGCGATCACCTCCAAATGCCTCCAGTGATCACGACTCAGCCTCCCCGCAACGCAGAATGGCTTGTGGGCAGTATTCAGAATTATCTGCTACATCGTCATGGCTTGTCTTTGCAAAACCTCCTTATCAACTACAGGTCGGCGTCGGCCTTTGTTGAATTTGGCAAGCGCATCGGGTATCCGCCGGGACTCTCCGCTCATTCACCCGACTTGAGGCTCCACCGCATTTCTGAAGCTGCAGGATTGCCAGCACACTGGCAGAATACTGTGCCGTGGTTCTCTGGCCTGGACGAGGTCCTGAATCCCGAGCGCAGGCTTGTCGCCGTGACCTATGAGGATGGGAGGGCAGGGCAGGCCAACGATTTCGAGGCCGACATCGTATGCAGCATGGTGCAACAACTATTTCTCGCTTTCTCCCAATCTCTCGACGGGGAGAAAGACGCGATTGGCCAAGACATAATCCCGGATCACGGGGCATATGACCCGACCATTTTTTGGGACAAGGGCGTCGGCGTGGTGACACCACACCGAGCGCAACGAGCCTTGATCGTCCGGCGATTGCGCGACATCTTCCCCAGTCATGATCCACAAAGGATAGATGCTGCGGTGGACACGGTTGAGCGATTTCAGGGCGGACAGCGCGACACGATAATCATCTCATTCGGAGTGGGGGACCCAGATCTGATTTCCGAAGAGGAGAGCTTCCTGCTTCAACTGGAACGGACCAACGTGGCCATCTCCCGCGCACGCGCGAAATGCATTCTCGTAATCTCAGAGGATCTGGCGTACCACCTGCCATCCGACCGGGAGACTATCCTCACTTCGAAAGCCGTTAAGACCTACGTTTCGGATTTTTGCCGGGAACTGCTTCCGCTTCTGGTCGGCGTAGGCGGCAATGCGCAAAGGCAGCTAACCTTGCGTTGGCATGGTTCAGGACATTGAAATCTCGTAATCGTGTTCCTCGATTGCAGCGGACTTAACGCGGCTGCCCATGTGGCAGGCCTGCCGCTTGCCGGACGAAGCAGATTCCGCTCGACGAATGCGACAAATTTCCCACGAGTAACGAGAATGCTCAAGAGACGCCAGCATGATCTGCCGTGAATCCCGTTTTCTAGATGGGATTGCGCCAAACCGAACGTACATCCGGCCCTTGTCCGACAGTCGCTCTCCGACGCGATTCCACACCTGCGCCAAGGATTGTGCAAACGCATCGGGGCTCTGATGCGAGAGGTAGTTCTGCTCACGGTAGGGAACGTTTGCCGGCCCGCCCAAGAACCAGTTCCTCAGCCACTGGTCGGCGATATAGGTTCTCATACCGTAATAGGGCGGCGATGTAATGACCAAATCGATCGCGGTCGGAAGGGACGAATACCCGCGAGCCAACCGAGCGTCGGCCGTATAAACCTTAGAGGCACCCGCGCAAACCGGAAGGGTTTCCAGATCGAGCCTTGTTGCCCGGCGTTTGATCACCTGAATCACGTCCACGGGAGCGGGCTTGAGACTCCGCTCGCGCCAGTACTTAACGGAATAATCCGGTTTGGATGCGAATGTGCGGGGCATCTGGTTTGAGAAATAGCTTCTCTGTTCGGGGCTTTTGCTGAGAGGCCCGTGCAGGGAGCCCAGGCAGATTGCACGCAGCATCTGCGCGGATGCGCTGCGAAGCCCATGAAGTCCCTCACGCAGAAGACACACTTGCCGGAGCGTAGCGGGAGCGTATGCCCACTCCCAAAACTCGCCCTTTGGCACCATTACGCTTCTAGGCTGGCGGAGAATCGCTTCCGCCACAGCCACCACGTCCGCTTCGGTCGTCTCGGCAAGTTTTGCCCTTGCAATCGCAATTGCGATGGGAGAGCAGTCGATGCCGTAAGCCTTATGGCCTTTGATTCGAGCTGCAAAAATCGTGGTGCCCCGACCGCAAAACGGGTCTAGCACCCGAAGTTTGTCTCCACCAAAGCGTTTCAGCACAGAAAGTGGGAAATCCAGCGGGAACATGGTGTAGTAGGGACAGACGGCATTCAGCGCCAGTGAAGGCTTAGAGCGGTCCCCGTTTGCAATTTTGCTTTTGGCCATCGTCCTAATTCCAATGGAAGATCGATTCTACGAGTTTTTGTCAAGGAAGAAAGGGAGAACTTCGCGAAGCGTGGATGCAAATGGAACTGTCTCGCCTTTTCCTCACCGCCGTGGTGTAAAGTGGTGAACATTCGCAATGAAGAAATTCGACGGTGAGAGGGAAAAGGCAGAGAACACGGCATGAACAGTCAGAAGGCAGTTTTGGTCCGTGCATCGATCAGCTTTCCGTCCGATCTGTACGAAACGCTGGGGAAGATCGCGAAACAGAAAAAGGTGTCCTTGGCCTGGGTCGTGCGTGATGCCTCGGAGAGATACGCGGCAGACGAAACCCGTAAGAGCGGGAACAGGCGCAAACGCACCGAAAAACCGACACGAAGGTCAACATGACTCGCCTCGAAGATCTCCTGCCAACCGCCGCAGTCCGGGGAATTATTCCGGACCAAATCGTCACGGTCGTCAGTGTGCAGTGGTTTGGTTCCGAGGCTCTGGAGCTGACCTATAAGGGACCGTCCGGCCGCGTCGCCAACGAGTTGCTGTATCGCCATGACGAGCCGCGCCTCCAAATAGTCGAACACGGCCGCCCGTGGAGTTTCGACGGTGACGGGCATTCGTTCCGCCTGGTTTCGGAGGCACATCGTATCCGGCTCGCACATCTTTTCGATCCGGTCCTGGCGGTTCATACGTCGCTCGTCGAGCCGCTGCCGCATCAGATCACAGCTGTTTACGAGGCCATGCTCCCTCGTCAGCCGCTACGATTCCTACTCGCCGACGATCCGGGGGCGGGAAAGACCATCATGGCGGGATTGTTCATCAAGGAACTGATCGCTCGCGGCGACTTGCAGCGCTGTCTTGTGGTTTGCCCGGGCAGCCTGGCCGAGCAATGGCAGGATGAACTTTACCGCCGCTTTCAGCTCTCGTTCGAGATTTTAACGAACGACAAGCTCGAAGCCGCCCGCACGGGCAACTGGTTTCTCGAAAACAACCTCGTCATCGCCCGTCTCGACAAGCTTTCACGCAACGAAGACGTGCAGCAGAAACTCCAGGTCCCCGACTGCCACTGGGACCTGGTCATCTGCGACGAGGCACACAAACTCTCGGCTACTTTCTTCGGCGGCGAAGTCAAATACACCAAGCGCTATCACCTCGGACAACTTCTATCTGGTCTCACGCGCCACTTCCTTCTTATGACGGCAACTCCACATAACGGAAAAGAGGAAGATTTCCAACTCTTCATGGCGCTGCTCGATGGCGACCGTTTTGAGGGGCGGTTTCGTGATGGCGTACATCAGGTCGATATTTCGGACCTGATGCGCCGTATGGTAAAGGAAACCCTGGTCAAATTCGACGGCACGCCGCTCTTCCCGGAACGCATTGCCTATACCGTCCCGTATCGACTCTCGAACGCCGAGGCGCAGCTTTATAAGGAAGTGACCGATTATGTGCGTGACGAGTTTAACCGCGCCGAGGCGCTGGCCAACGACAAGCAGGCGGGCACTGTGGGCTTTGCCCTCACCATCTTGCAACGACGGCTCGCTTCGTCGCCCGAAGCCATTTATCAATCCCTGCGCCGCCGGAGCGAACGCTTGCAAAAGCGCCTCCGTGAACTTGAACTCCTGCAGCGTGGTGCCGCCGTCGATGCCATCGCCGCCGCAAGGCCCGCGCTCGACGCCGAGGACGTAGAGGACCTTGAAGATGCGCCAGACAACGAAGTCGAAGCTGCCGAAGAAGAGATCCTCGACCAAGCTACGGCGGCACGAACCATTGACGAACTCAAAGCTGAAATCGCTACTCTCGCGCGCCTTGAATCGCTGGCGCACGCAGTGCGCCGCAGCGGGGAGGATCGCAAATGGCGCGAACTTGCCAGCCTGCTCGGCGAAATTTTCACGACTGCCCCAGTTCCCAGGTCGGTTGCGGATTCCCCCAATGCTCCCGGCGCAATTCCCCCGCCAATGCCCTCGCCGCGTCAGAAGCTGGTTGTGTTCACCGAGCACCGGGACACTCTGAGCTACCTCGAAACCCGCGTCACTACGTTGCTCGGTCGCAAGGAAGCTGTGGTTGTAATCCACGGCGGCATGGGCCGCGAAGAACGCATGAAGGCCCAGGAGTCATTCAGACATGACCCGGAAGTGAACGTGCTCATTGCCACCGACGCCGCAGGCGAAGGCATTAACCTTCAGCGCGCTCACCTGATGGTCAATTACGATCTCCCATGGAACCCCAACCGGATTGAGCAGCGCTTTGGCCGCATTCACCGCATTGGCCAGACCGAGGTATGTCATCTGTGGAACCTCGTCGCCGAGGAAACCCGTGAGGGCGACGTTTACCGGACGTTGCTTGAGAAGCTTGAGCAGGCTCGCCGGACTCTAGGTGGGCAAGTCTTCGACGTACTCGGCAAAATACAGTTCGAGGGTCGGCCGTTGCGGGATTTGTTAATTCAGGCAATCCGTTACGGGGAACGCCCAGAAATACGCGCCAAGCTGACGCAAGTCATCGCCGACGCTGTTGATCGTCCGCACCTGCAAGACCTTCTCGAAGATCGCGCTCTCGCTCACGACGTGATGGATGCCAGCCGCGTCGCCCGTGTCCGGGAGGACATGGAGCGCGCGGATGCCCGTCGCTTGCAACCGCACTATATCGAGTCATTTTTCCTTGAGGCATTCACTCAGCTCGGAGGCACAATTCGGCAGCGCGAGTCGCGCCGCTACGAAATAACTCATGTCCCCGCGCCAGTGCGTAATCGCGACCGCATGATCGGAACGGGTGAGCCTGTGCTCCCGCGCTATGAGCGCATCGCCTTTGAAAAATCCTTGATCGCACCGCAAGGGCAGCCGCTCGCTGCCTTTGTCTGTCCGGGCCATCCTCTCCTCGACGCCACGCTCGACCTCACACTCGACCGCCACCGCGACCTTCTACGGCGCGGTACTGTATTGGTTGACGAACGTGATCCCGGCACGACGCCGCGGGTTCTTTTCTACCTGGAGCATTCCATCCAGGACGCAAGCCTTCTTAAGAACGGCGACCGCCGCACGATCTCCAAGCAGATGCTCTATGTCGAATTGGATGTCACCGGACAAGCGCGCCACCTTCATTACGCGCCCTACCTTGACTACCGCCCGCTCCGCTCTGACGAACCCGGCGTAGATGTTGTGTTGGCCAGACCCGAGAGTGCATGGATCACACGAGACCTGGAGCAGAAGGCATTGGTGCACGCCATTGCCGAGGTGGTGCCGGAACATCTTCAAGAGGTGCGCTCCCGGCGTATCGCCTGGATCGACAAGGCACGAGCGGCGGTCAAGGATCGACTCACCAAAGAGATCGGCTATTGGGACCACCGCGCCGAAAGTCTGAAGTTGCAAGAGCAGGCCGGCAAAACCAACGCCCGTCTTAACTCCCAGGAAGCGCGCCGCAGGGCGGACGACCTGCAAGCGCGGCTCCAAAAACGCATGGAACAACTCGATCTCGAAGCGCAAGTCTCCGCGCTGCCTCCGGTAGCACTCGGCGGCTTTGTCGTCGTACCGGATGGACTCATTGCCGAGATGACTGGCCGCCCGCTCCCTGAAACGACGCAACCTGTAGACACTCAGCTTTCGGCCGCGCGCGCGCGAGCTATCGTGCTGGAGGTCGAGCGCCAGCTTGGCTTCGAACCGACTGACCGCGAATCCGAAAAACTCGGCTACGACATCGAAAGCCGGGAGCCGCGCACTGGCCGCTTACGTTTTCTCGAAGTAAAAGGCCGCGTCTCTGGCGCGGCAACCATCACGGTCACCAAGAACGAGATTTTGTATTCGCTCAACAAACCCGAGGATTTCATCCTTGCTATGGTTGAATTTTTGGAAGGAGATTCGCACCGCGTACACTATGTACGACGGCCCTTCCAGCGTGAGCCGGATTTCGGGGTCACGAGTGTCAATTACGACTTTCCGGAACTGCTGGAGCGGGCGGAGTCTCCAAGATGACCCAGCCCTACAAGAAAAAGCTGATCGAAGTTGCCCTTCCGCTTCAGTCGATCAACCGCTCTGCAGCCGCCGAAAAACTGATTCATGTGGGCACGACATCGAATCTCCACGCCTGGTGGGCGCGACGACCACTTGCCGCATGTCGAGCGGTGGTTTTTGCATCTCTCGTTGACGATCCTGGAGAATACCTACCTCCGGAGGCCGCAGAGATAAAGCGGCAAGAACTCTTTGCCCTGATTGAGCAGCTCGTTGCCTGGGAATCGAAAGACGACGAAGCCGTTCTTACAGCAGCCAAAAAAGAGATCGCACGATCTGCTCACGGCGAACTTCCCACGGTAGTAGATCCATTCTGTGGTTCCGGAACGATTCCGATCGAATCTCTGCGCGTGGGCTTGAATGCAATCGGATCGGATCTCAACCCAATTGCGGTGGCCATCTCCAAAGCTTTGGTCGAAGTACCCCACATAGTCAGTGGGCATGACGCCATCAGTCCGAAGGCTTCAAAGAACCTGCTCGACGGTCTCGGGTTTGAGAGATTTCGCGCCGATCTCACCTACTATTCGAATCGCATCATGGCGCGCGCGCGCGATGCGGTAAGTCGCCTCTACACTGATACCTACGCGGGACCATCTGCACCGATCGCCTGGCTCTGGTGCAGAACAGCCGAGTGCCCCAATCCGGGTTGCGAAACGACGATTCCGCTAGTCAGCTCACTGTGGCTTTCCAAGACAGAGAAATCACGTGCCTTCTTGCGCATCGCAAAGCGCGATGCCCGGACTCGTCGTATTTCCTTTGATGTGATTGTGGATGATGCCGGAGAACCGGACTCCCCACCGCTCAACGATACTGGGGCGGTTTGCCCCAGATGCGGGACACCGGTTCCATTTGCCGCGCTTCGCGATCAGGGTCGCGAAGGGAAGCTGGGGTTTCAGCTCAACGCATACGTAACGAAGGCCGGTTCACAGATGCACTTTCACTCAGCCTCCGCAGAACACGAGGCTAAGGCGATGGCGGTGGTACCAGAATGGACGCCGGACACAAAGCTCCCGGACGCCGCACTTGGCTTTCGCGTTCAAGCTTATGGCTTGACACTTCACCGAGACCTTTTTCTCCCGCGACAGCTAGCAGCGTTGTCTATTTTTTCGATGGCACTAGACGATACCATTGTTGAGGTGCTGAAGGATGCGGGCGGGGACGCCGACTACGCAAACGCGATCGCTGTCTATCTTGCGATCTTCTTCGACCGACTCGTCCAAACTAACAATGCGCTAGTTAGATGGTTCGTCCATGCAGAACGCCCGTCCAAGGCACAACCGACATTCGACAAGCAGACGGTACAGATGGTGTGGGACTTCGCCGAGTCGAACCCACTCGCCGGATCGACGGGAGGGTGGGGTACATGCTGCAAATATCCTCAGACTGCCCTTGACTGCCTACCTCGGAAGCCGGCTAGCGGCCGTGTTCTTTATGGAGATTCTGCGGCACTAACTTTGCCGCCTGGCAAGTATATCTTTTCCACAGACCCCCCGTACTTCGACAATATTGGCTACGCCGATCTGTCGGACTTCTTCTACATTTGGCTCCGACGTGTCCTTATTAATGTCTACCCGGACATCTTCCGAACGATTCTAGTTCCCAAGAGCGATGAAATAATTTCAGATCCATCGCGTCATGGTGGAGATCGCTCGACCGCCCGCGAGTTTTTTTACGAGCGGCTCGGCCGCACCTTTAGCGTTATGTACGACGCATCCTCCGACGAGTACCCCGCAACAATCTTCTATGCTTTCAAGCAGGAGGAAAATACCGAGAACGGCGGCGCAGTATCGACGGGATGGGAAAGAATGTTGCAGGCTCTGATCGATGCTCACTGGACGATTACCGGGACATGGCCCATGCGCACCGAGCATGCGAACCGGCCTCGCGGCATCGGTTCCAACGCCCTTGCTTCCAGCATTGTCCTTGTCTGTCGTAAGCGCTTGCTTGATGCGCCGAGCGCCACGCGCCGCGATTTCGTCACGTCGCTACGAGCCGAGCTGCCCGTGGCTCTGTCGCTCTTGCAACGCGGCAACATCGCTCCGGTAGATCTTGCGCAGGCCGCCATCGGCCCCGGCATGGCAGTCTATACCCGTTACGCGAAAGTACTCGACGCCGATGGCAAACCGCTTTCCGTGCATGAGGCGTTGGCGCTCATCAACCAGACCCTTGATGAGGCACTGGCCGAGCAGGAAGGCGATTTCGACGCCGACAGCCGTTGGGCGCTGGCCTGGTTCGAGCAATCCGGCTTCGCCGAGGGCGAGTACGGCGTGGCCGAGACGCTGTCAAAGGCCAAGAACACGAGCGTCTCTGGCATGGTCGCAGCACACATCGTCGCGTCGAAAGGCGGCAAGGTTCGCCTGCTCCGTCCCGATGAATTGCCAGAGAATTGGGACCCCGACACCGATCCGCGTTTGACCGCATGGGAATCGGTGCATCATCTCGTCCGTGTGTTGGAAAACGGGGGCGAGAGCGCGGCGGCTGTACTCGTGGCCAAGCTCGGTGCGAAAGCCGAGATCGCCCGCGAACTGGCCTATCGACTGTACGCTTTGTGCGAGCGAAAGAAGCGTGCGCAAGAAGCGCTCTCTTACAACGGCCTTGTCCAAAGCTGGCCGGAAATCATGCGCCTCTCTCGTGCGCGCATCACTGCGCCAGTACCTCAAACGGAATTGTTCAATCAGGAGTAGCTCATGGCGATCACAAATCACGAACGTGTCGGCAAAGCGATGGACCTCCTCAAGCAAGGTCTCGGCCCGTTCGTCGAACGCGAGTTTAAGGGCTATTACAAGGATCGCGCCCCTGCCGAGGCCACGCGCTACCTCGGCGAAGATCGCATATTGGCCAAAAAGACCATCGCTGAATGGGACGCGGCAGCGCTATTAAAGCTCATGTGGGAAGCTTGGAACGACGTGTTCCGCCGCATACTCGGACCGGCCGAACGAAGTCTTGTCAACGAACTGCGCGACCTGCGCAACAAATGGGCGCATCAGCAAACATTCTCGGGCGACGATGCCTACCGCGCTCTCGACTCAGCCGGGCGGCTCCTCACAGCTATCTCCGCTCCTCAGTCAGACGAAATCGAAAAGACCAAGATGGAACTTCTGCGCCTTCGCTTCGACGAGCAGGTCCGAAACGAGAAGCGCAAGAGCGCTGGCACTGCGATTGAGAGCGCCGTCGCCGGCAACCTCAAGTCCTGGCGCGAAGTCGTCATTCCCCACAAGGACGTGGCCAGCGGTCGCTACCAGCAAGCCGAGTTCGCCGCCGATCTCTGGCAGGTCCATCTCGGTGAAGGAACCGATGAATACAAAAAGCCGGTCGAATTTTTCCGCCGGACCTATCTCACCGAGAGCCTCAAGCATCTTCTGACCGACGCCGTTCGACGCATCTCCGGTCAAAGCGGCGATCCCGTGGTGCAGCTCCAGACCAACTTCGGCGGCGGCAAGACCCACTCGATGCTCGCGCTCTATCACCTCTTCTCCGGCACCGCCCCAAGCGAACTGGTCGGCATAGATGCCGTATTGAAGGACGCGGGCACCAACAAGCTGCCGACGGCCAAGCGCGTGGTATTGGTCGGCAACAAGATTTCGCCCGGCAACCCCGTCAAGAAATCCGATGGCACAATCGTGCGCACGCTGTGGGGTGAACTCGCCTGGCAACTCGGCGGGAAAAAGGCTTTCGAGCGAGTTCGCGCCGACGACGAAAAGGCCACCAGCCCCGGCGACGTTCTGCGTGAATTATTCAATGAATACGGACCGTGCTTGATCCTAATCGACGAGTGGGTAGCCTACGCCCGCCAGCTCCACGACCAGACCGACCTACCCGCAGGCGGTTTTGAAACCCAGTTCAGCTTCGCACAAGTTCTCACCGAATCGGCCAAGCTCGCCAAGAACTGTCTGCTCGTCATCAGCTTGCCCGCTTCCGACACCATGGGATCTCCCCACACCCAGGCCGACGACGTAGAGGTCGGCGGCCAGCGGGGACGGGAGGCCTTGGACCGCCTGCGCAATGTGGTGGGCCGCGTCGAAGCCTCGTGGCGGCCTGCCAGCGCCGAAGAAGGCTTCGAAATAGTACGGCGGCGGCTATTCGAGCCGCTCGCCGACCAGGCGCTGTTTAAGGACCGCGACGTGGTAGCCCGAGCCTTCGCCGATCTTTATCGAACACAGCACGCGGAATTTCCGCCGGAATGCCACGACCCGGATTACGAAAAACGCATCAAAGCGGCCTATCCAATCCACCCGGAGATTTTCGACCGGCTATACACGGACTGGTCCACCCTCGTGAAATTTCAGCGGACACGAGGCGTCCTCCGTCTCATGGCTGCCGTGATTCACAGCCTCTGGGAAAAGGGCGACAAGAATCCCCTGATCCTGCCTGCCAACATACCCATCGATGATCCCCGCGTTCAGTTCGAACTGACGCGCTACCTCTCCGACAATTGGGTCCCCATCATTGAAAAAGACGTTGACGGTCCCAGTTCTCTCCCGTTACGCATCGACGGCGAAGTCCCGAATCTCGGCAAATTCGCCGCTTGCCGTCGCGTCGCCCGAACGATCTATCTCGGCTCCGCACCTACCCCCGCTGCTGCCAATCGCGGCGTCGAGGACCGGCGCGTAAAACTCGGCTGCGTCATGCCCGGCGAATCGCCCGCGGTATTTGGCGACGCTTTGCGGAGACTCGCTGCGGCCGCGACCTATCTCTATCAGGACGGGCCGCGCTACTGGTATTCGACGCAACCCACTGTTACCAAGCTTGCCGACGACCGCGCCGAACAGCTTAAGCGAGACCCCGACAAGGTGGTGCAGGAACTAGACAAGCGTCTCCGCGCCGACCTACGCAAGATGGGTGACTTCCACCGCATTCACCCGATGCCTGGCACCAGCGCCGATGTGCCTGATGACCTTGACGCGCGCCTGGTGGTTCTTGGAATAGATCACGCCTACAGTAAAGAGCCTGACAACGCCGCCGAGACGGCAGCCAAGGAAATTTTCGAGAGACGCGGTACGGCCCCGCGCCTCTACCGAAACACGATTGTCTTTCTTGCGGCTGATAAGACCCGCCTCCAGGATTTGGACGAAGCCGTACGGAAATTCCTGGCATGGGACTCCATCCTCGATGAGAAGGAAAAGCTCGATCTTTCCCCCCATCAAGTCAAGCAAGCCGAGACGCAGAAGACGGCTGCCGACGGCGCCGTGACTGCCAGACTTCCCGAAACCTATCAATGGTTGCTCGTGCCCGCACAGGCGGACCCGCAAGCTCCCCTCACGTGGCAAACCATACGACTCTCAGGGCAAGACGCGCTTGCGGAACGCGCCAGCAAGAAGCTAAAGAGCGACGAATCGCTCGTTGTTACGTTTGCCTCTTCGCGCCTGCGCATGGATATGGACCGTGTGCCCTTATGGCGCGGGAACCACGTCGCGATTCGGCAGCTCGTAGACGACTTCGGTCGCTACCTCTACCTAGCGCGTTTGCAGAACACCCATGTCTTGGTCAACGCGATCCACGCAGGGCTTGCGCTCTTGACGTGGGAGCACGACGCCTTCGCCTATGCCGAAACCTATGACGAGTCCGCGGCTCGTTATCGCGGACTTCGCTCAGGCATGCAGATGACGATCACTCAAGATGACCCTGGCCTGCTCGTCCGGCCTGAGATCGCCCGACGGCAGATCGATCAGGAGACACCTCCGCCCGTCCCCGCTGGCACGGCTACCGCAAACGTCCCGTCAACTACGCCCGGACCAACACCACCAACTCCTCAACCGTCCGGGCCAGTGCAACAACCTAAACCCAAGCGCTATCACGGCACAGTGATTCTCGACCCCGCTCGTGTCGGACGCGACGCTGGCAGGATCGCGGACGAGGTTGTCACACATCTCGTCGGGCTTGTTGGTTCATCGGTGCGCGTCACTCTGGAAATTGAAGCGGAGATTCCCGCAGGTGTTTCCGACAATGTCGTGCGGACGGTCACGGAGAACAGCCGAACGCTGAAGTTCGCGAGCAACAGCGGCTTCGAGACAGAATAGGAGCTCTGCCACCGATGTCATTCAAATCACAAACATACCGTGTGCTGATCGCATCGCCGTCCGACCTGGCCGAGAAGCGGCGAGCCGCGACGGAGGCGCTCAATGACCGGAAAGCTCAACGCGCCGTCGCCCAGGCGGCAGTCTTGATACCCGCCAAATGGGAGGCACCTGCTGCGCCACAGACTGGGGGGAGACCGCAAGAGGCGAGGCTCGCATGATCGATACGATTTGGGGCACTACGAAAAAGCCCGCATCATCTAGAAAACTTGCCGAGCGCATAGAGAATTCTGCGGCTCTTAATGGAACCCTCTACATCGGATATCCAATTCTTGGCACGCCCTCCGGCGCATTTCCATTTGACGCAATCTTGTTGAGCCCTGAACACGGCGTTGTTGTATTTGATGTAGTAGAAGGAACAAACCTTGGCGATTATAGGCAACGGCAGGATGATTTTTTTACGAAGCTAAAAGCCAAACTAATCCAGTATCCTGCTCTCCTGAAACGTCGTGACCTTTCTGTGGAAATAAGTGTTGTGACCTTCGCGCCAGCGGTTCGAGTCGAACCACTGGACGACTTTAGTGACTATCCCGTTTTCGGATATGACGATGGCTTGATCGACTTTATCAGTGATATTGATTGGAAGGACTCATCACGGTTTCCCGCACTGGCCGCAGCAATTCAGGCCCTTTCCACGATACGAAAAGGGCGACGACGACGCGACATTTCAGAAAGCGATTCCCGTGGTGCGAGATTACGTAAACTGGAAGACTCGATTGCCACCCTTGATAACGATCAAGGCGCGGCCGTTATCGAAACGGTTGAGGGGGTGCAGCGAATCCGAGGCCTCGCGGGTTCTGGCAAGACGATTGTGCTTGCACTGAAAGTCGCCTATCTGCATGCACAACATCCCGACTGGAAGATCGCGGTTACGTTTAATACTCGGTCATTAAAGGGCCAATTCGAACGCCTCATAAACACTTTTACAATCGAGCAGACGAGCGAAGAGCCCGACTGGGATCAAATAGACATCGTAAATGCTTGGGGTGCGCCCGGAGGAAAGGGGCGAGCTGGCATTTATTATAAGTTCTGCGCTGTACACAATATCCCATACTACGATTACCGATTTGCCCGAGATAAGTTCGGGGAACGGAAAGAGTTCCAAGGCGCGTGTCAAGAAGCCCTTGATCTGGTTAAGACACCTAAGGCAGCCTACGACGCCATATTGATCGATGAAGCCCAAGATTTTCCGTTTCAGTTCTTGCGTCTTTGTCACGGATTCCTTCGTCCACCCAAAAGATTGGTCTACGCATATGACGAATTGCAAACTCTCACCGACATCTCTCTTTCACCGCCTGAGGAATTATTCGGCACCTCGGCCGACGGTACTCCGCTCGTAAGCTTTGGTCAGGCAGCGCCTGGCGAGCCGAAGCAAGATATTATCCTTGAGCGATGCTATCGGAACTCGCGTCCCATCCTAGCAACGGCACACGCACTTGGGTTTGGTATATATCGAAAGCCAGGTGGCTTGGTGCAATTTTTTGACCAGCATCGGCTGTGGCTCGACGTTGGATATCGAGTTCGCGAAGGCGAACTGGAAGACGACCACTTCGTGTCATTGGAACGAACGGCTGACACAAGTCCCAAGTTTCTCGAGACCCATTCTCCGATAGACGATTTGCTTGTCCTAAAATCATTTGCTACCAGCGATCAGCAGGATGAGTGGTTGGTTCAGGAGATCACGCGCAATGTTAGGGAAGACGAATTACTTCCTGAAGACATTATAGTGATCAATCCGCAGCCGACAAAAACACGAATAGCCGTTGCGTCTGCTCGCTCGACACTATTTTCTAATGGGATCAATTCCTCTCTTGCTGGAGTGTCCGGCTCGCCGGACATATTTTTTGAAAGTGACACGGTCACATTTACCGGAATTTTTAGGGCGAAGGGGAACGAAGCTGCGATGGTATACGTCATCAATGCCCAAGACTGTTTTAACAGCTATTCACCGGCGATTCTCGCCCGTATTCGGAATCAATTGTTCACCGCGATTACGCGGTCAAAGGCGTGGGTCCGCGTTGTTGGCGTAGGGTCCTCAATGGATAAGCTAATTGCGGAATACCACGAAGTTGCTAAGCGCGATTATCGGCTGGAGTTTAAGTATCCCGATGCAGAGACTCGCAAAAATCTTCGCATCATTAGTCGCGATATCAGCCGCCAACGGTCACGGAGGAAGGAACGAGACGTTGAGGAACTTAGACGGATTCTAGAGTCCATCGATAGAGGCGATGTTGATATCGACGACCTTCCGGCAAAAATGCGCCATCGACTCAGTAAGTTACTCCAGGGGCAGCGATGACTCCTGGACAGGTATTTGAAGAAATACAAGCCATCATCGGTAGGATGATCGAGGCAGGGCTTTCAAATCAACAGAATTACCCATCGATACGGAAGATTGGCCGTAACAGCGAGATCGGAATCGCCGGAGCGCCCTCAATTTCGGTCAGTATGAAAGATAGGCCATACGCCGAGATTTACGATGAACTCGATAAAGCGCGCGCATACCATCTTAGAATGATCGATGGTGCGCTTTTGCAGATGTATTATCGTTTTGAAAAACGGACAATCACCGCACATCGGCTCTGTGTATTTCCTGCACCGTATCTCGAACTGTTTGATGCTGATCCTGGGTCATATGAGGAGGATGAGCTATATGCTGATATTGTGGGCAAGAGCATTGTTCACGTGCCAATCCGATTTGATTTCGATGCAAGGGAAAGTAAACATGTGGATGTAAAACACCCAAAATCTCATCTTACCTTAGGACAATATCCCAATTGCCGCATACCAGTGAATGCGCCGATAAGTCCGGGTCGGTTCATTAAATTCGTCCTGCGCAATTTCTACTTCACCGCATTTCACGCGGGAAATCTGGACAGGATTGACAGTACCTTCAAATTTGTTGAAACGCTGACGGTAGCCGAACGGGCGATAACACATGTTTCGTGCTGAGGGCAACCGAGCGGTGCCTGTGCTCCGCATCGCGTGACAACTCCTCTGCGCACTTCGACAATTTGCAACACATTTTAATCTGATCGATAGTGAGCGTTACTGTGTGCTTACGGTTCCGCAACGCTCACAAACGAACGACTGCTCCCACCGTGCAAATTGTCGCCGGTAGCTGGAGTTCCATGTTGCGAGAAGCGTTTCAGCCATTCGAACTGTCACGTTCCGAACCCAGACGAGATCCTCCTTCTAGTGTCTTTCTGCGTGGCGAAGATTGGGCTAGCTCTCCTCTTTTCGCCGCTTTGAGATTGCCGCGTCCCGGCGAGTGAGTCCCTCCGCCTACGGTCTCCACTAGCACGCTTCGCGCCACGGAACGCCTGTGTCACTCCAGCGTGCGATCCGTTTCGACCTGAACGCACCAATCTCTTCGCTGCCGTTCTCTGTTTCGTGACCTTGCCCCCTCGCTGTTTGGTGAAGGGGGCAAGAAGCTCCCGAAACAGGAGAACAATCATGAAAGTCGAGCAAGCCAAACAGATCGTCAGCAAAGCAATCGAAGAACTCAGTCAAGCCCTCGAAAGGGGCCACAGTGAAGCGCTGAGAAATTACCTCGCGGCGATTGGCCGATTCCATCGGTACAGTCTACGAAACGTGATGCTTATCGCATCGCAGAAGCCAACGGCTACTCACGTCGCTGGTTTCCACACATGGCACAAACTTGGACGCTTCGTGAAGAAAGGCGAGAAAGGCATTTTCATTCTTGCGCCAATCGTTCGAGCGAAGAGCCAAAGCGTGGAACAAACCGAAACGGATGAATCTTCAACCCCTGTCGGGTTTCGGGCCGCGTACGTGTTCGACATCAGCCAGACGGACGGTCAAGAACTTCCTGAAATCGGCAACGTCAATGGCGATCCTCGCGAATACCGCGAACGGCTCGGTAAATTCGTCACTGAGCAAGGGATCGTTCTCGAATACTCGCAGGACATCGCCCCCGCTCGCGGCACCTCCGCAGGCGGCAAGATCACATTGTTGCCCGGACAAACTCCTGCCGAAGACTTCTCAACACTGGCGCATGAAGTCGCACACGAATTGATGCACCGTGACGAGCGCCGCACCAGCACTTCAAAGCGCAGCCGCGAAACCGAAGCCGAGGCCGTCGCCTTTGTCGTTTGCAGCGCAATCGGCCTTGAAACGGGAAGCGCCGCACAAGATTACATCGGTCTGTACGGGGGCGATGCGAAGCTCCTCAGCGAGAGCCTGGAATACGTCCAGCGGACGGCAACGCAACTTCTCAACGCTATCGGCGCGGATGGTTCATCCGCACCGCCTAGTGGTACGTAAGCCTTTGCCAATACTGCCGCGAGACCGCGCCTCAAACGAATTTGTCGCGGTAACACTGCGAGTGCAGCGGATCACTCAAATCGTCGTGCCCTTCGTTCATTTATTGCTGGTTAGGGCTTCGTCGTAGACTTCCTTGGCAATGGAGGCTATGACGCGCTCGCACGCATCCTGGTCAGCATGAGCATTTGTGACGAAGACCGCCAGCGCAAGCCGTCGTCCATCGGGAAGGGTGATGAGTCCGACATCGTTGGTGGCTGGAATCATGCCCCACTCCAGGCCCGAGGAGCCTGTTTTGTCGGCGACGGGCGTCCCGGCGGGCAGTAGTGCTCTGATGCGCTTAGGACCGCTCGTGGCTTCGCGCATCCATTCGTCGAGAACTGCGGTATGTTCCGGGTTCAAGGGCGAGTGGTCCGCGAAAAGGCGAAGAAGCGCAACCATAGCGGAGGGCTCGGCATAATCGCGGTATTGCAACTTTTGATCGCTGTGCAGCGTGTGCTCGCTGTCCTGCTGGTGAATGGCGCTCAGGCCTAGTGAGTCGAGATACCGTTGCAGGACGCTAGGGCCGCCAATGAGACGAAGCTCGATATCTGTTGCGGTGTTATCGGAGGTTTCGACGCTCAGTTTGATGATCTTGCGCAACGGAACGTCAACGTCGGCGTTCGGAAACTCATCCTGCAGGGGGCTGAAGGTTACGGATCGGTCGGATTTAAGAAAGCGCACAGGCTGATCGAGTTGTAACTTTCCCAGTTCCACCTCATGCAGCACAGCGAGCGCGAGCGGGAATTTGAATGTGGACTGCATCGGAGGGTGACCGTGCGCTTCGAGATAGCAGTCAAGCTCTACGCCCGGCAGCGAGCAGGAGACGTAAACATTGCCATGAGCTTGCTTGGCAATTTCGGCAAGCCGCCGGTGTAGCGGCGTTTGCCCAGCCGCGATAGAGGTTGCAAGGAAAAGCAGCGTGAAAACCTGCATTCGTTTCAACATAATCTGCGCAGACTAATCGTTGCACTATCGACGCGGATGAATCATCCGCACCTCGGGAAACGTCTTTTAATCCTACCTGATCTCCCTTACTTCGAAATCAGCCCAATTGTCACGAGCCACTTTTCTACCAAGACCGGCCACTCCGTAATCGGAAGCTTCGTCCGTCGTAACCCAAACGCATGACCCCCTTGCGCATACAAATGCATTTCCACGGGAACCCCGGCGTTTTTCAGCGCAATGTAATAGACCAACGACTGCTTTACACCGTCTACGCTGTCGTCTTCCGCCTGCATCAAAAACGTCGGCGGCGTCTCGCGCGTCACAGGAATCAGCGGATTCAGCTCAAACTCCTTCGTGGTGTTTTCCAGCATGTGTCCCGGATAAACCGCCACGGCGAAATCCGGACGGCAGCTCGACTGGTCGGCGGCATCAACGGGCATATAAGCGCGCCTCTCGAAATGAGTGCTAATGTCCGCCACCATGTGGCCGCCCGCCGAAAAACCCAGCACGCCGATCTTGTGCGGATCGATGTGCCATTCCGCCGCGTGAAATCTTACCAATCCGACCGTCCGCTGCGCATCTTCCAACGCGGTCGGCGCTTTCGGATGGATATTACAATTACAGTCGTTGTGCCAGGCTGGCCCGGAATCCGGCACGCGATATTTCAGAAGAACGCAGGTGATCCCGCGCGACGTGAGCCAATCGCACACCTCCGTACCTTCCAGATCGATTGCCAGCTCGACGTAACCGCCGCCAGGAAATACGACCATCGCAACGCCCATATTCTTCCCTTTCGGCGAATACACGGTCATCGTCGGCTGCGAGACGTTGCGCACGCCGATCACTGGCTTCCCGGCGATCAGATCATTCTTGTCCGTGTACGACTTCACCGTTTCCGGCCCCGCCGGAATCACCGCCGCCGCATCCGGCGGCGTCCCTGGCCAGATTGCCATTTGCGCATGCCCCGGCGATGGCGGCCAAACAGTCGTCTGCGCGTGAAGGCTTCGAACCGCAAACAGAAGGCAGAAAACAAGCATCAAGCGCCTGGTCGTCATGGAAGATTTCCTTTCAAATGCCCGCATCATGTGTCTTGCAATCGCCCCTGGGCAACGATTGATTCTCTTCTGTTTTCGCACGCCGACCGTTTCGGAAGTGTTCCATGGGCGCGGGCGAATTGTCCGCGCCGCCCGCCTGATTGCGGGCTTGCTTTGCACAATTGGTAAGGCCACTCGGTTCGCTGATGTCAAACCGCGTCTTCTTGAACGGACGTACCTTCACTCGGAACAATAGCCGGTGTAACTACAGCTGGTGCGGCTTGCGTTTGCTGATTTCGAGATTTTTGGCGTAGGTAGCGGTTCATCGGTTCGGAATAGAGATGTGCGACCAGGCTGCCGAGAATCCCCGCGATTAGGATTGTGATCGTGAACAATACCGGCACGAGGCGCATTGGCTTCCCAAGATCAAGAAATAGACCAAATAAGCCGAAGACGATGAACATATGGGTCAGGTAAACCTCATAACTATACTGGCCAATCCTCAATAGCGGCGTGAGGATACCCGGACTTCTCCATTGCGTCTGCGTTGTAGCAGCGATGAACATGCATGTTCCCAACCCGAGGACAGTGAAGTTCAATCCAGTCCGACCAAGCCATCCCCTGTATCCCTGCAACGAGAAGATCAAACTGAGAGCAACGATTGTGGTGCCGCCGATACCCAGCACCCAGAGGACAGCGCGAGAGAAGTGAACGCGCGAAACAGTGATAGCTGTCAGGCATCCTAACGCGATGCCTTCCATGCCTCCGAGGTAACAATACTCGGACCATACCTCGTTGCCATGAGCGAAAACCGTGCGCCCAGGAGCACCGAGAGCAACGAACGCCAAGAGAACTGCAAGGAATAACTTCCCTCGACCAAAAACGCGGCACACAAGAGGAAAGAAGAGATAGAACATCTCCTCGACGGAAAGTGACCAGAGAATATCCCAATTACCTGGAAGATAGCCGCGTTGCGCCTCTAGGACGTTCACGCGGAACGTGAGAGCGGCCAGCAGCGCCCGGCCAAGTCCTCCGGTTTTCGCGGTCACTACGAAATTATGAGCATTCGCGAGGTCTAGGCCACTGAGCACTACAAGCAGCAAAAACAACAGCGGCGCGATCCGCGCAAATCGGAAGAGGTAAAAACCACGGAGGTTCACGTTCGAGAGTTGGCCCCAGCGCCGCAGAGTGATGGACGTGATGAGAAAACCGGAAACGACGAAGAACATCTGCACGCCGAGTTGCCCATTCCAGACCAGCAGGTGAACCAATTGCGAGGGCAGAAACTTGGTATAGAGCACTTTTGCGCCGAGGAGCCGGATATTTACGTGGTTCATTAAGACGAAGAAGATCGCAAGGCCACGCAGCAAATCTATTCCGTCTAAACGCATCCAATTGCCCGCCTGAACTGTGCATTCTGCCGAAGCCATGTGCCCGATTGTGTACCAGTGTCCACAATTCCGTCACAGTTTAATTCGCCAGATCACTCAAAGTGTCACGCGACGCGGCTCGCTCTTGCATCCTTCACTAGCTACTCAGCACCCGCCACTCACCACTCACCACTGCCGTCGAGCGGCTCACATTTCTGTTAATCTTAGCCAGAGGTTATTTCCAGTGCCGAAGCGATCCGGCAATGATTTGCTCATCATTGAGTGCAATTCCACAAAGCTTGCTGCCGATGGCATAGACCTTGGCGCTGCCTTTACCCGACTCACCAACAATGATTTTGCCAGGGCGCTGCTGCCAAACAGGCGAATTGTCCTTGTCAAGACATCCACAGAAGACAAACTAATGCGGGATCTCGCGGAGACGTTCAACGAGCATGGCCGGTTCCGGTCGATTCTGATCGTCGGCCACAGCAATGAAGCCGGACTCGAACTCACGAACGCCCCCGTTCTTTGTGGCTGGGGCGCTTTGGGCAAGTGGCTAAAGCCCTTTGAACCCGAGTTCATATTTCTCGTCGCATGCGACGCGGGACGATCCACCGCCGTTCGGCAGCTTTTCGAACCTCTGAAAAAGAGCCTGCGTGATGTGTATGCATCTCCTGTGAAACTCAATCCAATCCAAGCTGCCCCGCTAGCTGTAATCATCGGAGAACTGCTTTGTACTGGCAAGATCGATGACGCAAACTCCGTCACCGCTCGCTTGGTCAGTTACATGAACACGGGCGGCCCAATATATCGCTGGAGTTACGACGAGACAGGACCCGGAGCCGAAATCCCGGCCAAGTCTTGGGATGACTTAGCGAAGGTTTTGGACTTCGGACCGTGGGATTTGCATCAGCGCATTGACGAGTGGATGCAGCGTGGTCGTCGAAGTTCGTAAGGAAGGCATACACAGGCTTTTTTCCGTCGTACTAAGGTGGATCACCATGACGAAGAACAACAAACTCACTCGACCTTGGGCTGGGCCGGAATATAGGTCGCAAGTCATCGTGGGGGCCATCCCGACAAATTTCTCTTGGAACTTCAATCCCGACAATCAGGAGTGGGAGATCGTAAAGGCGATGCCGGAAGGGGCGGACGATGTTGTGGAGTTTTCGAATCCCTCCAAGGCAGCCGCCAATGATGCTCTTCGAAAGCTGATCGAGAGGGATTATCCCGGTCTTCTTGCTCAGGAAGGTGGTTAACGCCCGTCGATCTGCTCTTCATCCCGCTGCCACCTTCGGCGTGACTGATCTCTCCTCAAACAACCCATTGGCTTCGGCCAGCTACCCCGTCCTCCTTCTGCCAACTTTGTGGCTTCGGTTCTCTATATCGCCGATTAGAATTGTTTCTGTCCATATTCTCGTTCCCACCCTTTCCATTGGGCACAGCTTCGGGATAATTCCTGCGCCCGGCAGCTTCGTGTCTTCTGCTTTTCTGGTTCCTCCCAACAAATCTTCTGAAATGTCATCGAAGATTTCTTGTGCCCCTCCCAAAAAGCAGACGCTCGCCTTGGGAGCAGCATCCTCTCGCTTCCGGGTGCCCCAATTACAAGGGCAGAAACGGAGAAATAAAATGTACCAAAACAGAGTTCATCTCATCGGTTATCTCGGCAAGAACCCGGAGCATAAGTCGGTTCGCGGGTCGGACCGCAAATACGCGGTCCTCTCGCTGGCAACTCAGCGGTCCTGGAAGGGCGCTGACGAGGAATGGCATTCCAAAACGGAGTGGCATCGCGTCGTCGCGTGGAACGGACTCTGCGAGTACGCCGCAACGAAGCTGCGGAGAGGGGATCACATCTATGTCGAGGGTTCGCTCGTGAGCAGCACTTTCGAGCGAGAAGTCGGCAAGGGCAAGAGCAAGGTCACCGTGCCGTTCAAGACGTGGCAGGTGAAGGCGGATTCCATTCGCAAGCTCAACCGCGTTGGCAAGGACCACGTGCCGGACACGGTGCCGGTCCCGGCGCAGCCTGAGGAGGCACCGTTCTAGCGCTCATCCTTCCAAAAAGGGCCTCGGGCTTCCCGAGGCCCTTTTTGATTTTTGCCCGTGCAAGGTGCCGGCCGCCCCGCACGAGTACAACAATCTCGCCATCTAGAATGTTGACTACTTGGGAGAATGCTACCCGTAGATTGTGCTTAAAAAAATTCAGAAGGTAAGATGAGTACAATAAACTTCGCATCTTTTGGGTCGAAAATGCGCCGATGCACTGATCCTCATAGGGTAATGTTCTTGCTGTTTTG
>DATIZQ010000055.1:0-9570 GCA_035517015.1 Candidatus Acidiferrum sp. | reverse complement strand
GCGTCGAAGCCGCGCGCCTCGCTGTCGCGTGGATGCGCGTCGCCCGAAGCATAAAAGACCGAAGCCTTGAACCGCGCCCAATCCTTGTCGACCGAAAGCTCCGCAGCGGCCATCTGCGCGTTGATTCTCACCGCACGCCCGGCGATCGCATTGAAACTGTCCCGCCCCAGCGCCTGATAAAAGGAGTGGGTGATGTTCAGCCAGCCGATATGCCCGTCGCCGTTGATCCCGATGTAGGCCGCGTGCACGCTGTGCGCCTGAATCGCGCCGTTCGAGACGACCGCTCCGATCGGCGCTGGCCGCACCAGAAATCCGTTGTCGTCGTAATGAATGCTCGGAGCGTCGTCGCTGTAATCCGCGCTGAACTGCACCGTGTAGCCCTGAAATAGAAAATCCTGCCGGTAGGCGTTCGCAACGAACACCTGCTGATTTCTCAGCGCAAACGAATTCAGCCCGCTATTCGTATTCTTCTCGAGCATGTTGAAATATGCGAGGTTGTACTGCCAGCGATTCGAATCCAGATTGCCGAAAAATCGCACGCCCGGCTGCTCGTCCACGAAGAGAAATCCGCGGAAATCGGCGTTGAACTGCTGAATCCCCGCGCGCACGGAAATAAAATCGAAATTAGGGCTCAGGTCGTGCAGTTTCACCTCGCCAAACGCTTCCTGCAGTCCGACGTGCGAATCAAGACGCGTGGTGCCCGCGCGCACGCTGACGTTGACGATTCCGTTCTCCTGCGTATCGAAATAGTTCAGGCTCACCGCCGGCGTCACTCGAATCCGCCAATCCACGGGCTTGAACGAAGTGTCGCCGTGAAACAGATCGAACGAAAATAAGAACACCTGATCCAGAAAGAATTGTCCGCCCCGCCCGAAGAAACCGGGAGTTCCAGGACGCGCCGTGCTGATGTTGCTTGGCTCCGGCAGCCGCCGACCGTCGAGGAGGGTGTCGCTGACGCCCGTGAAATTGAAAAACGTTTGCTGGCCGAAAATGGGGACGTCGCCCTTCAGCTTGTTCCGGTCAAACGGGTCCCATGTGCGACCCTTCACGTACGGATGCTCGCCGCCGCTGCCGTAGCGATCCCAATCGGGCATGGCGACGAGCCAGCGGTCAGATTGCGTCTGAAACACGTCGCCTGCAGGAGGCAACGGCTGCGGCGCGGGCGGCGGGGCGCTCGGCTGCTGCTCCATGCGTTGTTGCGCGCCGTTGTAGACGGGCTGCGTTTCGGCCGGCGGCGGCGACGGCTTCGCTTGCGGCACTTGAGGCTGCCCGGCGGCAGGCGGCGCTCCTGCGGGCAACGCGGTCAACTTGATTTCTCTCACCACCGCTTCGCCTGCCGCAACCGCCACGCCCGCCTCCGAAAAACTCTTGTAGCCATCCGACGTGACGCTCAGATCGTATTTCCCCGGCGGCAAGTCGAGCACGCGGAATACACCTTCCGCCGTCGTCGTGACCTTGCGAATTTCTCCGGTCGCGTTGTTTCGCAAGGCCACGCTCGCGCCGCCCACACCGTTCCCGTTAGCGTCGCGGACCACTCCTTGCACCGCGCCCGTTTTCTGCGGCGCCCGGCCGGGAATCTCCTCTTGTTGGCTGACAGTCACAAAGCTTGCGCTAAGTCCTTGGCGCTCGGGAACTCGAAAATTCAGAGTGTCCGCTGCCACGCTGGTTTGTTCTGGCGTCACAACCTCGGGCTCCGAATGGCGCGGTACGGTAGCCGCGTGGCGGCTTGCCGTGCGATGTGGGCTTTTTCCGCGTCGATGCGCCGCGGTGTGCGTGGCGTGATGAGATCTCCTGTGGGAGGCGTGCTTCGCTGCATGCAGCGCGCTCGCCGCTGCTGATGCGGCGCGAGCGTGGTGCCGATGAGCGGAAGACGCCAAGCAAGACGACGCGAGCACAGGTGCCAGAAAAAGTATCGGCAGGATCGAAGTGTTCGGCATCCGCTGAGTCGCGAAAAACTTTCGGCCGCTCTAGCCCCTGACTCTCGCTCGATCTAACTAACACGGTTGTTTTGGCGCGAGCAAGCCCAATTCGCGGGAAGTTTCGCGGATGCCGGCCGCGCTCTCGTGAGCCTTGCGGTGCCGCGCAACCGTTCCGCCGTTGAGAACCGCTTCCGCCTGTGATACCAATGAATCCGATCGAATGACTCGGCCCGCCCATCGCAATTCTCTTTTTCGCCGTCTCGCACTTCCTGGCCTCGCGGCTGTGCTCTGCGCCGGACTTTCGGCTTGCGCCGGCAGCAATAGCGGCAGCCCGGCCGCTCCGCCACCACCGCCTCCGACGCCGCAGGTGCTCTCGCAAGCCGACGTCACCGCCGTCGTACAGGCTGCCGCCGTCGCTGCGCAATCGGACGCCATGGTCATCGCGGTCGTCGATCGCATGGGAAACATCCTCGCCGTCTACCAGGAACTCTCCGCGCCCGCCCTCTCGACCGGCAACTTCGGCAATCAGGTTGCGACGCCCGATCTCGCCGTTTCGCTGGCCCGCACCGGCGCATTTTTCAGCAACGACCAGGCGCCGCTCTCGTCGCGCACCGTACGCTACATCAGCGGCGTTCATTTCCCGCCCGGCGTCATGAACGCGCCCAACGCCGCGCTCTACGGCATCGAGAACACGAATCGCGGCTGCACTCTTTCTCCGGCCATCGTCGCCACTGTGCCTCCCGCTACAACCATTGCCGGAACCAGTCCGGGTCTCGGCATCATTACGGGCAAAGCCGATCCGACGGATAGCGATCCCACTGCCGTGAATCCCGGCGGCGTGCCCATTTTCAAGGACGGCATCGTGGTTGGCGGTGTGGGAGTCGCGGGCGTCTCGTACGACGTCGCGGAATACGCCGCCTTTACGGCCATGAACGTCGGCACGGACGGAATTGCGCTTCCCGCGCTGCCTGCGCCGGGTGAAGTCGTAATCGATGGCATCGCGCTGCCATTCGTCGATCAGACCACGGCTCCGGCTGGCGTCACGCCGGGCACTTACAATGCGGCGCTGTATACGGTCGGCCCAATCGCGAGCCCCGGCCCTGATCCCACGGGCGACCTGATTCCACCGACCAACGGTCCCGTCGGCGGCCTCACCGCCGCGCAAGTGACGCAGATCGTCGCCAACGCAGTTGCCACGGCCAATACGACGCGCGCGCTGATCCGCCTGCCTCCCGGCGTGAAGGCGAAAATGTCCATCGCCGTAAGCGATCTCGACGGCACCATCATCGCGCTGCACCGCATGGACGATGGCACCGTCTTCAGCATCGACGTCGCCGCCTCGAAAGCGCGCAACGTCGTCTATTTCAGCGGCACCACGCGCCAGCCGCAGGATCTGAACGGCGTTCCGATCGGCACCGCCGTCACCAATCGCACCATCGGTTTCGGCGCGCAGCCATTTTTCCCGCCGGGAATCGACGGCACTTCGCCCGGCCCGTTTTTCAATCTCTATTTGCTGGACACCAACAATCCGTGCACGCAAGGCTTTCAGGTGCCGGGGCCGTCGTGGCCGGCGATCAACCAAAGCGGCGTGGTCTTTTTCCCGGGCTCTGAGCCGCTCTATATCAATGGGCAGCTTGTCGGCGGGCTGGGCGTGAGCGGCGACGGCGTCGATCAGGATGATTACGTCACGGCGGGCGGCGCGGCTGGCTTCGAACCCGATCCGTCGATCCGCGCGGACCAGATCACCATCGACGGCGTCCGCCTCCCCTACCTGCACTTCCCCCGCAACCCCACGCAGTAGCCTTCGATTAGGACGGCGCGCCGGCCCGTCAGCGGACCACAACTCAAGATCTCAACATCATCGGCGCGGATGAATCATGCGCGCTAAGACGACAATGTGCTACGTGGAGGGTTGATGTACTGCCACTGTTGAGTGCTGCACCAGCTCGTCGCCGTGCGCGGTACGTAGAGAGAACCGTGCCCGCGGGCGCAACTAAGTTCAGTACCGTGCCGCCGAAAAAGCATATGCGCAGGAGTGCCTATTTCGACTGGATTGGAGAGGAAACGGAGGCAGCTGGGGCAGCGCCGCCGCTGATCCGCGAGGACCCATCGGAGTCCACAGATCAGGCCGATGAACAGTATGGCTGCGGCCGGTGGAAATATCGGGGTAAGGGCGACGGTCCCGAAGAATAAAATCGGCGGGACCAGTGCAATTTTGATCGCGAGAAAGACCCATCGCCGCAGCCTGACTACAAGTGACGGCGCGCGATCGTTTGCCGCGTACCTACCGAGCGCCAGCGGATCAAGCGTCGAGAGAACCAGCAAAGCTTCGAGGTACATCCAAAGCAAGGCGAGCGCGAGCTGCTTCGGCCCCCGTGCCGACAATGCAGACATCCACAAGTTACGAGGCGGAGCAGCAATCAAAAGAGTCAATACATTCAAACTGGCCAGCAAGATCACACATCGTGACGGAGAGTCCAAACTCAGCGCGCGTCGCGCGCTGAAGCTCTTGGTCCGCAGCCACAGTGCATCGCGGAAGGACCCGAGACAAAAGGCCGTAGCGTCGTGTTCGACGTACCAGAGTTCCGCTCTCCATTCGGCCAGCCATTCCGCTCTCGTCGAAGCAGGCACGAGCAGCGCCGCATTGCGGAGAATAACCATGTGCAATGCGCGGGGCATCACGCCTTCCCTCCCGCGGGCATGGGAAATAATTTCACCAGAAGCGGATAACGCTTCTGCGACGCCCTCAATGTAACTTCGCCCGAGCGCGTGATCCTGTAGTACTTCCTGGCCGGCCGCTGGCTGGCGTCGGCAGCCGCCTGAGACTCCCAGTGAGAACGGATCAGGCCATCACGTTCCAGACGCCGAAGCGCGGGATAAACCGTTCCGCTCGGGAGGCCAGTCGTATCCATCACGCTGAAGCCATATACGTGTCCCGCTTCGATCGCTTGCAAGATGATTGCAGCGGTGTGCGAGAGCTTTGCTTCGGATGGCACGGGCGAGATTGTACCTATGTAGCATGCTACTTGACAAGCGTATGGGTAGATTGCTACATAGGGTCCAAGGAGCGGCATGCTCGAACTCCGCAACGTCTGCAAACGATTCAAAGGAATTCCCGCTGTAGACAACGTCGGCTTTTCGGCGCTGCCCGGTGAGATCACAGGGTACCTCGGGCCAAACGGCTCGGGCAAATCCACAACCATGAAAATGATCGTCGGTTTGATCGAGACCACGTCGGGCAAAATATTGTTCAACGGCGAACCTATCGAGCGCGATTTAATCGCTTACAAGCAACGTATCGGCTACGTCCCAGAGGAACCTCATCTTTACTCGCACCTTAGCGGCTTGGAGTACCTCACGATGGTCGCTCAATTGCGCAATCTGCCCGCAAACCGGGCACTTGATTGCATTGACGGTCTGCTACAGCTTCTTTCCCTGCATGGCAGTAGGCATGCGGCGATTTCCGCCTATTCAAAGGGTATGCGCCAAAAAATCCTGCTTTCAGCGGCGCTGATGCACAATCCCGATCTCCTGTTGCTGGACGAGCCCTTCTCCGGTCTGGACGTGGGCAGTGGGCTGGTGCTGCGCAGCCTGATTCAGGTACTGGCATCCCGCGGAAAGACGGTGCTGTTCAGCTCGCATGAACTGGAGACCGTAGAGCGAGTCTGTTCACATGTCGTGATTCTGAACCGTGGCAGGGTCGTAGCCGACGATTCCATTGAGCGCCTGCGCACTCTGATGGCCGTGCCCACCCTGGAAGGCGTTTTTTCACAACTTGCGGTGGAACAGGACACGCTGGCGATCTCACGCGATATTGCGGACCTGATCGGCGCATGAACCGCGTCGAAGATACGAAGTTGCAGTTTCGAGTGCTTCGCCGCCAATTTCTCTTCCGCCTCGTCGATGTCGAAGTTCTATCGGCTCACGCGCTTGGCGACGCGAATAAACTGGTCGGGCAGTTCGTCTCGCTGCTCATCTTCATCAGTCTGTTACTTACGCTGGGCCTGCTCGGCTTCAACGATGCGAATGTGACACCTGATGTGCGTCTAGCCCTCTCTCTTTCTCTGGCGCATGTACTCATTGCCACGACGATGTTGGCAGTTGGCATGTTCGCCGTCCTCAGCTGGGATTCCGTTTTTCCAGATCGCCGCGACGTTTTGCTCCTCGCTCCGATGCCCGTGCGAGCACGGACGATCTTTCTGGCTAAAGTGGCGGCTACGGGTGCCGCACTCGCGGTTGTGGTCGTTGTCTTGAACTCCGCAACAGGGCTCGGCTGGCCAATGGCTTTCGCTGCAGTCATGCCCTCAAGCCACGGAATCCTTGGAGTGGTGCGGTGCTTTGCGGCCTATTGGTTCACGATGGTGGCCGCTGGCGCATTCATCTACTGCGGTCTCTTGGCGTTGCAGGGTCTAGTCGCGCAAATCCTCCCACGTCGACTGTTCCTGCGCACCGCAGGACTGCTGCAAATGGCCGCTTTTTGTTTGTTCGTGTCTGTGTATTTTCTTGAACCCTCGGTTAGCGGACCAACGACGCTGATTTCGCCAGAAATGCAGAGGCTGGCGCGTCGGTTGCCCACATATTGGTTCTTCGGTCTTTTCAATGAACTGGCGGGCTACACGCATCCTGCATTGGTGCCGCTGGCTCGACGAGCATGGTTGGGGCTCGCGGTGACCGCCTTCGCAGCTGCCGTTGCATACGCGCTCTCCTATATGCGAACCATGCGCCAGATCTTGGAGGAGCCGGATATCACATCCGGCCCTCGCAGCTTCAAGTGGCTGCCTCGCTTTGGAAACCAACTGCAAACCGCGGTAGGGCAATTCTCTGTCCGTTCACTGACTCGCAGTCGGCAGCACCGTCTGATTCTGGCCTTTTATTTGGGAATCGGCCTGGCATTCACCATTTTCCTGGCACGGCTCTTTGTACCGGTGTTTCTCCCGACAAGCGCGCAACCTGTGCAGGCGAACGAGCTGTGGAGCGAGCCGAACATTCCAGTGCTGGCTGCAAGCATCATGATGAGCGTTCTGGCGGCAATGGGCGTGCGTGTGGCGTTCGCTTTGCCGCTTGAATTGCCAGCCAACTGGATATTCCGCGCCGTGGGTGTGCGCGCCGGGACAGGGATTCTGACTGCAACTAGACGCGCGCTGCTGTTTCTTTCTGTTTTGCCTGTTTGGTTCATCTCGGCCGCGGTGTGCCTGAAATTGTGGCCGTGGCACAAGGCCGCGGGTCATCTTATCATCCTTGGGTTGCTGGGGATCATTCTCAGTGACGTTGCGCTCTATGGGTTTCGCAAAATTCCTTTTACCTGCTCGTATCTACCCGGCAAATCGCAAGCGCATATGGTCTTCTTGGCCGCGATCGGTTTGGTAGCGCTGATAGCAAGATGCGCGGCATTCGAGAGGCAAGCGCTTCAAGGGGTGGAAACAACGATGGTCATGTTGATACTGATTGGTGCAGTGGCGGCCGGTATCAAGTGGCGCGCGACGATTTTGGCCAGATCGGACGAAAGAGAACTGCAGTTTGAGGAGGTTGACTCATCCGCACCGCTGGACCTGGGGTTGTCTCGCGACGGAGGTGTAACAGGCAGGCGAGAGTCGTAGCTCGTTCTCATCGGCACGAGGGACCGGCGTCTCGGACCGATCTCGAACACGAAATGGCGTCGCGACTTTACTTTCACGAGGTGATAAAATACCCATGAGTCCGCACCATGCGGGCGTGCAGGTCTAAGTTTTAAGGCGCGATCCTCCGCGCCGAGAAGGGCTCCCAGGGCGACACCTAACGGGGCCCCCAGGTCGACGGTTAGTCGAGCCCTGGGGGATCGACAGAGCCTGGGAGATCAGGTCGCGTAAGTCCTCGCGACCGAAAAGACGAGAAAAGGAAGACAGAATGAACGTGATGGGAGGGCGTTTCACACCGTCGCGTCGTCGTGCGCGTTCTATCCGACAACGCGTGCAAGTAGAATTGTCCCTAACTTGTTCAAAACAAAACACCGGCGCGCAAGTTATCCGACAATTTTTCTGGGGGTCCCGCGCGCGAACAAGTGTCAAGACTTGCCAGCTGTTTTTCGCCGTAAGTCACTCAAAACAAACAACCGAGACACGAAACAAGTGTCAATTTTTTGCGATGTTTTCTTTCGCCACGGTCCAAGGCGAAATCTGCCAGGCTGAAGAACCCGGCGCTACGTCCAAACCTTTGTGCCGCTTCGGGTTGCAGCCTGCGCTATCCTTGGCGGAGTTTGTGGCCGGAGAGATTGCCGAGGCCGTCGTAGGCGGCGTACTTGTACATTTCGGAGAGTGTCGGATAGTTGAACACGAAATCGATGAAGAGGTCGATCGTCCCGCCCGATTCGAGGGCCATCATTCCGAGGTGAATCAACTCGGTGGCGTTTTCGCCGATGATGTGGACGCCGAGCAGTTGGCGATTGTCGCGACGGAAAATCAGCTTCATCATTCCCGCGGAGTCGCCGGTGATCATTCCGCGAGCGTTATTCGCATAGCGCGCGCGGCCGACCTCGTAGGCGATTCCCTTTTCCTTGCAGCTTTCTTCCGACTCCCCGACCGCGGAAATTTCAGGAATCGTATAAACGCCCATCGGCAGCATCGAGGCGACACGCTGCTTGTATTGAAATCCGAACGCGTGGCAGACCGCGACGCGCCCTTGCTCCATGGAAGTCGAAGCCAATGCAGGGAAGCCGATCACGTCACCGGCCGCATAAATCGACGGCACCGCCGTTTGATACGACGCGTTCACCTCGATGTATCCGCGCTTGTTAACTCCCAGCCCGGCCTTTTCGAGCGCCAGCCCATCGACTGCTCCGCGCCGGCCCGCCGCGAAGAGCGCCGCTTCCGTCTCGATCACTTTTCCGGAAGGCAATTCGATGCGCACGCCTTCTTTCGTCCGGCCGATGGGTCCCATTCGCTCGCCGAGGCAGAATTTGACGCCGAGCCCGGACAGGCGCTCGCGCAGCCGCTCGGAAATCTCCACATCCAGAAACGGCAGAATCCGGTCGCGCCCGTCGAGGAGCACAACCTCCACGCCCAGCGCCGTGAAAATCGACGCATACTCGCAGCCGATCACGCCGCCGCCGACGACAGCGAGTCCGCGCGGGATTCGCTCCATCCGCAGAATCGAATCGGAATCGAAAACCACCTTGTCGTCGAATGGAATTTCGGGCGCGCGGTGCGGATACGATCCGGTGGCGATCAAAATCGCCTCGCCGTGCAGATGCAGCACTTCCGTCGGCGTCTTCGCCACCACCGTGTGCGCATCCTCGAAAGACGCCGCGCCTCGAATCAAATCGACTTTGTGCGCCGCCAGATTCTCGCGAATCTTTCCCCGCTCCATATCGACCAGCACGTCCTTGCGGTGCATGAAATTCGCGACGGTCAGGCCCTCTTTAAGCGAGTAATCCACGCCGTAGAGCCCGCGCTGCCTCAAGCCGGAGTAGTAGAGCGCCGATTCGCGGAGGATCTTGCTCGGCAAAGTGCCCGTGTTGATGCAGGCGCCGCCGACTTCCGAGCCGTACTCGACGACCGCGACTTTCTTCCCGAAATAGGCGGCCTGCGCCGCGCCCTTTTCTCCAGCCGGGCCGGAACCGATGACTACCAGATCGTATTGCTGCACGTGATTCTCCTGGGAAGGTCAGCGCAAAAGC
>DATIZQ010000054.1:0-3502 GCA_035517015.1 Candidatus Acidiferrum sp. | reverse complement strand
GATGTGGTCGAGCCCTTGGCTCACGAGTACGACGTCCGCGCCGGAGGCCGTCACCTGGCGCAGCTTCTCAACGCCGCGCGGTTTCAGGTGCGGCTTCAGGTGGTAGTGGAAAAACTCTTCACCGAGCGAGTCGAGCCGGTCCCGGCTCTCGCCGCGCAAAACCGCGTGCATTGCGCGCGTCGCGAACGCTCGGTCCGTGGCATAGAGGAGCGGACGCGTCACCGCCATCAGCGCCATCAATCCGCGGCGGGTCCAGCGCTCGAGGAACGTCTGCGCGTGCCAGGTGAAAAAGCCCACGGGCCGCACTGCTGTCAGATTCAGCAAGCTTCCCTCGACGCGCCAAAAGACCAGCGGGCGTCCGGATCGGGATGCCTTGCCGTTCTCCGATGCGACGGATGTTTGCGTTGCTATGGATTGGGACGACGACATTCTTAGAGTATGCAACACGCGCGAGTTAACTGGGACAGCCGGAAATTAGCATGCTTCTTCCGCGCCAATCAAGCAACCTACTTCGCACGGTGCTGCCCTGATTTGGCTCTCGAACGACGGCATTTCGCGGATCTTTAGGGGGTCGGAGCTTTAGCTCCGACATAAGCCGCTCAAAAGAACTGGGCTTTAGCCCCTGAAGAAGGCCGTCACTTCGATGCTTTCATGGCCGCGATCCACTCATTCGTCCGCTCATCAAGCACGTCGAGCGGCATCGCTCCGCCGTCCAGCATTTCATCGTGGAAGGCTCGGATGTCGAATTTGTCTCCCAGTTCCTTGCGCGCTCGTTCGCGCAGCTCGATGAACTTGAGCTGGCCAATCTTGTAGCTCAGCGCCTGACCGGGCCACGCGATGTAACGATCCACCTCTGCCTGCAGGTCGGCGCCTTCCTCCAGCGAATTTTCTTCAAAGTATTGAACCATCTGCTCGCGCGTCCAATGTTTGTAGTGGACGCCCGTGTCCTCGACGAGCCGCGCCGCGCGGAATAGCTCGCTTCCCAGGCGCTCGAAGTCGTTGGCCGGCTCCTGATAGAAGCCGAGTTCCTTTCCTAGTCGTTCGGCGTAAAGCGCCCAGCCCTCCCCATACGCGTTATAAAACTCAAGCCGCCGAAAATTGGGCAGATCGGTCATCTCCTGCGCGATCGATCCTTGCATGTGATGTCCCGGAATTCCTTCGTGATAGGCCGTCGCCTCCATTTCCGGCAGGCTGCGGTGTTCGAAGTCTCCCGTGTTCACGTAAACTCTGCCGGGTCGGGAACCATCCGGAGTGCCTTCTTGATATTCAGCGCCCGCCGCCTCTTTTTCGCGGAAGGTCTCCACCGGAACAACTTCCAAGCGCGCCTTCGGCAGAATCCCGAATAACTCGGGCAGTTTCGTTTGCATCCCGGCAATGTACTTGCGATACGTCTCGAGCACTTGCTCGCGCGACGACGCCATCATTTTCGGATCGTGTCGAATCGCCGCTCCGTAGCTCTTCCAGTCCGCATATCCTTGTTGCCTGGCGATCGCATTCATCTGCTGCTCGATCTCCTTCACCTGCGCGAGCCCAAGTTCATGGATCTGTTGCGGCGTCATGTCCGTCGTCGTCCGGTGCCGGACGTCCTCTCGATAGCGAGCGTCTCCATCGGGGAGTGACCAGAGGCCCGGTTCGGTGCGGCCGTGCGGCGCATATTCTTCACGAATGAACTTGCCCAAACGCGCGTAGGCCGGGCGTACCTCCGTGTCGATCACCTTTACGATCGCGTCGTGAAGACGCTCCCTGTCTTCTGGCGGGATCGTATTGGGCATCGACTTCAACGGCGCTGCGAAAGCATTCTGTTCTCCCGCCGCTGCCGCAATCGATTCGCACTGCGCAGCCACCTTTTCGAGTAGGAACTTCGGTTGCATTAAGTAGTCTTTCTCTCCCAGCCTCGCTTTTTCGATCGCTTGGTCGAGCGCCGCCGGGATTTGGTGCAACCGCGCGACGTAGTCCTCGTAATGCTTAACGCTATCAACGGGCACGAGCGGAGGCATCTGCGCAAGCGACAGGTGGAATCCGTTGAATTGGTCGAATGGCATCTCGTAATTCTTGAGCGCGATGTCCTCTAGCGAGTATTGGATCTTGCGCTGCAACAGCGTCCGGTTGAGCCGTTCCTGCTCGGGGAAGCCCGTGACGTCGATCGCGTCGAGTCGATTGAGAAAACCCTTCAGCTCTTTTCCACGCCGTAGTTCCGCCGCCACTGAGCCGTCCTCGAGCTTGTCGTTGTAGCGGTAGTCTCCGTGGATGGTCGCGCTCCTCGGATTCTCCCGCATCTCGAATTCCCACTCCTCCGATACCACGTTTTTCAAAGTTTGCCGGCGGGCATCCACATCTCCCGCCTGAGCCCGTGAGGCTGCGAAGACCCGGGTGTAGCGAATTCCTGCTAGAAACAGGATGAGAAAAGTGGACGCGAAAATTGCCCTGAAATATCTGCTTGGCATCAGACCCTCCGTAGTTGAGCGCCCGACTAGGGATTGGTTCCTTCGGAGATTTCTTTGCGCTTTCCGCCCGAAACTTGCAGTTCGTTCTGCACCGCGCCGCTGGGCCACCGGATTCGCGCCACGTCCGCGCTGCTGGCGGCTCCGAGCCCAACCGCAATCTCTTGCGGGCCCTGTCCCATGTAACCAGACGCGCCGGTCACCTCCGCCGTTTCCTTTTGCGCCCCCGCAAGGACTTCGACGCGTGCTCCGATCCCCAAGCGGTTGTCGGGATCGCCGCTGAGCGCGATCTGCAGCGAATTGTTATTGTTGCCACCCACATTTTTCAGCAGCACTGGCGGCAGGCCATTCTGCGTGATCAGCAGGTCCGTCGCTCCATCGCCATCGAAGTCAAACGCGATCACGCTGCGCGGACGGTGCAGCACGATTTTGTCGAGCCCAGTCTCTTGCGTGACGTTGTGGAAGCCTCCCTTACCTTCGTTGCGCAACAGAACGATCCGCCCTTCGCCCGCGAAATTTTCGCCGACGGCCACGAGATCAACCCAGCCGTCATTGTCATAGTCAATCTGTGCGATGCCCCAGCCCCGCATCCATCCCGGACCGACCAACGTCGCCCGCTCGAACGATTTTCCGCCTACGTTTCGCCAGATGCTGAGTCCCGGTGGCGACCAGTGAGTGAATGCGAGATCCATCCAGCCGTCTCCATTAAAATCAGCCGCGACGGCTCCCGCCGTCGGCCCCGGCATACTGATTGCCCACGGGCTCGCCGGTCGAAAGGCGCCCTCGCGAGGATTTAGAAGCAGGGCAGGGAACTTCGACCAACCCGTGAGCACGAGGTCGATCGCGCCGTCATTCTTTACGTCTGTCGCAATCGCGCCGGTCGAGGGCGCACTTCCGGCAAGTCCCGTTTCGCTAGTGACGTCGACGAACGTTCCATTTCCCTGATTGCGCCAGAGCACGTTTCCAGCTGTGACGGCATCGTCGGGAAACACAAAGGGCTGGCCCGGATGTTTCAGAGGGAAATCGTTGAACCGTGAGACGTAGAGGTCGAGGTCACCATC
>DATIZQ010000053.1:0-30018 GCA_035517015.1 Candidatus Acidiferrum sp. | reverse complement strand
GGCTCGTATCACGCTGTCGGCAGTGACTTTGCCGGGGGCACATTCGAGGATGGAGTCGAGGGCCCAGCGCATGTTGGCGCGGCGGCGTTCGATGAGGCCGGTGGCGGCGGCATGGCGGTAGATGGAGCGGTGGTCGTCGATTTGGTATTGCTTGGCTAAGTGCCAGACACCATGCCAGTTGACGAATTCCTGCTCGATTTCCTCGCGGTCGGGGTGACGGCAAATAGAGCACTTACGGCGATGGCGGCTGTCGACGGGCTGGCCGGTGCCGGGAATTGCGACGGATCGGTGCTGGTTAAGGTGCCGGTGAGAACGGGCGTCGTCTTGGTGTAAGTCGTTTGTTTCCTGTGCGGCGAAATCCTGGGTGATGGGTGTGTGGAGTTGTGTTTGGGTGTGTTCTGCGGTCATATTGTAAGCCTCCGGCCGCAGGATATCACAAAATTACCGAAATGTCAAGTACCAGTACCTATCCTGGCCGACTGAGGTTTGCAAGTGCCAGGCCCTGAAACCCGACGCGACCGGGTTCGGGATGACAAGCGCGGAGAGAAGCGCTGAAGGGCCCTTCGGCTGCACTCGTGGAGACCCACTCGGGGCAGACAGGATAAGGCTGCCGCGCTGAAGACCGCGGCGCTACGGTTAAACCTCGGAAAGGCGGCAAATGAGCCGGCACATCCGCTTCGCTCAGTGCAAGCGGGACGCCCCGATGCGCGATGGCAAAAGGGCGATTTGGAATTTGAGAGAAGGCGAAAAGCAGATGAGCCGGCACATTCGCTTCGCTCAGTGCGAGCGAGATGCCCCGATGCGCGATGGTAAAAGGGCGATTTGAAATTTGAGATTTGAAATTTCAGAGAAGGCGAAAAGCGAAGTGCGCCGGGGCTGAAGCCCCGGGGGCTTTTTTTGAGGGCTTCTTTCGGGTGGCCTGAAAGACCACCCTCCCCGGACTAAAGTCCGGGGCTTCCAAATCGCTAAATGCCGCGGCGCCAGGTTTAAACCTACGTTCAAACTCGGGAGCAACCGCGTTCGGAAGCCGGACGGCAATGCTAGAATCGGGTGCCCTGCGGCATCGGCGCGGGGCTGAGCGAATGGCGAAGCAACTCTTCGGCACAGACGGAATCCGCGGCATCCCGGGCGAATACCCGCTCGACGACGCGACGCTGACGCGCGTGGGGCTGGCGCTGGGAGATTATTTGCGAATACAAAACGAGGAGGCAAGGAGGCAGGAGGCAAGGAAGCAAGGATCAGGGCAAGAAGAAAAGACGGAACAGGACCACAGACGACACGGGGAAAAACCGGAGGGCAAAGCGAAAGAAAAACGCGGGATCACCGCGGAGGCGCAGAGGGCGCCGAGAAGGGCGCGCGTGCTGATTGGGCGCGACACGCGCGAATCGGGACCGCACATCGCGGAGCGCATCGCGAGGGGCCTGGAAACCGCGGGAGCGCAGCCGGTGTCGGCGGGGGTGCTGACGACGCCGGGCGTGGCGTGGCTGGTCCACTGCGAGGGATTTTCGGCGGGCGTGGTGATTTCCGCTTCGCACAATCCGTATCACGACAACGGCGTGAAGCTGATTTCGTCGTCGGGAATGAAATTTCCGGATGCGGTGGAGGCGGGGCTCGAGAAATTCATTCTGGCAAGCGACGGCTCGACGCCCGTGGCGACGGGGATGGTTCTGGAAGGCGACGAAAAGCTGCACGAAGATTATCTGGACGCGCTGCGCAAAGCGGCGGTTCCGGGCGCGAAATTCGCGGGGATGAAAATCGTGCTCGACTGCGCGAACGGCGCGGCGAGCAAGCTGGGGCCGCGGCTCTTCCGGTCGCTGGGCGCGACGGTGGAGGCGATGAACGACGCGCCGGATGGGCGGAACATCAACGCGGGTTGCGGGTCGCTGCATCCGGAAGGGATGCAGAGGCGCGTGATGGAAACGGGCGCGGCGCTGGGTGTGGCGTTCGACGGCGACGCGGACCGCGCGGTGTTTGCGGGCGCGTCAGGGAAGCTGGTGAACGGCGACGGCGTCCTGCTGGTGGCCGGGCGATATTTGAAATCGCATGGCAAGCTGCACGGCGACACGATCGTCGGGACGACGATGGCGAATCTGGGGCTCGAGCGCGCGTTCGATAAGGACGGCCTGAAGCTGGCGCGGACGGATGTGGGCGACCGCTACGTGCTCGAAGAGATGCAACGCATCGGCGCGAACCTGGGCGGCGAACAGTCAGGGCACATCCTGTTTCTGGACGACGCGACGACGGGAGACGGGATGCTGACGGCGGTGAAAATGGCGTCGATCGTGGCGGTGAAGGGGCCGCTCGACGGGCTGGTGGCGGACTTGAAGATTTTCCCGCAGAAGATCGTCAACGTGCGAGTGAAGGCGAAGCCGCCGCTCGAATCGCTGCCGGAAGTTGCGCGCGCGCTGGTCGAGGCAGGCAGGGCGCTGGGCGATTCGGGGCGCGTGGTGCTGCGCTATTCAGGCACCGAGCCGCTGGCGCGCGTGATGGTCGAAGCCGAGCGCGACGAAGACGTGCGGCGCTGGACCGAGGCGCTAGCGGGGGCCGTGCGCACCGCCATCGGCGCGTAGATAAATCTCGTCGGAATACCACAGTGCCAACTGCAAAAATCAGTGTCCCGCCGGGAACTTTTTCCCCGCCCGCGACATTCTAAGTGTGTAAGGGAACCGAGGGCGTAGATGCGCTGGGGCGGCACCTGGCAGCCATGAACAGCGACGAACACCTGATCCTCGAATTTCAGAAAGGGTCGCGCGAGGCGTTTCGCGAGCTCTTCGAGCGCTATCGCGACCCGCTGTACGGTTTCTTCCGGCGCCGGCTCGAACATCCGGCGCGAGCGGAGGAGCTGGCGCAGGAGTGTTTTCTCGCGCTGGTGCGGAACGTGGCGCGGTACGAGCCGCGCGCCGGGTTTCGAAGCTACCTCTACGGCATCGCGATCAATCTGATTTCGGCAGAGCGGCGCAAGGCAGGACGCGAGATCGAACAGTCGGATGAGATGGATCGCGCCGCGGCGGAGGCGGATCGCGATACCGCATTGTGGGTGCGACGGGCGCTCGAGCAACTCGAAAAGACGGATCGCGAGATTCTGATGCTGCGCGAGTACGAGCAACTGAGCTACTCGGAGATTGCCGGGGTTTTGCGCCTGCCGCTGAATACCGTGCGCTCGCGGTTGTTCCGCGCACGCATGGCGCTGAAAGAGAAATTGATGCCGGTGCAAGGAGACGTCGAGGGATTGCGATGAAGCGTTCACCACAACACGCATTCGAGCCGGAAGAGGTGATGGCGTATCTCGACGGCGAACTGGAAGCGAGAGAAGCGTCGGCGCTGGCCGGCCATCTGGAACATTGCGAGGAGTGCCGGGCGGTGGCGGCGCACCTGAGGCAAGTATCCGAGCGGATGCTGGATCTTCAGGTCGAGCCATGCCCCGCAACTTTAAGCTCTTCACGGCTGCTTTCTACGTCGGCAGAAAATGCGGCAAAGACGGGGGATGGTCGGAGACACAGATTGGCCGGGTTCGCACGCAAGCTAGTGCCGCAAAGTCCGATTGGGTGGGCTGCAGTATTTGGAACCGTAGCCATTGTGATCATATCGGCCACCGTCGTGGTCAGTCGCCTGAAAACGCCATTGCGGGAGACCGACTACGCAACCGGGCTGTACAGTTCACCGGTCTATGTATCCAAACCTGAGCTGACGCTTCCCGGATCGGCTCTGCCTAATCGCAGAGCCGCTGGGGACGGTTCCGGCGCGCAGGGAGTCGTCGGAGGCGTCCTTGGCGGTACGGAAAGCGGGGTCTCTGGACGTCCTCTCGCGAATCGTGAGGTTGGTTCCTTGTTGAAACTCGAGCCGGGTGTCGCGGGCGGCGGACAAGGCGGCGGCATCCAAGCACCGGAGGTTCGCGGGCCGATGATCGTGCAGACGGCGTCGATCGCGATTCTGGCTGGGAATTACGAGCAGGCGAGCGGCGCGATTCAACCGTTGACCGCCGCGCGCGGCGGGTACGTGCAAGACATGACGGCGGAAACGCGAACGGGAGAGGCGCGGTCGGTCTCGGCTACACTGCGCGTGCCGGAGAAGCGATTGGATGAATTCGTGGGAGATTTGCGGAAGCTTGGTCACGTGGAAGAGGAGACGCGGAGCAACCAGGAAGTCACCGACCAGTACATCGATCTGACGGCGCGGCTGAAGGCGGCTCGCGCAACCGAACAGCGGATTCTGCAACTGCTGGCGACGCGCACCGGGAAGTTGTCGGATGTGCTCGAAGCCGAGCAGGAACTGGAGCGTGTGCGCGGCGAGATCGAGAGCATGGACGGACAGCGCGTTCGCATGGAGCACGAAGTCAGCTATGCGACTGTCAAGGTTCAGCTCAACGAGGAGTATCGCGCGCAGCTGAACGCGGGGGCGTCGTCGACAGGACGGCAGATCCGCAACTCGGCGGTCGAAGGGTTTCGCAACTTGGAGGACGGCGTCGTCTCGCTGTTGCTTTTCGTCTTCGCGTATGGGCCGTCCATCCTCTTTTGGCTGGCGCTGCTAGGGACGCCCGCATGGTTTGCGTGGCGGCACTATCGCGGTCCAAAGGCCGACTGAGACGGTGCCCGGGGCGCGGAGAGCGCAATCTTCCAAAGAATGTAGGAAAGCGCGCGCGAGTTTTAAGAAATTGGATTCTGCGTCGCCTGAGCGGCGTGGCGGTCAGCGCCTTGCGCGGCTAAGTCGATTGCCTACAGCGATCTTGGTAGAGGCGCAGGCGAAGGGCAGCGTGGCAACGTTCGTGCACTCTAGTGGGGATGGCTGTCTCTTATCCCGGGGTGGGCCGGTTTCGCCGCGCCGAGACCGGAATCTTGGGGGTAGAGCAAATAGGGGGCCCGACGGGGCCCCCTCTTCATTTCTGCAGACTCCTGAATTAACAAAATCGATTTTGCAAGTTGCGCATCCCAAGATCGAGAACTGAAACATCCGTTACGGTTTGGGGGCGTGTACCGTTGCTCCTTCGGCACGAGCGAGCTGCTGCGCTCAAGTCCGGCCGTTCGCGGCGCGCCAAGCGACTTCCTCGATCGGGCCCACCACGTAGATCCACGAGAGCGAACCGATCAGCGTGACGATGCCCGTAACGGCGAAGGCCCAGAAGAAGTGCGAAGTCTTCTGGACAAGCAGGCCGGTGAGCGCGGGCGCCACGATGCCCGCAAAATTTCCGATGAAATTCTGGAGGCCCATCCATTTGCCGGCGACGTTGGGTCCGGCGAGCGCTTGGGCGGAGGCGAAGATGTGCGGATTGCAGAGGCCATAGAAGGTGCTCGAGGCGAGCAAGAGGGCGACGGAGAGAGCCGGCGTGGCGATCACGCACAGAACCAGGAGAAGGCCGGCGCCGGCGAGCCCGACGACGAGCATCGTCTTGCGGACACGCGTGGGCGACGCGCCGGCGACGATCCAGCGGTCGGTGAGCGGCCCGGAGACGAGCGAGGAGAGCGCGCACAGGAGAAAGGCGACGCCGCCAATGCGGGCCATCGAGTTCATGGAGAAGTTGCGCTCGCGAACGAGATAGAACGGCATCCAGGTGAGGAGAAAATAGATGAGGTAATTGCCGGAAAAATGACCGATGCACGCGCCCCAGCACGAACGCTGTACGAGGATTTCGAGTAGGCCGGGGAGAGGCTCGGTGGAGCGGCGGCGAATCGGGACGTGCGTGCGCGGGCGCCAGATGATCCACGGGATGAGCCAGAGCAGGCTGAGGAGACCGAGTCCGATAAAAAACGGGCGCCATCCGAATTGCGCCATCAGCATCCCGCCGACGAAGGTGCCGACGGCGGGGCCGGAGGTTTGTCCGGCGGCGATGGCGCCGTTTGCGAGGCCTCGGTGGCGCGCCGAAAAATCGCGCGCAAGAATCTTCGAGTACGACGGGTAAGCGACAGCCTCGCCGAAACCGAGAATCAATCGCACGACGAGTAGCGCCGCGAAGGCGTGCATCGCCCCGGTGATTGCGGTCGCGCCAGTCCAAACAAAAAAGCCGAACGCAAGGACCCAGCCGACGTCGAAGCGGTCAACGAGCCAGCCGGCGGGAATTTGAAACGCTGTGTAGGTCCAGAAAAAGGAGGAGAGCAGGAGGCCGAGCTGCCAGGGAGAGAGGCCGAGCTCGTCTTTCACCAACGGCGCAGCAATCGAGAGGCTGCCGCGGTCGATGTAGTTGAGGAAGACGGAGAGCGTGAGCAGGATCAGCACGCGCCGCAGTGCGGCGGAGAGTTTTCCGCTGCTGGGGGGTGTCGGCACGGGGGAGCCTCTTTCGAGGCGGCGCGGATGGTAGCACGGGCCGAAATGGAAAAGGGAAAAGAGAGAAAAGGAGTAAGGTCAGCCTGCGCCCGCGAGAGACGGCGCGGAGCGAGCGGCGCGCTGGCGGCGAACGAGCCACTCGGCGACGAGGAGATTCGGGACCCAGCAAAGCCAGGAGATGGTGATGTATGCCGGAGCGAACGCGAAGTGCGCAATGAAACTCAGCGGGAGATAGATTCGCAACGTGACGGCAGCGAGCGTGAGCGCGAAATTGCGGGTCATCCAATCGCGATGCGATTGGACTCCGCCCTGGCGAATGCGGACGTAGGCCATCAGGCCGGTGGCAAACCAAAGAACGGCCAAGATGCCAAAGCCGAGGTGAGTCGGAAGACCTTGCTCCGAGAAAAGAGCGAGGCCGAAGCCAGCGATTGATCCAAGCGCGACTCCGGCAAGGTAGATGCGGCCGAACCAGCGATGAAGGCCGAGGGCGCGAGCGCGGAGGCGGTCGGAAAACTGCCAAGGGCCAAAGAGCAGGGCGATGCTGCCGCCGGATACGTGTCCGATGAGGAGGCGGAAATGTTCGCCGAAGTGGCCTCGCGGACGAAGGAAGAAATACTGCATGGCGTAGAAGGCGATTGCCGCGCAGGCGAAAGTCGTAAGGCAGCGCAACCAAGGCAGGTGCGTGGCTTGGTGATCACCGGGCAGTTGTGAGCCGAACGGCCGGCCTATGGGCGTGGATGCGGAAGTCATGCGATTCCCTGTTTTGACTACGGTACGAAGATTCGGCGCGCTTAGTTCCGTACGCGCCCGCTCCGGTTTGCCGAGTCAGCAGGGGTTTCCTACGACTGAGGCGGGCTGGGTGCGCTAGCAGAGCCGGCGACTTCCGGGCGCACAGCTAGAGGATAAGGGACGACGACTCGGCGTAACATAGCATCGCAGTAAGCCCCGCGATAGCTAAGCGGGATGATTGCGTCCGTTATTTGGTCGCTGCGGTAGAACAAGGCGGCAGGGTGTGCTGGAAAACGAGGAAAAGTTCGGGGGATTTTTGGACCAGGCGCAATTCGACCTCCCGTTTCCCGCGCGGCGGCTCCGGCAACTCAATCTGCATCTTGTTGAGATCGGCGATAAAGCGAGCCTGCCAGTCAATCTCAGTGGCCGAACGGGTCTTTTTGCCAGCGTCATCACGCAGATTTTCGGTGAAAGGGAGCCCGTCGAGATGCACTCGGCTCAAGAATAGAACGACCGGGGAGCCCCCGGTGAACGTAATCATGTCCGGCAGGTTGTCGCCAACACCAAAGTCGACTCCAAGCCATTTGATCCGCATACCAAACACCCGAATTCCGAGCCGAATCAGTTCATCATCCAGTTCGCCCCACTTGATCTGGCTCGCATGGTCCACCCCATCTGAGATTACGTACAGACTGTCGCCCTCCTGTGCTGTTCCGAATGCTGACTTCCCCTGATGCAGCGCGTCGAACAGAGCAGTACTGCCCTTGGGTGTCCTCGCAAGATCTTGGTCGTCGCGAAAGCTCTGGAGTTGTTTACGAACGGAATCGCGATCGGTTGTGAATATAGGTGTGACAGGCGGTCGCTTGGCGAACACCATAACCCCGACGTATGTACCCTGTGGCAGGTCGTCTAGGAGTTCGTCTGCGACGTCGGAATCAAACGCGTGAGTGCTTTGCAAGTTGCCGCTGGCGTCCATGAGAATTAGCACCCGGCGCGGGCCAGGACTCGGTGTGATTGAAATTATTCGAACGGGCTTGCCTCGATAAGTCACCACGAATTGAGACGGGCTCAAATCGGCGACGGGTTGGCCTAGGTGATTGAGCAAGCTGAACTGAATTGTGTGGCGAAGGCAGCTATCGTCCTGACCGCGCGCGGTGGGAATATTGAAAAGAAATGCGCAAATCAGCAGAAGTGGCTGCGCGCACTTTGCTACAGGATACATGGGAGATTTCTTAGTTGGAATATACGTATCCCCTGAAGTAGTCAAGCGAATTGCGGCGTGGGAGCGCGGTCGAGCAATTGTTCGTCGGAAGGACGCGTCGGTATGCATTTTGGTCGCGCTTCAAATTCGTGTTAACACCAGGACCTGGCAACTGTGCCCATCCGGTGGGCTCAGACGCGGTGCCATTTCTAAAATGGCGACAAGGTCCCGATTGGCGGGCTTTACCGGAAACTTGGGATGCTCTGGTGCCCCCAGGTTTCTTGACCCATCCGGGCAGGTCGACTAAACTAACCGTTTGACTTGCGCTTGAGATTCGTTCCCGAGCCCGGGGAACCGGCGGCAGGCAAGCGGTTCTTGCGCGGCATGCGTCCCGGTGGGCCGGGGCGACACACAGGACAAGCAGAGGAGAAACATCGTTGCCGAAACGGACGTATCAACCTCATGTGCGCCGCCGTCACAAGAAGCACGGCTTTCGCGCACGCATGAAGAGTCAAGGTGGACGGAAGGTCCTTGCGCAACGACGCAAGAAAGGGCGCCATAGCCTCACGCGCGTTTGACGCGGCGCGGCAAGGGTTTCCGCGCGCCTGCCGGCTGGTGCACCGGGCCGAATTCGACGCGGTGTACAGCGAGGGGCGACGGCGGACAAGCCGCGAATTTACCGTTTTTCTTCGCCCCAATGGCCTCGAACTCAGCCGGTTCGGATGGAGCATCAAGAAGGCGCTGGGAAACGCGGTCCGGCGCAACCGAATCCGGCGCCGCTTGCGCGAAATTCTAAGGCTGCACCGACGGGAGATTTCTTCGGGATGGGACATTGTCATACATCCGCGCAGCTCGACGGCGAAAGCGCAGTTTCCGGCGCTGACGCAAGAGCTGCTCAAGCTGCTGCCGCGCACGGCAACGCCGCCGAATCCGGGCGCCGCGACGCCGAGTTGAACAAGCGCGCGCAATCACCTGGCTCTTGGGTGCTGCTGGCGTTCGTGCGCTTCTACATCGTGTTTCTCTCTCCGTTTTTTGGCGGCGCTTGCAAATTTTATCCGTCGTGCTCGAACTACGCGCGGGAAGCGATTGCAATGCATGGCGCGCGGCGGGGGATGGCGCTGGCGGCGAAGCGGTTGCTGCGCTGCCGCCCGTTTACAAAGGGCGGGTTCGATCCCGTGCCGGAGCCGGAAGAGTACGGAGGTTCTCCTCGTTGGCGCGATTCCGCTGACACTTGGCCGGCATTCCTGCCGGATACAAGACCTCAGCCACCCAAGGGACGGAAATTGTGAGCGACCTCTCCGACCAGTCCCGCGGGATCATTTTCGTTATCGCCGCTCTTGCGATTCTTTTTCTTTGGTCCCATTTTTTCCCTCAGCCAGTTCCACCTCCGCAAAAGCCGACTCAGCCAACGCAGGCGGCAGCGCCGTCGCAATCGGGAGCGGAGAAGACTGAGACGCCACCGGGTGCGACCGCCGCGGCTGCGAAGCGCGGCAGCATTTCCGTGATTCGCGCGACGGCGGAGAAGGCGATCGTGGTGGAAAGCCCTCTTTATCGCGTCGAACTCTCGAATCGCGGCGGCGTGGTTCGAAGCTGGAAACTGAAGAAATACCTCGACGATCAGAAGCCGCCGAAGCCTCTTGATTTGGTGAATCCGGATTCCTCGCAGCAGCTTGGCTGGCCGTTCTCGCTGACGCTGCCGGACGCACAAGCAGAGTCGCTAGCCAACACCGAGTTCTACCAGGTTTCAGTGGCGGCGGGCGGAGGAGGATCCCCGGCGGACCAGGCGCAGCTCGAAGCCCCGGTCAGCATCAGCTTCCATTTCAGCGACGGGCATCTCGACGTCACGAAGAGGCTCGATTTCAACCAGGACTATCAGACGACGGTGGAGGTGTCCGTCTCGCTGGACGGCAAGCCGCTGCCGGCGGGAATTGCGTGGCGAGGGGGATTCGGCGACAGGGCGGTCTACAAGGCGTCGCAGCTGCTCACTGTTTTTTACAAGCAGAACGGCAAACTGACCCTGCTGCAATACAAGAACCTGGGCGTCAAGGACAATCAAAGCCAGCCCGCGCTGGTGACGGGGCCGCTCGAATTTGCGGGCATCGAAGACCAGTTTTTCGCCGCTGCGTTCATTCCCGACGGGATGGCCGAACTCTCGCTGTGGGATTCGACGCAGAACCACAACATCGTGGTCGACGGCAAACCGGAAACGGAGCCGGTGGCGGAAATGGCGGCTGGAGACGCGCGCGGCGAACCCCTGCGGATGCGTTTGTACGTCGGGCCAAAGGACCTCGCGCTTCTGAGCCGCGTGCAGCCCAATCTCGAACAGCTCGTGAACTTCGGTTGGACCGGCGTGATCGCGAAACCGCTGCTGTTTGTCCTGCAATGGGTCCATCGATACGTTCCGAACTACGGCTGGGCGATCATCGCGCTGACGCTCATCATCAACTTCGCCTTGTTCCCGCTGAAGATGAAGAGCTGGCGGTCGATGCAGAAGATGCAGAAAGTGGGGCCGGAAATCCGGTCGATCCAGGACCGCTACAAGAAGTATTCGATGAGCGATCCGCGCAAGCGGAAGATGAACGAGGAAATCATGGCGATTTACCAGCGGGAGGGTATCAACCCGATGGGAAGCTGCCTGCCTATGGTTTTCCAGATGCCGATCTGGTGGGCGCTCTGGCGCGTGCTCAACGGCGCGATCGAGCTTCGTCACGCGCCATGGCTCGGCTGGATCCACGACCTATCGGCAAAAGACCCGTATTACATTTTGCCGATCCTGATGGCGATCACGATGTACCTGATGACCAAGATGACGCCGCAGACAACGGTCGATCCGGCGCAGCAGAAAATGATGAACCTGATGCCGCTGATGTTCGCGGCGTTTTTCTTCACGCTCTCGAGCGGCTTGAACTTGTACATGTTTACAAGCAACCTGGTGGGCGTCGGCCAGCAGTACTATCTGAACCGCACGCAACCGCTTCCCGCGAAGGGGAAGTTCAAGAAGAAGACCGAATGAGCGACGGAAGAGCCCACGCTTCGAAGAAACCGCCCATCAAGGTGCGGCCGCAGAACGCAGCGCCGCTCGACCGCCAGCGCGCGGCCGAGGAACTGAAGCGTCTCCTCGATCTGGCGCTGCGCGAGATGAAACTCGAACTGGAGTATGAGATTTCGTCTGAGCCGGCGCCCGAGGGTGAACGCGAAGATGCGGACCTAACAGTGCGATTCCGCGGCGCGGATGAGGAACTTCTTTTATCGCACAATGGAGAGCTGCTGCTGGCGCTCGAATATCTGGCGCATCGGTGGCTCCGGCTGGAGCCCGTGATGCACGATCGCGTGCGATTCGATTGCGGCGAGTACCGCGCGACGCGGCTAGAAGAATTGAAGCTGTCCGCGCGCGTGGCCGCGCAGCGAGTGCGCGAGACGGGACAGCCCTTTCGTTTCAACCCCATGTCGCCGCGCGACCGCCGCCTGATTCACCTTGAGCTCAACGGCGCGCCGGGAGTTCGCACCGTGAGCGAAGGCTCCGGCGATCACCGCCAGTTAGTGGTTTATCCCGCCACACACACGAAGAAATAGCGACACACCCACGAAGACTGCTCCGGGAAACGTCGCAGGTCTAAAGCTGCACGATGTGACCTTCCTTGCCGACGTTGAAACATTCGGTTGCGCCGATGCGATCGCGCAGACCGGCCGTTTCGTGAATGTGGCCGCAGAACAGAAATGCGGGCTGAACGCGTTCGACCCATTCGCGCAACGCCGGGCTGCCGGCGTGCCTGCCAGGAGCGAACTCGTCGAGCTTCGTGTCGCGCGGCGGAAAATGGACAACAAGATAGAGCGGCCGCTTGCCTTCGAACATCGTGAGCGCGCCGGCGATTTCGTCTTCCGAATATTCGCCGGGCGTGTTGAACGGAGTGATGTTGCTATAACCGAGGCCGGCCCAGTACGTCGGGCCCGCTGACGATTCGAGCGCACGCACTTGGCGGTGGAAATCGACAAAGCCGAACCGCTGGCACAACGAGCGCGCCTGTTCGTGACTTTCGTGATTTCCAGGGAGCAGCCAGAGGCGCTCGCCGAAGGGCCGCAACACTTCGCCGCACCGTTCGAGGCTGCGTCCGAAAGTCGAGAGATCGCCGGCGGCAATGTAAACGTCGGCAGGCTGCGCCATCACGCGCTCGAGGGCGCGGATGTCTCCGTGGATGTCGCTAAAAACGAGTACCTTCATCGCGCCCCATCCGCAGGCTTCGGCCTAACGCTTCTCATGTTGCGCAACAGCATTCCGTTTGTCAGCCAACCTTCTTCGACCACGTTGCCGGATGAATCGAAGACCACGCCGTATGTGAAGGGTTGCGGGCCTTGTCGCCGGCGGCTGACAAACCGGTTTTCGCCGAATTCAACGATGTGATCGCTGCCCTCGGTGAGCGATTGAATCAACGGAAAGCGGGCAAAAGTCCAATACAGACGAACTTCGGGCAGCTCCAGGGCGCGTGCGGTGAAGACGTCCGGCGAAGAATCTGGACTGAAGTGAAACACCGGGGGACTGGAATCGCGAAGATCGAAGCGAGCGGCGTAGACGCCGTCCGGCGTTCGAATCGCGTCGCCCCATTGGAGCAGCGACGGAGGTACAGGCAAGGCGCCAATGCGAACCACCGCGATGTGATTCGCCGCAGCAAAATCCTCCACGCGGCGCATCGCGGCGTGGTGGGCAATGCCACAGGCGAGAAGATATGCAATCGCCGCGTAAAGGGCCGCCTGACACCAGGCAGAGCGCGTTACGCCAAAGCCCCAACCGCGGACCGCCGGGAGAAAAAACAAAATGGCCATAACGACGGATGCGACCGCAACCACCCAAAGATGAAATGCAACGGCGAACGCCATAGCGATCCGCCACACGCCGACGGCAGCGGCAGTGAACACAATCCACATCGACACGGCGCGGAGCGGGGCCTTCGCGCGCTCGCTGTAAATCCAAGCGGCGATCTGAGGCAACAGCAGAATCGACGTGAACGAGAAGTCGACGATGAAGAGCAGGTCCCACGCGACGCGGGTCGATGAGAGCGGCATCCACATTCGGGTGCCGAACGACGTCATGCCGTCGAGAACGATGTGGCTCGCGATTCCGATGGCGTAAATAAACGTCAACTTCCCAAAAGAGGGCGCCTCGAATTTGTAACGGCGCGCAACCCACCGCGTCAGCCACGCGAGCAGCACGGCGAAGAACGGCAAGCCTACGAACGAATGCGTGATCGCGCGGTGATATCTGACAATGGCGAGAGGGTCGCGCGAAATGGCGTCGGCGAAAACATCAACGTCTGGAAAAACTGCGCCGAGCACCATCGCGGCGATCGAGACGCGCGCTTCACGTTTCGAAAAATACGCCTTGCCAAGCAGAGCGCCCGTGATTCCGTGGGTTATCGGATCCATGAAAGAGGTGAAAAAGCGAGAGTGTACACGATTCGGCGGAAATCAGGAGATTTCTATCAGCGGCGAGCGCTTGTCGACAACGGCCCCAATCACGCGCGCGGGGACGCCGCGGCGCTCGAACGCAGGCATCGCGGCGTCCGCAGCCGCCGGGGCGAGCGACACAAGCAGGCCGCCTGAGGTTTGCGGGTCGTAAAGCAGCGCACGGAACTCCTCTGGGACGCTGGCGGAAAAGCCGACGCAGCCTTCGACGAACTCAAGGTTGTTCTTCAGGCCGCCCGAAAAGAATTTCGCGCGTGCGGCGTCGATCGCGCCGGGGAGGTATGCGATGCGGGTGGGGTCGATTTGCATCGAAACGCGGCTGCCGACGGCCATCTCGCGAGCGTGTCCGAGCAGGCCGAAACCGGTAACATCCGTGACCGCGTGAATCGAAGAGTTGCCATCGTCCGCCACTTCGATCTCGTGCAGCGCGTCGGCGGCGTCGCGATTCAGGCGCGTCATCGACGCTGTGGACGCGGCCACCCAAGGTTCCTCAGCCTTGCCCTGTTTGAGTGCGGTCGAAATCACGCCGGTACCGACGGGCTTGGTAAGGATCAGGACATCGCCGGGTTTAGCGCCGACGTTCCGCCAGATATGCTGCGGATGAATCAAGCCAGTCACCGCGTAACCGAACTTCAGCTCGTCGTCCCGAATCGAGTGGCCGCCCACCAGCGTGCATCCGGCTTCGTTCATCTTGTCCAGGCCGCCGCGAAGAATCTGTTCGAGCGTGTCGGGTGCACCCGCAGCGGGGAAGCCAAGCACCGAGAGAGACGAGATCGGCCGGCCGCCCATGGCATAGACGTCGCTCAAGGAGTTCGCGGCAGCAATCTGGCCGAAGACGTAGGGGTCGTCCGCGATGGGCGTAAAGAAATCAACCGTCTGAACCAGAGCGATCTCATCGGTGAGCCGGTAGACGCCGGCGTCGTCGCTGGTTTCGAAGCCGACCAGGAGATTGGGGTCCGTGGGCGGCGGAAACCGCTTCAAGACCGAGTCCAGCAGACTGGGACTCATTTTCGCTGCGCAGCCGGCCGCCTTCACTGCCTGCGTCAGGCGAACAGAGCTTTCCGCCACGGGAATTCTCCTAAATGCCAACTGGTGATTATAGCGCCCTGCGACCCTCGTGCGGCCCCCTAGGCGTGCGCCGCGGCGGAACGGATGACAATTGTTACGGGCTTTGCGGATTCTCTCGGTGCGAGCACATGACAATTACCGTCAAAGATGCCGCCTGGTTCGATGATCAGACAGGGAGTGTGAATCTCGCCTGCCACGACGGCCTTTGTGTGAATCTCGACTCTCGTCCGCGCACGGATGGTGCCATCGAACCGGCCGGCAATGATCGCCGAGCCGCAGGTCATCTGCCCTTCAACCAAGGCGTGCTCGCCCAAGATCAGGGTGTCCTCCGAAACGAGGTCGCCCTTCATGCGACAATCCACACGAAACGTCCCGGGCGATTCGAGCTTCCCTTCCAGGCGAACCCCGTCCTCGAGAAACCCGCTCCAATCACCGGAAGGCTGACGTTTACGGTCAAAAAAGCCAAGAGGCATTTTGAGAGCCCTTCATGCTATCTGTGTAGTTATACTATCCCTATTCATTGCATGAGGATGTCGTACAGGCGCGTCAAATCACTATCTGTATAGTATTCAAAGATGAGTTGACCGGGCTTCTTCATGTGGGCGGGATGGATTACTACGCGAGTCCCGTATTCCCGCTGTAGCTCCTCGACTGCCGCCTTCGTGTTGGGGTCAATTTGGCGGGGCGGCTGCGCGCGGTGCCCGGGTTTGGCGAGACGAGCGGTTAGTCGCTCGACCTGGCGCACAGTCATGCCGGTGCGCGCGACCTTGCGTGCGAGGGCGATGCGCTCGTTGGTGTCACCGACGGCAAGGAGAGCGCGTGCGTGGCCGGCGGTGATGCGAGTCTCCTCGAGGAGTTCCTGAATGGGTTCTTCAAGACGCAGGAGGCGCACGGAGTTCGCGATCGTGGCTCGGTCTTTGCCCGTACGCTCGGCAACCTGTTCTTGCGTCAGCGCGAATTCGTCGATCAGGCGCTGAAAAGCGCGCGCCTGCTCCATCGGATTGAGATCCTCGCGCTGGAGGTTCTCGACGAGGGTCATCTCGAGGGCCAGCTCTTCGGGCACGTCGCGGATAACGACAGGGACGCGCTGCAGGCCAGCTCGTTGCGCGGCCCGCCAGCGACGTTCGCCGGCGATCAGCTGGTATCTCGCGCCAAATCCGCGAACGACCAGAGGCTGGACGATGCCGCTCGCCCGAATGGAGCGGGCCAGCTCGTCGAGGGCCTCTTCGCGAAAACGGGTGCGGGGCTGGTAGGGGCTGGGATCGATCAGGTCGATATCGACCTGGAGCATGCCGCTACTGGGTGCGAGGGCCGGCGCCGCCGCCGCTGCTGCTCCCGCTCCCGGGGCCGGTACCTGCTGCTGCGGCCGAGGCGCTGGCTCCGGTTCCCGGATCAGCGCGCTCAGACCCTTGCCCAACGCGTTTCTGGTCATTGGCGATAACCTCCTTGGCGAGCTGGATGTAAGCCTCCGCTCCTCTACTATGTATGTCGTAGAATATGACTGGCATCCCGTGGCTAGGAGCCTCGGCTAGACGGACGTTCCTAGGTATGACCGACTCGAATACCTGGGAGCCGAAGAAGCTCCGGAGGTCAGCCGCAACCTGCTTCGAGAGCGTCGTCCGGTCGTCATACATCGTGAGGAGAATGCCCTCTATTGCGAGGGATGGATTGATTGTCCGGCGGAGCCGCATGAGCGTGTCCAGAAGCTCTGAAACGCCTTCAAGGGCGAGGTACTCACACTGGATCGGCACTAAGACGGAGTCGCTCGCTGCCAGAGCATTCAAAGTCAGGAGATCGAGTGCCGGCGGGCAGTCGATCAGGACATAGGCATACTTGTCGCGGATGTGCTGGATTGCCGCCTTGAGGCGGTATTCCCGATGGTCGACCGATACGAGCTCTACGGCGGCACCGACGAGGTTTTTGTCTGAGGGGATCAGCTCAAGGCCCTCGACTTGGGCGTCAATGGTTATTCGCTCGATGGGCTCGCCTAGGATGAGGGTCTGGTAGAGCGTTCGGCGAGCCGGATCTTTGGGGAAACCGAGGGCACTGGTAGTGTTCGCTTGGGGATCGCAGTCGATGATTAGGGTTGGCTTTTCGGAGGCGGCGAGAGAGGCGCCAAGGTTGACAGCTGTAGTTGTCTTGCCGACGCCCCCTTTTTGGTTGGCGATCGCGATGACCCGCGCCAAATCTGCCCCCAGGATGAAAGTGGAATGTAGCAGAGGGTTCCGGTGGCTTGCAAGATGTTTCACGTGGAACAATTTGATCGGCGCGCCATGGATCGGCACTGAGCCAGAGGACACTCGCTCGAAATGTTCCACGTGGAACAAATTCAATCGGACGGCCCGTCATCATCGCGATTTGGGGCCTGCTGAAGAACGCGAACCGACCAGAAGCGACCGTCTCTCCGTTCCCGGGATTCTTGTTGGAGGGAGCCAAATCCAGTCTGAACTCTTCGAGACGTCGCGGGCGTCATCCTCGCCGAGCCAAAGAACGAGGTTGCCATTCGAGTTCAATCTCGGCGCAGCCCAGGCAAGAAGTTCCCGAAATCGTCCAATCGCTCTCGCAGTTACGAAATCGAACCCTGCCTCTGTTGACGACAAATCCTCCGCGCGCCCGCGAAGAACGCGGACGTTGTGCAGTTGCAAAATTCGCTGCACTTCCAAGAGAAACGCCGCCTTCTTGGTGTTCGACTCGATCAAACTGACATCCAAGGCGGGTGCGAACAAGGCGAGCGGGAGACCAGGGAATCCGGCACCGGAACCAAAGTCGGCGAGCCGACCATTTTGAATCAGAACAGTAGACGCGGCAAATACGCTCTCGCCAAAGTGAAATCGGAGAATCTCCTCAGGAGAGGTAACCGTGGTAAGCGAAACGCGCTGGTTCCAGCGAAGCAGGAGGTCCGTGTAAGCACGAATGGCATGGCAGACGGTGGCGTCCGGAGTGGCGCCATATGGCGCCAAAGCCTCCCGAATTCGGTCGTCGGTCAGGAGGTGCCCTCCACTCGCCGTCATGACGGATTGTCTTCCGCCGAAGCCGCAGGCGAGACTGGATCGGCGGGTTGAGCGGCGAGCGCAGCACGCAGCCGCCCCGGCGCAAGCAGACCCACCGTCAGATCTGCGACGAAGTGAGCCGATATCGTCGGAAGCAAGCTCCCGGTCCAGAATCGAACGGATGCGAAAACCACGCCTACGAGGAACGTGGAAAGCAGGCCCCTTCCGCCCTGGTAGAGATGGGCGAACGCGAAGAAGACCGAGGAGACGACGATGCCCCACATCAGTGAGTCCGGGCCGAATTCTTGGGCGACATGCTGCACAAAGCCCCGATAGATCAATTCCTCGCAGACAGCTACCGTGCACACGAGGGCAAAGAACACCAGCCGCTCGGCCCCATCTTGGGGAAACACCTTGAGGGCGAGCTGAGGAAGAAGTCCTTTTATTCCAGCGGGGTGCGTGGCGAGTCGCCGGATGCTGAAGATCTGGTTCACGAAGATGAGTAAGGAAAGAAGGATCGCGATAGCGGCCGTGAGAGCCGGGCGCGGGATCGAAAGTCCAAGTTCCGGCGCTCGCCAACCGTGGGCGGTAGCCCTCCAAAGGATGACAGCTGCTATTGTAATCTGTGAGGCAATAGTCGATGAGTAAATCGAGAGTCGGTCTATTTTCGTGGTTGCGGGTAATTGCATGAGTTGGCGGACGCGCCGACGCCCAGCCAACGGAACAGCAGCCCCGAGAACCACGAGAATGAGTGCGAAATCCCAGTGCATTTTCTCACTCGATAGAACCATTTTCGCGCGGCCGGAGCAAGGATGAACTCCTGTTGACACTCAAGGATGAGCCGCCGTATCGTTCGAAGCTCGATTGGAGATGGATTCGTGAAGATATTGGTGATCGGCGGCGGGGGTCGCGAACACGCACTGGTTTGGAAGTTCCGGCAGAGCCCGTTGGTTGAAAAGGTGTGGTGCGCGCCAGGCAACGGGGGCATTTCCGACGACGCGGAATGCGTGCCGCTCGACGTGAAGGAGGTGGCGGCTGCGGCGGACTTGGCGGAGAAGCTCGGGGTGGACCTCACCGTCGTCGGACCGGAATTGCCGCTGGTGCTGGGTATCGCGGACGAATTCGCGAAGCGCGGGCTGATGGTCCTGGGGCCGACTCGGGACGGAGCGCAGCTCGAAGGCAGCAAAGTGTTCGCAAAGAGGTTCATGGAGCGACATAAGATTCCGACCGCCGCGGTTTACGGCATTTTCGACTCGCCTGTGGACGTGTATGCAGAACTCTGCGAAGTTGATTGGCCCCTCGTAATTAAGGCCGACGGGCTGTGCGGCGGGAAAGGAGTCCTCGTAACCTCGTCCCCTGACGAGGCGACCGCGTTCGTCGACCGGGTGATGGACGCCCGCGAGTTCGGGGACGCCGGCAAGCAGGTTCTGCTGGAGGAGGGCCTTCGGGGGCAGGAGCTCTCGTACATCATCCTCACGGACGGAGAGAATTTTATCTCGATGGCGCCGACGCGAGACCACAAGCGAGCGTTTGATAACGATGAGGGACCCAACACGGGCGGCATGGGCGCTTATTCGAGCAATGATCTCCTTCCAGCTGGCTTGGAAGCTGCAATCGTTGAAACCGTCGTTCGCCCGACATTGAAGGGACTCAGGGCAGACGGAATCTCCTACCATGGCTTTCTTTATTTTGGCCTGATGCTCACCGCCGATGGTCCCAAGGTCCTCGAGTTTAATTGCCGGCTGGGCGATCCGGAAACGCAGGCGATTGTCTTGCGGGTGGAGTTCGATTTGGCCGAGGCATGCCTCGCCGCAGCGGGTGGCCAGCTAAGTACCGTGAAGCCCAAGTGGTCACCATCCGCCAGCGTATGCGTGGTCATTGCGTCCGAGGGGTACCCCGGAAATCCCAAGACAGGCTTGCCGATCGAGGGTCTTGACCAGGTTCCACAAGGATCGGATATTAAGGTTTTCCATGGCGGGACAACCCGAAAAGGGAGATTCACCTACACAAGTAGTGGCAGAGTCCTTTCAGTTTCCGCGCTAGGCACTGATCTCGCGAACGCTCGCGCGCGTTCCTACGACGTTGCTAGTACTATTAGAATTCCAGGGTCCTTTCATCGGAGTGACATTGCCGCGGCTGGAACCGTAAAGGGGCGAGGGGCGGCGTGAGGTGAGAAAGGGGCGCGGGAGACGAGGCGCTTAGCTTGAGAGCGGGAGGACGTACGGTGGCGAAGGGACGAGGCGGGACCGCGGCGTTGGTTGGGATTGTGATGGGCTCGGACAGCGACTATGCGGTGATGAGCGAGAGCGGGAAGACGCTCGAGAAGTTCGGGATTCCGTATGAAATGGAGGTCCTCTCCGCGCACAGGACACCGAAGCGAGCGCACGAATACGCGAGTTCGGCGGTGGCGCGTGGATTGAAGGTAGTGATTGCCGCAGCTGGTGCGGCGGCGCACCTGGCGGGGGTGATGGCGGCCAGCACGACGCTGCCGGTGATCGGCGTTCCGATGGCGACGAGCAGCCTGAAGGGACTCGATGCCCTGCTGGCAACAGTCCAAATGCCCGCAGGCATTCCCGTCGGCACGATGGCGATTGACAAAGCGGGAGCCGTCAATGCGGCGATCTTTGCCGCCCAAATCCTGGGAGTCTCGGACCCGGAAATGGCCAAGAAGCTTGTGGCACACAAGGAAGATCTTGCGCGGTCGGTGGCGGAGAAGAATGCCCGGCTGCAGGAAGAGCTCGCTCAAAAAAAGAAGTAGTCCAAGCGGTGCAGCCTCCCGAATTGACGCGAGCACCAATCCACCCGAAGAGCTTAATTTGGCTGTTTGATCAGGGACGGCGCATCCGCAGGCCGTTCTTGGTTCTTGGCTTGGCCGGGCCGCTTCGGCTCGGGAGGAGGAGCCAGGACCCAGGCAAAACCCGACTCCGCGCCGATTGTTGCGAAGGTTTGGCGAGCGTTCGGGGGCACGATAGCGGCAAGAGCAGCGCGAAGGAATTGGGTGGCATCCTCCGACTTGATTTTCTTGCTGTCCCCTTCCAGAAAGCGGCTTGCGACTTCCCCCATCCTGGGATCGGAGGCGATTAGCTTCTCGAGGCGCGGATCCTTTTGGCGCAGAAGGTCGAGCAGCGAAGGCGGAGGATTTTCGGGCGGATAGGCAAACTCGACCAGCGTGTGTGGCTGGCCCTTCTGGGGTGGCCAGAACTGCAGATATTTCGGCCTTAGTACACGGGTATCCCAGAAATCCCCCCGCTCCTGTTGCTGCTCGATGTCGTAGGTGACCTGCCAGACTTCGGCCCCATAGCCCACGAGATAATCGGCGATGACGAGTTGCGTGAGCGGCTCATCGGACGGTTGGTCGATCTTGCTGTGGAGGTCGCGCGCGACGCTGTTCAATCGTTCCATTACGCCCTGGCCAATCACTTCGATATCGGAAGCTTCGCTACCGGCTTCGGCCTGCCCGAGGCGAGGGCCGCTGCTGACGAGATGGCCGCGCAGGCGCGGCAACTCTGCGTCAATGCGAGCGAGATCCTGCTGGGACGAGGGAGAAAACCAATCCACGGCTCCCATGGTCACGGCAAGCCGTTCGGAACTGAGCTTAACGGGAATCGGCGGGCGAGTTTGGGCCTCGATGGGGTTCTCAACCGTCGCGACGAGAATGGCATCCTTCACGACTGCGACTACGACGCGGCCCGCCGCGAGGTTGGCGACAATCTCTTCGCGAGGAACATCTGGGGTCTGTTGAGCGAATGCGATGGATGCAAGGACCATCGCCACAGCGAACGGCCCGAGGCGCACCAAGATGGACCACCGGGATTGCTCGACGGAATGAGGCTGCCAAGGAAGTGAGAATTGGTTGCGAGGCCTCATGTTGCGCTCAGTTTCCCGCGGCTTTTGCATGCTTACCGGCGATCGCCTGAACGGCGGTGATGGCGATGACGTCGGCAACGTCGTCTGCCGAGCAGCCGCGTGACACGGTGTTGGCGGGCAAGGCCAAGCCTTGCAGGATCGGCCCAAGTGCCGCCGCGCCCGCGAGCTGCTGGACCAAGTTAGAGGCGATGTTTCCAGAGTCGAGGTCCGGGAAAATCAGGACGTTCGCACGGCCCGCGACGGGAGATCCGGGCGCCTGCGAGGCGGCGATGGAATTCACGAGCGCGGCGTCTGCCTGAAGCTCTCCATCGATGGCGAGGTCGGGACGGCGAGCGTTCGCGATGCGCAGCGCTTCGCGAATCTTGTTGATTCGGGCGTGCGACGCTGAGCCTTTGGTCGAGAACGAAAGGAGCGCGACGCGCGGCTCGGCTTCGAGAAGGGCGCGGGCATTGTCCCCGGTCGCGATGGCGATATCAGCGAGGTCTTGCGCGGAAGGATCGGGTACGACGCCGCAATCCGCGAAAACAAGGGCATTCCTATGGCCGAAAGAGGCGCGGGTCTGAGAGGGAAGGACGATCAGCGAGAAGCTGGACAAAATCCGAGCGCCGGGGGCCAAGCCGATCGAATGGAGCGCCGCCCGGATTGCGTCCGCGGGAGGATTCGCGGCCCCGCTCACGGATCCATCGGCGTCACCGGCAGTAACCCGCAATGCGGCAAAATAGATTGGCTTGCGGGCGGTCTCGTCGGCTTCCTCGAGCGTGGCGCCGCGTGCGCGACGCCGGTCGAGGTAAATCTGCGCATAAGAGCCGAGCCGGGAACTTGATGCCGGGTCGAGAATCTCCATCCCGTCGAGGCGTATGCCCAGGCGGTCGGCGGCGGAGCGAATTACGGGAGCGCGGCCGAGGAGCACCGGTCTGGCGAAATTCTCCGCGATGGCTCGCGCGGCGGCCTGGAGGACGCGCTCATCTTCGCCCTCGGCCAGGACAATTCTCTGCGGATGCACGCGCGCCCGGTTCCGGAGAGTCTGGAGGAGGTCCATGCTAGTAACCTTATCACACGCTGCAACGTGGGTGGGACGCGCACAGTTGTCGCTGGTACAAGTGTCCGGGCGGAACCGGCGCCGCGCGGCCTCTCGAATCCGTTGCCGAATCTAGTAGAATGGACGGGTTCAGAGGCATGGCGAGGACGGAAACATGGGGATTCTTGACGCTCTAAAGGGGTCGGGGCAGAGATCGGCGCGCAGCATCCGACACAACGGCAAGCGGGTATCCGAGATTTTGGAGCGTCACGAGCGATTCGTGAAAGGGGACGAGACGGGCGCGCGCGCGGACTTGTCGGGAGCGGATTTGTCTCACGCGGACCTGCAGCGCGCGAACCTGGCATACGTCAATCTCGAGGGCGCGAATCTCGAGGGTGCGAACTTGAGAGAGGCGAAGCTCAGTTCGGCCGACTTGCACAAGGCGCAGCTGCGCAAGGCCGACCTGCGGAAGGCGGATTTGACCGAGGCGAATTTGAACGGAGCGGACCTGACCGAAGCGCTGATCGCGGGTACGGAACTTTTTCGCGCCGACTTGCGGATGGCGATCCTGCGCGGGGCCGATCTTGGAGCCGCCAATCTGCGCGACGCGCAAGTGAGCGGGGCGGACTTTCGGGGAGCAAGTCTGAAAACAACGATTCTTCGCGAAACGAACCTGGATGGCGTGGATCTTTCGGGCGTGGATCTTTCGACGACGCTGCTCCCGAGGAATTACAGAGCGGCTGGGGCGGCCGGCAATACCAAGGCCGAAACATCGAAAGCGAAGGTGTGATGCCGAGTTCACCGATTTTGGTGGAAGACTACAAGCAGGGCGGATGGGTCCGCCCGGAGCAGCGCGACGCGCGGGCGCGTGCTTACTGCGAGCTGCTCGAACGTGGGCAAATCCTGTTTTTTCGCGAGCCGCCGTTCCGCTTCCCGGCGGCCGACCGAGAATTCTTGCTCGCGCAGGAGTGGACAGACCTGCGGTTGCACAAGAACGTCTCGTACCGCCCCACGGAAGACGTGCTGCGGGGCGTCTCAGGCGATTCAGCGACGATCCAGCGCGTGCACGGGATTTTCCGCGACTACAGCGGGCAGGTGATCGAGTTCCTGAAGCAATTCCTCTCACCTTACGCGGGCCGGTGGACGCTCGATTTCGCGAGTTTTCGTCCGATCGAAGAGGAGCGGCGCGGCCTGCCGCTGCACAAGCGCAATGATCTGTTGCACGTCGATGCGTTTCCGAGCCGGCCGACTCGCGGCGGGCGCATCCTGCGCGTGTTCACGAATCTGAACCCCGAAAAGCCTCGCGTTTGGAACACGACGGAAGACTTCGAATTGCTTGCGAAAGCTCACGCGGAGCGTGCGGGTCTGCGGCAGTTTGCCGAGGAAGACGGCTTCGTGAGCCGCACGATGCAGGATTGGGGAGCGAAGCTCGGCTTCGGCGGATTCGGCCGCACGCCCTACGACATGTTCATGCTGCGGTTCCACGACTACCTGAAAGAGAACCGCGAGTTTCAGCAAAACTGCCCGAAGATGCGCATGGAGTTCCCGCCGATGGCCACGTGGCTTGTGTTCACGGATTGTGTGGCCCACGCCGTGCTGTCGGGCCGGTTTGCAATCGAGCAGACCGTCTTGATTCCACCTTCGGCGCTCATTGCGCCACAAGTTGCCCCGTACAAAATCCTGGAGAGCATCGCCGGCCGGCCGCTTGTTTCTTGATCTGGATCTAGCTCCAGCTTGAGAGTTGACCTGCTTCTTTTGTTTGATTGCTGCGTGGGGATAGGTTACTACCCGGCCGAGAATTCGGCGGGATCCTCGCTGTAGCCGAGGGTGGGGCTACGGAGGACGGCGCCATTCCGGCGGCGCGTTTCGATACCAAGGCGCTTGATCTTCTGGTTGAGGGTTGAAAGCGGAATCTGAAAGCGCTCGGCAGCCTCCGTCTGATTCCAGTTCGTTCGCTCGAGCATATCGACGATGATGCGCCGCTCGACTTCCTCCAGGATCTCGAAGAGTGACGGAGCGGGAGCCGCGCCCCGCGAGCCGACTTCGCCCGGCAACGGCGGCAGGAATTCGGCGAGCTGCAGGCGGACGCCCTTGACGATTTCGCGCGAGCGAACGCTTTCGGGGAGCAGGTCCACGTCCATCGATTCCTGCGTCGAAAGCACGACGCCCCGTTCGACCACATTTTCGAGTTCGCGCACGTTGCCCGGCCAGTCGTAATCCATCAGAAGCTTCAGGGCGCCGTGAGTGAAGCCGTGTGGAGGTTTGTTGTTCTCGCGGCAGAACTGCCCGAGAAAGCGCTCGACGAGCAGCGGGATGTCTTCCTTGCGATCGCGGAGAGGCGGAAGCTGCAGCGAGATAACGTTGAGGCGGTGGTACAAGTCCTCGCGGAAGCGGCCCTCGCGCACGAGCTTCATGAGGTCTTCGTTGGAGGCCGCGAGGATGCGGACGTCGACCTTGATCGTCTCCGTGCCGCCGAGGCGCATGAATTCGCGTTCTTGAATCACGCGGAGAAGCTTCGCCTGCGTCTCCGGACTGATCGTGGAAATTTCGTCGAAGAAAATTGTGCCCTGGTCTGCGACTTCGAACAGGCCCTTCTTTGAAGCGACGGCGCTGGTGAAAGCGCCCTTGACGTGGCCGAAAAGCTGGGACTCGAGCAAATCGACGGGAATCGAGCCTGTGTTGACCGGAATAAACGCCTTTTCCGCGCGCGGCGAAGCCGAATGAATCGCCTTCGCGATCAGCTCTTTGCCCGTGCCGCTTTCGCCGTTGATCAGGACGGTGGAGCGGGAGGGCGCAACCTGCGCGACGAGATCGAGCACCGCGAGCATTCTCTCGCTCTTGCCGACGATGTTCGGGAAATTATAGCGCTGCTTGAGGGCGCGCTTGAGCTGTACGTTCTCTTCGCGCAGTCGGTGCCCCTCGATAGCCAGGGAAACCTGGGCGATGAGTTCGTCATTCGACCATGGTTTTGTGATGTAGTCTTGCGCGCCGCTCTTGAAGGCTGCGCGCGCCATGTCGATCGAGCCGAAGGCGGTAATCAGGATGACAGGCAGTTGTGGATCGCGCTGACGAATCTCGCGAAGCAGCTCGATGCCGTTGCGGTCGGGCAAGCTGACGTCGAGAAGCAGCAGGTCGAAGGGGCGATCCCCGAGGCGCTGCAAACCGGCCTCGCCGCTTTCGGCGAGCGTGACGTCGAAGTTTTCGGACGTAAGAAGCGCTTCGAGACCTTCGCGAATTTCCGCTTCGTCGTCGACGACGAGAATCGATCCTCTAGGCATGAACTGCTTTCTTGGCAGCCGGGAATTCGATTCGGAACGAAGTACCCTTTCCCGGCGTTGAACGCACGTCGACCTTGCCGGCGTGCTCCTTGATAATACCGTAGCTGACCGAGAGACCGAGCCCGGTGCCGCGGCCGGAGGATTTCGTCGTGAAGAACGGGTCAAAAATGCGGCCCAGATGTTCGGCGGCGATTCCGGCTCCGGTGTCCGTGACTTCGACTTCAACGGAGCCGTTCCGCGAGCCAGTGCGGACCTCGAGCATTCCGCCGCCGGGCATCGCGTCGCGCGCGTTCATGAACAGATTCAGGAACACCTGCTGCAAGCGTGTCGTCGAACCGAGGACGGCCGGTAACGGTTCCTTGTAATTCTTGATCACGTTCACCTGCGCCGTGCGGAACGGGTGCTGCACGAGCGTCAGCGTTTCCTCGAGCACCGAATTCAGGTCGACTTGGCTGAATTCCATCGAGCCCGTACGCGAAAAGTTCAGCAGATTGTTGACAATCTCGCTCGCGCGGAACGTCTGCTTGACGATTCGTTCGATCGTCCTCTGCCGGGCGTCCTCGGGCGGAATCTGCTTCGCGAGCATCTGAATGTAGTTCGAAATGACGGCGAGCGGCGTATTCACTTCATGAGCCACGCCCGCTGCGAGCAATCCAAGCGACGTAAGCTTCTCGGTCTGCACCATCTGCTCTTCTAGGCGCACGCGCTGCGTGATGTCGTCGAGGAGGATCAACCGGCCCAACCGCGCGCCGTTCTTGCCGACGAGGGGCGTTACGGAGATGTTGACGACGAGATGGCGCCCCGTTTGCGTGTTCAGATGAAACTTGTAGATACCGGAAACGTGCCCGTTCGCACCGTGGGAAGCGATTTCCGCCACGAGATCAAGCGGCAGAACTTCGCGCAGATTCCGGCCGAGCGCGCCACGCCGCGAAACTTCGAGCAGATCTTCGAGCTGTGAGTTCCAGGATTCGACACGGTCCTCGAGATCGACCGTGACGATGCCGATCTTCAGCGATTCGACGATATTCTCGCTGAAATCCTTGAGGCGCTCGATCTGGAAGGCCTTCTGCTCGAGCGATTGATAGAGCCTCGCGTTCTCGATGGCGATGGCAAGATAGCCGGCGATCGTGGAGAGCAGCTCCAGGTCTTCGCTCGAAAGATAGTCGCCGTCCACCGTCTTGCCGAGGCCAAGAACTGCGACGGTACGATCGTGGAAGCGGCAGGCGATAAAGTAGTTCAGGTCCAATTGCTCGAGGGTGCTGCGAACGGAATCCGTTTCCTCTGTCGCTGCTCGCGCCGATTCGAAGAAGAGGCACCCGCGCGCGAGCGCCGGGCGGGCGGGATCGAGGAAGCTCAGGTCCAATCCGCCACCGCGTTGCAAGCCCATCGAACGCGACAGCGCGAAGCGGCCCGGATTCGCGGCGTCCTCGAGAAACACAGCGAGGCGGTCGACCAGAAGGGTTTGCGATATGCGGTCCAGCACCGAACTCAGCAGAGGCTCGAGTCGCACTTCATTGGTCAAGGCGCGCCCAAATTCGATCAGCGTCCGGCGATAGTCCAGGCGATCGCGGTAGAAGAAGCGATCGAGGTGGGCTTGCCCCCAGTCGCGAAGCGGCTGAAACAAGAACGCAGCGACGACGATGGCGATGACCTCGCCGGCCGGGCCTGCAGTCAGCGTTGTGTGAAACAGGACGCCGATCAGGGCGATGGTCCCGAAGTAGATCCCGACGACCCCAGCGGTGGCGAACGTGTACGCGAGCCCGCGCTTGAAAATGATATCAACGTCCATCAGCCGGTAGCGGATGATCGCGTAGCCGAAGCACAACGGAATCAGCGCCAGCGACAGCACGGAAAGCCTCATCCACTGTGGAACGGCCAGGCTGAGCAAGGAAGGCGCAATGTAGAACAAGAAGAATGGTAGGATCCCCGCAAAGGTCCCGCCCGCAACCCACTTCAGCTGCTGTTGCAAGATGCCGCTTGGGGCGCGCACGTAGCTGGAAAGAAACACGCCGGCGGCCGCAAGGAAGTAGATTCCGATATACAGGTGGTCGATTTGATCGAGGAATTGGCGGTTGGCCAGCGACGGGACGAAGCCGATCGCGCCCGTCGCGACGAAAACCTGCAGTGCCAGGAGCGCCGCCGGCAGGGCGTATACCGCGGCAAGCTTGATGCTGAGGGCCCGGCGCCGTTCAGGAAAAACAAGGGCGAAGTGCATCAACAGGGCCGGCTGCAATAAGAGTGCGACCGCGTTGCCCCAATAGATCGTCCAATCGAAGGAATTCAGCTTGCCGGTGTAATGGAAGCTGTAGAACACGAACGACACCAGGCAAAAGACATAGAAATGAATCGCTCGCGGAGCGCTCCACCGCCTCGCGAAGATGAACAGGCCGATGAAGAGATACAGGAGCGCGGTGAAGCGAAGGTAGTTGTCGATCGGGGGTTGTTCTTGCGCAGCCGTCACCAAACGAACCTGAATGGGCTCGCCCTGGCGCCGGATCCCGTAGGTCACCTCGCCCCAGGGACCGACGCGATACAGAACCCGTGTCACGTCCGTCGCCCGATGGACGGCCACGCCGCGAACCGAGTCGACCAAATCCCCCTGCTTGATTCCGAATCGCGCTGCCGGCGAGTCAGGCGCGATGCGCCAGGCCGTGACACCCTGCGGTGTGTCCATCCAGGTCACGCCGTCATCGGGCGAAATGACGCGCGAGCTTTGCTGGTAGTTCAGGACGGCGAAAACAATCGCCGTCAGCGTGAGCAGCGAGAGGACAACCGCCCCGAGACGTATTGGTAGACCGCCGCTCATACCCCGTCCATGCGCGGATACACCCGCACCATTCCTGCCCGCATCCTAGCACGTCTACTTCCAGCGAATTGGATATTATACGGGATGTATGTGCCTCTTTTTTAAGGAGTTAAGAGAATTCAGGGTCCTGCTGCGGAGGGTTATTCCGTTTGTGGAAGCCATATTTCCAAATCCAGTATCGCCAGAAAGCCTAGAACTGGACGCTCAACCCACCCCGCAAGAATCGGTAGGACGGAACTAGGATGACGCGCCCGTCGCTGGTGGCCAGGGTGGCATAGCCTTGCGCGAGGAGGTTGCCGACATCCGCCATGATTTCCATGTGGCAGGGGAACGGAACGGGGAGGGGCTGGCGCACTTCCATGCTGAGATAGGGGTCAACGTGATACATCGACTCGCCATAGGCATCTACACGCGACAAGGCAGCCCCACTGATCCACTTGTAACTGGCGCTGACCCGCGTGCCGAAACGCGGAACGGTTGCTGTGAGGCGTCCCGCCAAGCTGTGCCGGTATTGAGTCGAAAGCTCGTCGCGAAGGACTGCTTCTTCGGGCCCTTCGTTCGGAGCTAGCACGCCGGCATAGGCATAAACGACGGTTGCATTCAGGCTGTCCGAAAACTTTTGCCGGTACGCCACACGCACGCCGGTTGACTCCGAAGTTCCTCCGTCATATGCGAAAGCATCCGAGAAATAGTCCTGGAGGAATTCGGGACTGCTCACGTTACCCCTTCCGATCAGGGCTGTGTGCGTTGAGCGATCGTGAAAGACGGCAGCGCTGAGGTCCGCGTCCTTGGTCAAGGCATGATCGATTGCGAATTCTTCGTGCCAGCCGTTCTCGAGGACCGGGCGCCCGTCGCGAACCATCAAGATCGGGAACTGGTCGAGACTATCGAGGGCGGACTGGAGCGCTCCCTGCGAGCCACTGTCTTGAGGCGAGCCAGCTGCGACAATCATCGAGGCGAGCCAGGTCGGTGCCAGATGGATGCCGACTTCGCCGTGAGGCCGCAGAGCCTGCGTGGTGCCACCGAAGCCCGCCGCCAGAAGCTCGGCACCATACCGAATGCTTACGCGCTCGCCGAGGGCGAGCTGGTCGGAGTCGGAAATGCGTAGCCCGCGGAAGATCGGGCCGGTCGGGCCAAGCTGGGACTGCCGAGCCTCCATCACCATGACGGGTCCAGATCCAGCCTCGCCCGAAGGCAGCCATTCCGCAGCGAAGCCGCCAGCTGGCGCCTGGTTGCCATAGCTGAACTGGCCTGCCATGAGCAGGCGGGCTGTCGATCCGATGCCCATGTCGTACACGATTGCGGTCCCCGGGGAATCTGCCAACGCGCCGATCGAACCTGGATGGTCC
>DATIZQ010000052.1:0-2334 GCA_035517015.1 Candidatus Acidiferrum sp. | reverse complement strand
CGCAACTTCCACTTCAGCGAAGTCACCAAATTCTAGCGGCTAGTGCTCGTGTTCGGGCGGGGAATTGCCGCGAATAAAGAACTGAGTTTTGTCGATGTCCGCGGGCACGGCGACGTCGAAAAATCCAACCATCATTTCATCGTAGGTTTGATCGCCCCAGTAAACGGCGACGTTCGGATCGGGATTGTGTGGATTGTTTTTCGAATTGTCGAACGTCGCCACCGCTTGCAGAACGGTTCCCGCCTTGAGCGGCAGCGGCTCGGCGAGCCGGTAGCTCAACTGCCAGTAGAAGTCGTAGTTCACGCGCAGCAGCGGCTCGATGGTCCCATCCGATTGAAGGATGTTGTACGCGAACGTTTTCCCGCGCAGATGCATGTGAGGGAAAAAACTAAGCAAAAGCGCGTCGTTGGGTAAAGAGCCATGGACCTCCACGCGATAGTCATCGACGCCCGGAGGGATCACGAAGCTGCTGTTGGTCAGTTGCAGCGTCAGCACGCGCTTGGGCGGCGGCTGCTTTGCGAAGATGATGCCGACGCTGGTCTGGTCTGACGTCGCGCGGCCGTGCGTCGTGTAATGCATTTGGAAAACCAGATCCGATCCTTTCGGAATCAACTTCGCCATACCAGCGGGCCAGTTGTCTGGAGAAGCTCCGGGCGCATAGACAAGCAGGATGTCCGCTTTCGTCGTGTGCGTGTCGTGGCGGTCCTGTTCATTCGTCATATCGGATGCGGTGAAGGGAACGCCGATCGGCGCGTGGCGCAGCCACGGCGAATCCGGCGGGCGGATGTAAACGACCGCGTGGTGCACATTCTCGCGGCTCGACGGGCGAATTTCCGACATCTGCACCCATCTGTCTTCTTGGAATCCGGTCGGCACGATCTCATACGTATACTCGACGTCGCCTTCCGCGGGAATCGCAACGGGCTTCGGCATCTTCACGACGAGGTCCGGCTCTGGAATGTTCCAGCCCTCTGCAAAATGCGGCGGCGGCGGAGCCTCCGCAGGATCGCCTTCTGCCGCATTCTGCCCGGCCCACCACATGAGCGTGCTGATTTGTTTTGGCGAGAGCGAAGGATCGTTGGAAAAGTGGCCGACTGTCGGGTCGGCGAACCACGGTGGCATTTTCCGCGCGCTCGCGTCCGCGGCGATGGCGGCGGCGAATGGCCGCGTTTCGGCATACGTCACGAAAGGCATCGGCGCGATTTCGCCTGTCCGGTGGCAGCCTTGGCAATGTTGCTGCAGAATGGGCAGGACGTCGCGATAGAACGTAGGCGCGTCACTGGAAACGGTTGCCTGTGGCGAACGCGCACTAATCGGCAGCGCCGCAAACGCGAGCAGGCCGAGCGCGATGGACACGACGAAAGCGCAACACGACGACAATCTCATTCAGGGATTCCTGCCGACCTAGCAGGGTACGTCGCAGATTCTCGCACATCTGTCGTACTTCGCAGAAGGAGCGATGAACTATTCGGTGAACTGCAGGCTGGCGATCGCGCGCGAGATCACGTTTTCCTGAAGCTGGAAGAGATCGTTGTCCGCGCGCGTCATGCCGAAAATGGTGTAAACCTTCCCGTTGCGCGGAATCAAGACGACGACGCCCGACCAATCGTGCTGATCCACGCTGCCGCGGAAGTGGTGCTCCATCGCGGCCGAGCCGGAGACGGTGATCTGCTCTTCGCCGAGCGGACGGAAGTTCTCCATCACATCGCGCAAGCGATGCTCGGTTGCGTCCATTTCCGCTGCGAGTGGCTTGCTGGTCGCTTCCTGGCCGATCAACAGGTAGGTCGTGTCGTCGGCGGTTCCCATCGCCGTGATTGCGCCGGGCAGCACGGCTGGCGCCGAAGCGATCACATCCCAGTCAGGTGGCTTGTACATGTGGAAGCGGTAGGTCTCGTTCGTGTACATGTTGCCGCTCACCTGCTCGCGAATCGGCTCGGGCCCGGGCGGCTTCGGCGGCGCGACAACCTGGACTGTGGCTGGAGCAGGCGCCGCGGCGGCCGGCACGGGACTGCTCGATGCAACGGCCTTGCTCGCGGCAACCGGATTTGGCATCGGAGGAGGCGCGCTCAACGGAGCAGACTTGCTCGCTGGAGCCGCCGGTTGAGGCGGAACTGACGACGCGACGGTCGGTGCAGCCTTCGATTTTTCGGGCGCGGGAACTTTTTCTTCCGCTGGCACGGACTTCTTTTCCGAGGGTGCTCCAGGTGCGTCGGAGACGCCGATCGAGACGACCTGATCTTTTTGAACGAGCGCGAAGCCATAGCTCGTCTTCACTTTGAAGGAGTTGTCCTCGAAGCCGACGATCGTGCCAGAGATTGTGCTGCCATCTTTGAG
>DATIZQ010000051.1:0-3247 GCA_035517015.1 Candidatus Acidiferrum sp. | reverse complement strand
CACTCGAGCGCGGCTCGGTTTACCGAGCTCGTGGAGAGCATCTCGAAAGCTTCTGTCTTCCTTTTTGCTCGATTTGCTCCCCTTGATCTCCTGCTCTGTCCGCGCGCCGGCATTTCGCAAAATCTCGCCCTTGAAGTCGGCACACCACAGATCATTGGGAAGCGCACCTTCCGACAGCGGCGTGCCGCGCGCGGTGGCGCGGCCCGCCGCCGCGTTTGACCAGGCCGTGGCGGTCGAGCACCGCGTGAATGGTGCCTTTGGCGGGAGCCTTGATGTCTCCGTCGAGGCGACGCACCAGCATTTCGCGGATCTTGCGGGCGCCCCAGTGCGGGTTCTCGCTCTTCAGCCGGACGATCAGGGTCTCGAGCTGTTGCGGGGGCCGGTTGGCGTAACGTACCGGCGCCCATGTTGCCCGTAAATAAAGGACTTCTTGCGCGTTTTGGCTCGTTCCGGAGCCGTTTTCGTGTTGCGAGCCGTTTCAAAGACTACCAACGATTTCGATGCGTTCCGAAAGGCTTCGACTGATTGCCACTCCACGCAACCGGGGCGCAACATCGTAAATCCGGGTTCGAACGAATTGCCGCAGCTCGTCCGCTCCGGAATGTCGGTTGCTGGTCAAAACGCGAAAACTTCACAGCGAGCATATGTCTTTCGCTGTTCCGCCACGGATGGGTTGCGTGCGCAAACACAGGTTCATGATGCTAACCCGTCTTCGCGGATTCGCGGCCGAAAACGCGGATTTTGAGATTTTTACGACGGCTAAGTATCTGATTTGCCAAGGACGACGTCTTCAGTTTTTGTCAAAAACGGCTGTAGTGAAGACCTACCCGATTCCTAGACGCTTTTCGGACGCGTAGACTTTTCGCGAATTGTCCGCGAATCGTTTCCCACTTCAGATTTCGCAGAGAAAAACCCGCACCATCAGAGTCAGTGCGCTCACGCTCTGTAGTGAAGACCTTTTGTAACCGGGGCAAATTTCCGGGCGGAGGGGGGAGTCACGGACTCGAAAATGTGATTCAAGCTGGGGATGGCCTTGGGCATCCCTGATTCGCTGGAACGTTTATCGCACGCAGACCTGATTGGCGTCGTTCGCGATTTGATTGGCGAGGTCGTGCGTCTGCGGGCGGAGAATGAGAAGGTCAACTTCGCGTTGACGCAGCTGAAGGCGGAACATCAGGCGGTCAAGGACGAGCTTGCGCGGTTGAAGAACCTTCCGCCGCGCCCGCCGCACAAGCCTTCCGGAATGGACAAGGCGACAGACCGCAGCGGATCGGAAGGCGGCGACGGACCGCGCCCCAAGGGCGAGAAGTCGAGCCGTCGACGCGGCAGCCAACTGGACAAGCTGACGATTGACGCGACCGTGGTGGTGAGGGCAAAGGCGCCGGCCGGCTCGCGCCACAAGGGCTACGAGGAGATTGTGGTTCAGGACCTGAACCTGAGCCCGCGAGTGACGCGCTATCGGCGGGAGCGTTGGCAAACTTCGGACGGTAAGACGATCATCGCCGAACTCGATTCCGGGATTGTCGGGGGATATGGCCCCAATCTGCATCGCTTTGTTCTGGTGCTGCATTTCTCTGGCCAAGTTACCTGCGAGCGGATCGTCGCGCTTCTCAATGGCATGGGGGTGATGATTTCAAAGCGGCAAGTCGTCCGCTTGCTGACGGCCAAGCTCGAGACTTTCCGGGCCGAGGACGAAGCGGTTTTGAAAGCCGGCCTCAGCGGCGCCTATGTGACGGTCGACGACACCGGCTCGCGCCACGCCGGCAAGAACGGCTATACCACGCAGATCGGCTCCGATACCTTCACGGTGTTTCGTACCGGTCCGAGCAAGTCGCGCCAGGCGTTTCTGTCGTGGCTGTGTGGCGGCACGGCGCTCTACGTGATCAACGACGCAGCGCTCGGCTATATGCAGGACCGCAACCTGCCGCAGGCCGTCATCGACAAATTGGCGGATCATGAGGAGCGAATTTTCTCCCGTCCGGAGGACTGGGCGCGGCATTTGCAGGCACTGGGTCTGACCGACCTCAACGTCGCCCCCGATCCGGTCGTGATCGCCAGCGAAGGCGCGCTATGGGGCGCGATCCGCCATCAAGGGCGATTGCCGGACACGGTCATCGTTTCCGACGACGCCGGCCAGTTCCGCGTCGGCCTCCATGCGTTGTGCTGGGTTCACGCCGAACGCCTCGTCCACAAGTTGGTTCCCTCCAACGACAAGCAGCGCAATGCCATCGAGATCGCCAAGCGGATGATCTGGTGGTTCTATGGTTCCTTGAAGGAATACAAGCTGGCGCCCAGCCCGCAACAGGCCCAGGTCCTGCGCGCCCGCTTCGACCGCATCTTCAAGCGCAGCGCAACCGGCTACGTGATGCTCGACAGGCTGCTCAGACGACTGTTTCGCAATAAGGATGAATTGCTGCGTGTCCTCGATCGCCCGGAAATTCCCCTCAACACCAACGCTTCCGAAAACGACATTCGCACCTTGGTGACGAAACGGAAAATCTCCGGCGGTACCGTCAGCCACAACGGCCGCGACGCCCGTGACACCATGCTCGGACTGGCGAAAACTTGCAGCAAGCTCAAACTGTCATTCTATGAATACCTGGGTTCTCGCCTCGGCATGATCGGCACCCAAATCCCGCCACTCGCCGAACTTATCCGACCCGCCCCTTCCTAACGCCACCCAGTTCGCCCGGAAATTTGCCCCGGTTACCAACCTTTTCACCTAACCATTTGATTTGTATCGAGCCGACCTTCGAAAAACACGCCAATCCGCGAAGACGGGCTAACAGCGACGGCGCGGCGGCGGCATGGCCGCTAGCGGCGCGCGCCTCGCGCATGTCTATTCGATCAGGATCAGACCGGGAGGGAGTGACTCGTCGTATAGACTGGCCCGGTCGGATCGTCCGATCGGAACGAACCCTTTGATTTTCGCGGTCTGCAGCGCAGGGACGCCCGATTTCTCCAGCTTGCTGGCAATCAGGCCGCGCAAGGCCACGGGTAGATCGAGGCTCCTATCATCGACGACGCGCGAGGCCCGGAGGAACAGAATCTGCAGGTCGAGCAACTCGGGCGCAGTCCAGTCGAAGCCCTGGAAAGCCTGATACGCGTACTCGACGAGATCGGGCGAGACGACAGTCTCCGGCCCTGCGTAGAGCGGAGTTCGGTTGAGCAGGAGCCCGAGCGCCGCAAGATAAGGAGCGCAGTGCCGCTTGGCCTGTGAAAGCGTCACCGCGATGTCGCAGAAGCA
>DATIZQ010000050.1:0-36794 GCA_035517015.1 Candidatus Acidiferrum sp. | reverse complement strand
CTCAGAGGAACGCGCCGCGCATCTTCCGCGCTGGCTCCATGACTACAACTGGCACCGTCCTCATGCTAGCCTCGGCGGTGCTCCACCCATCTCCCGTTCCGGTCTGGATCGGAACAACGTGTTGATACATGACAACTAGGGGCCTCAGGTTCGGCGAGTTCAGTGCGCCGCCCTTCCCGAGTCGCGGACCACGGATCGCGGGTCGCCGCATTTCTAATATACAGTTACGCGATTAGAAATCGCCGCAACTCGTTGAAAACACACGGCCGACACCATGTCTAATATACAGTTCCACGTGAGACGCGCCGGTCGAGCCTCCCGCGTTTCGGTCGCGGGCCTCTCAACCCAACGTGTTCGGCCGGTCCATCCTTCCTTTCCTCTGTGTCTCTGTGCCTCTGTGGCAAGTCCCCCGGCCGCCGTGGCGTCTAATCGCCAAATTCGTAGATTAGAAACACCTCTAAGTCGTTGTAAACAAAGGACCGCGACCCGCTCTAATCGCCAAATTTCGCGATTCCGCCGAGGCCCTCGCCCAGCACCACAGTCATCGGCTCCCCGCCTATTCCCATCGAACCACAGAATGAGCGAAACTCAGGTAGCCATGCCGCGCGAATCCCTCCTCGAATACTTCGAGCCCACCTCCCGCCCCGCCAGGGAAATCGCCCTCGCCTGGCGCCGCGGCTACCGCGTGATTCGCTGGACATACGCCGATCTGCTCCGCGTCTCGACCCAGTTCGCGCAGGAACTCGCGGCCCGCGGCATCGTCAAGGGCGACCGCGTCCTGCTCTGGGGCGAAAACTGCGGCGAGTGGGTTGCCGCCTTCCTCGGCTGCATCTTTCGAGGCGCGATCGCCGTTCCGATGGACGCGATCGCCGAAAGCGGCTTTGCGTCGCGCGTCGCCCGTCAGGCAGGCGTGAAACTCGCCATCCTCGGTCACGGACGGCCTCCGCTCGACTCCGTTCCTGCAATCCCTCTCGACGACTTGGCCGCAGCCGTCGCCAGCCATTCGACCGACGGTTTTTCCCCAGCGGCTGCGAAACGAAGCGACGCCATCCAAATCGTCTTCACATCGGGAACCACGGCGGAGCCCCGCGGCGTCGTGCTTACCCATGGAAACCTTCTCGCGAATCTCGAGCCGCTCGAAAAGGAGATCGGCCGCTATCGCCGCTACGAGAAATTCTTCCATCCGCTGCGCTTCCTCGATCTTCTTCCGCTCAGCCATGTCTTCGGCCAGCTCCTGGGAGTTTTTCTGCCGCAGATTCTCGGCGGCACTTCGATTTTCATCGACACCCTGAATCCCTCGGAAGTGATTCGTACGATTCGCGAGGAGCGCGTCTCCGTCCTCGTCACCGTTCCTCGCTTGATCGAATCGCTGCGCGATCAAATCGAGCGCGATCTCGAGTCGCGCGGCGCGCTCGAAAAATTCCGCCGCAGCTACCGCGCCGCCGACGGCGAGCACTTCCTGAAACGGTGGTGGCGCTTCCGGAAAATTCACCGCCAGTTCGGCTGGAAATTCTGGGCCATGATTTCCGGAGGCGCCGCGCTTCCCGCCACCGCCGAGCAATTCTGGATGCGCCTCGGCTACGCTGTGATTCAGGGCTACGGCCTCACGGAAACCACTTCGCTCGTCAGCGTCAATCATCCGTTCAAGCTCAATCAGGGCTCGATCGGAAAATCGCTGCCGGGACTCGAAGTCAAGCTTTCCGGCGAGGGCGAGATTCTCGTCCGCGGCGAAAACATCGCCTCCGGCTACTGGAAGGATTCGGGAGTCGCTCCGGTGCTCGATGCCGACGGCTGGTTTCACACGGGCGATCTCGGCGAGCGCGACGCAGCCGGCACGCTATATTTCAAAGGCCGCCGCAAGAATGTCATCGTCACGCCCGAGGGTTTGAACATCTACCCGGAGGATCTCGAATCGGAGCTGCGCAAAGAGGCAGGCGTGCGCGACTGCGTGGTTATCGGCCTCGAGCACGATGGCAACGCAATACCGTGCGCAGTGCTCTTGCTGCGCGATTCGGGCGCGGACGCCGAGGCAGTCGTCCAGAGCGCCAATCAAAAGCTCGCGCCGTTTCAACAGGTGCGCCACTGGTACATCTGGCCCGAGAGCGATTTCCCGCGCACGCCCACGCAGAAGCCCGTCTTGAAACAAGTCAAGGACGTCGTCGAACGCGAACTCGGCGGCCAGTCTTCGTCGGAGGATTCGGCGCGCGCCGCCTCGCCGGTCGCTCAGATCCTGCAGCGCATTTCAGGAGGCGCACCGCTGAAGCAGGGCGCGGCCGCAAAACTGCAGCTCAGTTCCATCGAGCGCGTCGAGCTTCTCAACGCCCTCGAGGATCGCTACCAGGTCGACCTCAGCGAGACCGATTTCACCAAGGCCGATACCGTCGCAGCGCTCGAAAAACTCGTCGAGAATCCCGCCGAGAGAGCGCGCGATTATCACTACCCGCTGTGGGCTCAGGCCTGGCCCGTGCGCTGGATTCGCACCGCCATATTTTATTTGCTCCAGCGCCCGGCGATGCTGATCCTCGGCTGGCCCAAAATCCGCGGCCGCGAACATCTCCGCGGCGTCCAAGGACCGATCCTCGTCATCTCGAATCATTTCGGCTACGTCGACCCCGCTTACATCATCGCCGCTCTTCCCGCACGCATTCGCCGTCGCCTTGCGGTCGCGATGGATGGCGAGCTGCTCGAAACGATGCGCAAGCCTCCCGAAGGAACGGGCCTTTTCATGCGCCTCTTTCTTCAAACGCAGTATTTCCTCGTCGTCTCGCTGTTCAACGTCTTCCCCTTGCCGCAGCGTTCCGGATTTCGCAGAAGCTTTGCGTTCGCGGGCGAGCTCGTCGACCGCGGCTCGAGCGTTCTCGTCTTTCCCGAGGGAGCTCGCTCGCAGAACGGATTGATGGGTCCGTTTCGCGCGGGAATTGGTTTGCTCGCAACGCGCTTGCGCGTTCCGGTGCTGCCGATGCGCCTCGATGGATTGTTCGAGCGAAAAATCGCCAGGAAACACTGGGCGCCGCCCGGATGGAATCGCGTGACAATCGGCGCGCCCGTGAAATTCGACGAGTCCACGCCCGCCGAAGAAATTGCGCGCGATCTTGAGCGCCGCGTCGCCGCTCTAGCCGAACCGCCGCCAAAATCGAATCGCTGATTCAGCCGCCAAGAAGCTTTACGTCAGCTGCTGCGTCGGCAGCCGCAAGCGAGCTTCCGCGCCGCGATGCGCTTCTCGGTTTTCGAGCATCAGCGATCCGCCGTGCGCCTCGGCGATTTGCCGGCTCAACACCAGGCCGATTCCGGAGCCGCGCGGCTTCGTCGTGAAGAACGGCACGAACAGGTTCGCGGAGTTCGGAATGCCGGGGCCGTCGTCCTGGACCCACACTTCCACGTACCCGTCCTCGCGCTCCCACCCGACGTGTACTCCCCCGCCGGTTTCGAGCGCGGCGTCGACGGCGTTGTGCAGAAGATTGATCAGCAGTTGCTCGAGCTGGTCCGGGTCGGCCTGGATCCTCATTTCCGGCCCCGCCGTCAGCTGGATCTGCAGCCGCGGCTCCAAGCCCACTACCCGCCGGACCCACACGCCCACATCCACCGTTCGAAACGCCGGCGGCGGCAGCTTCGCGAGCCGCGCGTACGCGTTCATGAATCGCGCGAGGCCGTCCGTCCGGGCGGCGATCACATTCAGTCCGGCGCGCATGTCTTCCTGCCAGTCGGCCGCGCGGTCCTTGCGTCCGAGCATGCTGCCGAGGTTCTCAGCCACCGACTTGATGGGCGCGAGCGAATTGTTGAGTTCGTGCCCGAGCACGCGGATCAAGCGCTGCCACGCCTGGCGCTCCTCTTCGCGCAACGCGCGGCTGAGGTCGGTGATCACCAGCAGTTGGTGCGGCAATCCGCCTTCGCGAAAGCTGCCACGATGAATCTCCCACCGCCCCGATTTCCCCGGAAACGCGATCTGCGCGATGCGCGGCGTCTCTCCGCTCAGGCATTCGGAAAGGCCCAGCTCGTCCGCCGTGTGCCCGATCAGCGCTTCGGCGGGCTGGTTCAGCACGCGCTCGCCCGCGCGGTTCACCAACCGCAGCATTCCGATTCCGTCGAACGCGTACACGGCGACGTCGATTTCCTCCATCACCTTGCGGAGCAGCGCCGTTGCTTCAAGCGCGCCCAGTCTTTGTTGCCGAAGCGTCTCCCCGAGGGCATTCACTTCGAGCAGGACTTCGCCGAGGACGTCGTCGTGGCTCGCGCCCCGCGCTCGAATCGAAAAATCGCCTTCGCGCAACGCAGCCAGCAGGTTCGAAAGCGTGCGCATCGGGAAGACGACGCGGTTCTGCGCGCTGAACGCGAAACTCAGCCACGCGACGACGATCAGGACCATCAAGGTCCACTGCACTTTGGAGGAGTAGCCGCCGGTCCACAGAAGAATCACGGCAACGATCGTGCTCGCGAGCCCCGCTGCGAGGGCGGAGAGCAGAATGCGCCGCTCATACGGGAGGGGTCTCAAAGACTGTATTTCTGCAGGCGCCGGTACAACGCGCTGCGGCTGAGGCCCAGCGCCTTGCTTGCATGGCTCACGTTGCCGCCGTATCGCGCCAGCGCCTTCTGGATCAGCACGCGTTCCACTTCTTCGATGCTCATTTCGTCGAGGCGCAGCGAAGCCTCGCGCGCCGGCCGCAAACCCAGGTCGCTGGCGCGGACCTGCGAACCCTGCGCCAGAAGAACGGCACGCTCCACGGCGTGGTCGAGCTCGCGAATATTTCCGGGCCAGGGATGGTCCAGCAGGACTTGCAGCGCCACCGGCTCGAAGCCTTCGAGCTGTTTGCGGTACCGCTGCGCCGACTGCCGCAGGAAATGGTGCGCGAGCAGGGGAATGTCTTCCCGGCGTTCGCGCAGCGGCGGCAGATGGATCTCGATGGTGTTGAGGCGGAAGAGCAAATCTTCGCGAAAACGCCCGCCGGCCACTTCCGCTTGCACGTCCGCATTCGTCGCGGAAAGAATGCGCACATCGACGCGCCGCGTCGTCGACGACCCGACCCGCTCGAGTTCGCCTGTCTCGAGCGCGCGCAGCAGTTTCGCCTGCAAATTCATGGGAACGTTCGCGATCTCGTCGAGAAAAAGCGTTCCGCCGTCGGCCAACTCGAAACGCCCGACGCGGTCCGACTTCGCGTCCGTGAACGCACCTTTGACGTGCCCGAAAAGCTCGCTTTCGAATACGCCTTCCGGAAGCCCGCCGGCGTTGACGGTCACCAGCGGACGTCCCGCGCGCGGAGAGAGCGCGTACAGCGTCCGCGCAATCACTTCTTTGCCGGTGCCGTGCTCGCCCGTGATCAGCACGTTGGCGTCCGAAGGGCCCACCCGCGAGATCAGGTCCATCACCGGAACCATCGCCGCAGACTCGGCGATCAGTGTCGGCCGCCCGTCCGCTCGCAGCAGCCGGTTTTCCGCCTCCAGCCGCTGGCTCTTGCGCAGCGCCTGCGACAGCTCGATCTGCGTCTTCAGGATTGCGAGCAGCCGCGCGTTTTCCCACGGCTTCTGGACGAAATCCTTGGCGCCTCGGCGCATCGCTTCCACCGCCAACTCCAGGCTTCCCCACGCGGTCATCACGATAATGGGGAGCGTGCTGTCCTTCACGCGGATATTCGAAAGCAAGTCGAGTCCTTCCTGGCCGGAGGTCGTGTCGCGCGCATAATTCAGATCCATGAGCAGAGCATCGAATTCCCTCGCTTCGAGAGACGAGAGAACCGCCGCAGGGGATGCGACCGTTTCCGTTTCGAATCCTTCGCCTTTGAGTAGCAGCCGCAGCGCTTCGCGGACATCGGGCTGGTCGTCGGCGACCAGAATTCGGGTGCGGGTTGACTGTAGTGGGTTCATGGTTCGAAAGGACTCTCCGTGAATTTTAACGCTGTTGACTTTCGCCTCGGTGTCGGGCGCGTAGCTCATTGTTTGTCCATCCGCTTTCTCGCGAGTTGTTCGTCGCCGATTGCTGTTCTATTCATAGCGCAGCGCGACCAACGGATCGACCTTAGTCGCCCGGCGCGCGGGGAAATAGGACGCCATCGCCGCCACGCCCGCCAGCACGAGTGCAACACAGGAAAACGTCAACGGGTCGTTCGCCCGGACGCCGTAGAGCTGGCTTTCGAGGTACCGCATCCCCAGCGCCGCGGCAATCAACCCCGTAGCCAGCCCGAGCGCCGCGAGACGCATGCCGTCGGCCACGACCATGCGCAAAACGTCGTTGGGCTCAGCCCCCAGGGCCATGCGGATTCCGATTTCGTGGGTTCGCTGCGCGACGGCGTAAGCCATCACGCCGTAAATGCCGACGGCGGCGAGCAGCATCGCCACACCGCCGAAAACGGCGAGCAGCAACATGGTCAGGCGGCGCTGAGACACCGCTTCGGCAACCAACTCGTCCATCGTGTGCACGGATGTAACCGGTTGGTTCGCGTCAACGCCGTGAACGATATGCCGCACGGCGGAAGTGAGCTGTCCCGGGTTGCCGTTTGCTCGAATGACGATGCTCATCAGCCGCGAAGGGTTCTGAAGGTACGGCAAGTACAACGAAGGAATTTTATCCAGGCCCCACTCCCACTCGCGAATGTCCCCGACTACTCCCACAATGGTCAGCCAGGAGTCTCGCGACTCCGGCTGCTGGGGAGATCTCACCGCCGGAAGATGGATGCGGATCTGTTTTCCGACCGGACTTTCATCGGGCCAATACCGGCGGACCAGCGCCTCGTTGACCAAGGCTACTCCCGCCGCGTCCGGCCCATCCGAAGGCGCAAAATCACGCCCCTGCTTGATGGGAATATCCATCGTCCGCAAGAACTGCGGATCGATGACACGGTAGCGCGACGTAAACGGCTCGCCGGCCGCGGGCGCTGCGCGGCCCGCAATGTCGAAGTCGTAAAAATCCGCCCAGCGGCTGAAAGGCAAGAAGTTGACCGCGCCCGCCGATTTGACTCCCGGCGTCGCATCGACTTCTTCAAGCACCCGCTGGTAAAAGCTTGCGACTTCCGGCGGCGAGGCGTAGTGCGAATCCGGAAGCCACAGCTGCATCGTCAGCAGGTTCGACGGATTGAACCCGATATCCTCGGACATCAACCGGATGAAACTTCGGATCAGCAGTCCTGCGCTTACCATGAGCAGCAACGACAGCGTCACTTCGCTGACGATCAGCGACGAGCGGATGAAATGGCCGCGGCGGCCGCCTGTGGAACCGCGGCTCCCCTCCTTGAGCGACTCGCCGAGCTCGGTTCGGGAGATTTGGATCGACGGAGCGAGCCCAAAAAGGATTCCGGTCAGCACAGAGAGCCCGAGCGTAAAAGCGAGAACCGTTCCGCTCAGCGAGATGCCGCCGGAGAAGGGAACTTCCTTGATTCCGGCCGTGGACAGCATCCCTCTCATGAAATGGATCCCGGTGTACGCGACGAGGATCCCCAAAGTCCCGCCGATGAGCGACAGCAGCACGCTCTCGGTGAGGAGTTGCCGGAGGATGCGGAAGCGGCCCGCGCCGAGCGTGGAGCGCAGCGCAATTTCCCGCTCACGAGTCGCTGCGCGGGCGAGCATCAGGTTCGCCACGTTGGCGCAAGCGATCAGCAGTACAAACACGACGGCGCCAAAAAACAGCGCGAGCGCGGGACGCAGGTCCCTGGTGAGTTCCTGCTGAAATTGCCCGATGTGTACGCCGTGATCCTCGTTGGCCTGGGGATACTGCTTCATCAGCGTCGCATTGATCTGATCCATTTCGGCCTGCGCTTGCGGCACCGTCGCGTTGTCTTTCAGCCTGGCAAACACAGCGAGTTCGTGATCCTCGCGGTTAAGTTGCGCGCGATTGAAAACGAACGGGACCCAGATGTCGAGGGGCGTGCTCGTCCCAAAGAGCGTGAAATTCTGAGGAAGCACGCCGATGATCGTGTACGGCTTGTAGTCGATCAAGATCGAATTCCCGATGGCCCCGCGGTCCCCTCCAAACCGGCGCTGCCACATTCCATAGCTGATCATCACGACTTGCTCATGGCCCGGGCGCTCTTCCTCGGGCGAGAAGCCGCGGCCGAGCGCCGGCTTGACTCCGAGCATCGGAAAAAGATTGCCGGTGGTATACACGCCCCAGATTTGCTCGGCCTCGCCGCCTCCCGTCACGGTCACGTACGAAGGGCGAATCGCGGAGAGTTCCTTGAAGACGTGGTTCATGTCGCGCCAGTCGAGAAACTCGGCGGCCGACACAGTTCCTCTAAGAATCTTCCGGTTCGCGTTCGTGTCGAAAATAACGACGATGCGGCCGGAATCAACGAACGGCAGCGGCCGGAGCACAATCGTGTCGACCACGCTGAAAATGGCCGCGTTCGCGCCGATGCCGATCGCCAGCGTCAGAACGGCGACAACCGCGAATCCCGGACTCCGCCGAAGCATTCGCCAGCCGTACTTCACGTCTTGCCAGAGTGTCCCCATGGTCGGGCCCCCTCCAAGTCTGCGAAAAGGGGGCTATTTTACTTTGCTATTGTTCAGTTGCCAAACTTTGCGGCGCGTCTTATCAGGCCGCTCCCGCCTGCTTCTCGCCGTCGACGATCCAGCCGTCCGCCAGATGGATGATCCGGTTGCCGTATGCGGCCCACGCGTCGTTGTGGGTCACCTGGATAATCGTCGTCCCGTCTTCGTTCAGCTTCTTGAGCAAATCCATGATCATCTTTCCCTGGCTGGAGTGCAGGCTCCCCGTGGGCTCGTCCGCCAGGATCAATTTTGGCTTGCCGATCACCGCGCGCGCCACGGCCACAAGCTGCTGTTGGCCGCCGGAAAGCTGGTTCGGAAAGAGAGCTTTCTTCCCGACAATCTGGAACCGGTCGAGGATGTCCGCAACCATCCCTTCGCGTTCCGCCTTCTTGATATCGCGATAGGAAAGAGGCAGGTCGAGATTTTCGGCGACGGTCAGATTGTCGAGCAGGTGATACTGCTGGAACACGAAGCCGATGTATTTCTTGTGCAGCTCCACGCGGCGGCGATTGTCGAGCTTGTGTACGGCATTCTCGAGCAGGTAGTACTCGCCCTTCCACGCGCCATCCAGCATTCCGATGATTCCCATAAGCGTGGATTTCCCCGCGCCGGACGGTCCCATGATCGTGATGAAATCGCCCTCGCGAATCTCCACGTTGATCCGCCGCAACACCCAGGTCTTTCCCGCGCCCGATTCGTAAAATTTCTCGACGTCGATGAGTTTGATCAATTTCCTCTCCTGTGATGCGTTGCCTGTGATCCGCTTGTTGACGCGAAGCGCGCCGCTCGCGGCCCGACTCGTTCGATGTTATTCCACCTTCGGCTCCCACTTCGAGTTCATTCGTACCTCAGCGCAACCATCGGATCGACGCGCATCGCGCGCCGCGCAGGAATGTACGCGGCCAGCAGAGCAACCAAGCAGAGCAGGGCTGCGCTGCCGACAAAGGCGGCAGAGTCGGTTGCGCTCACGCCGTACAAGAACCGGGCCAGCACATAGCTTAGTGCGAGCGAAGCAATCTGGCCCACCCCAACCCCGACTGCTACTAGAGTCATTCCCTGCTTCAGGATCATCCAGACGGTATCCCGCGCCTGGGCGCCCAGCGCCAGCCGAACCCCTATTTCGTGTGATCGCTGGCTCACAGCATAGGAAATGACGCCGTACAAACCGATGGCTGCCAGCGCTAGAGCCGCGGCGCTCAGGATAACGAGCAGCGTGGCGGCTACGCGCACGGACAGGAAGGCGGGCTGAATGTATTCCTCCAACGACATCACACTGAGCGGCTCGACAGCCGGATCCAACGCGTGAATCTGGTCACGGAGAAGCGGAACGACGAGCTCCGGACTCTCCCTCGTCCTGACCAAAGCGCTCATGAACAGGGACGCGATCGGCCGCTGCAAGTAGTTGACGTAAACCAGCGGTGTCGACGGCTCAGACAGCGAGTTGTATTTCGCTGTCCGCGCAACGCCCACAACCTCGAACGTCTGGATTGGAGCAATACCTACAGCCATACTGAACCGCCGTCCGACGGGATCGAGACCCGGCCAGTAGCGACGCGCCATCGTGTCGTTGACAATCGCGACGTTGGGCCGCGTCGCGTCGTCTGTGTCCTGAAAGTCGCGCCCCTCAAGAAGCGGGATGCGCATCACGGAGAGATAGCCGGGTGACGCGATGACAAAGGACTCGATGCGGCTCTCACTCTCGCGTGCTTCGCGCCCTTCGACTTCGACTTGTCCGGTGAATGCTCCATCAACGCCGAGCGGCGGAGTGTTCACAAGAGCCGCATCGGTTACGCCGGGGAGTGAAAGGAGACGTTCGCACAGCGCTTGATCGAAGAGTCTGGCTCTCTCGGGAGAATAGCCGTTCGGCACGAGATCGAGACCTGCGTAAAGGACGCCATGCGGATCGAATCCAAGGTCGAGTCGCCTCGCTTGCCGAAAACCCTTGACGCAAAGCCCGGCGCCGATCAAGAGCATCAGCGCAAGCGCAACCTCCGTAACCACGAGGGACCTGAGTGTCCGGCTGCGGAATCCGCCCGAACTGAACGATCGCGAACTCCCTTTCAACGATGTGGCGAGATCCGCTCGACTCGACATGAGTGCCGGCGCAAGACCGAACAGAACGGCAGCGGCGATGGCAAGCGCCACCGCGAAGGCCACAGCCACCGGAGTCAATCTGAACTCGTAATCGAAAGGCGTGGCAGCCGCGGGAACGAATGTCTTCAGGGAGCGCACCGCCCATACTGCGAACAGTAGACCGACCACGCCGCCAACCAGCGCAAGCGTGAGACTCTCGGTGAGGAACTGACGCATGAGGCGAAATCGCCCGGCGCCGAGCGCGACGCGCACCGTCACTTCGGTCTGCCGATTCGCCGCCCTCGACAGCAGCAGGCACGAAACATTGGCGATGACGATGAGCAGGATCCCACCCGCCATGGCAAACACGATCCGCAATACGGGCAGAAAAGCGGCTTGCTCCCCGAAAGGAGACTTCCAGAGCGGAAACGCCTTGAACTCGACGCCGCCCTCAGACTCCGGGTAAGCCTTTGCCATCTGGGCTGACAGCAGCGTCAGCGCGGCCTGGGCGTGCGTTACGCTGGCGCCTTGGCGGAGGCGCGCCAGCAGATGAATCCAATGGAACGTTCGGCTGCTGTAAGAGCCGAAGCTAAGGACCGCTTCGTGCATCGCGAGCGGAGCCCACAAATCAATCCGCGAGTCGCCCATGACGCCGCGAAATTCAGGCGGAGCGACGCCAACGATCGTGAACTCATGCCGGTTCAAACGGACCGTGCGTCCGACAATCGCCGGATCTCTGGCGAATTCACGTTGCCACAGACCGTCGCTGATAACCACGACAGACGATCCGCCCTCCGCTGCGTCGTCCTCCGGCACAAATGTCCGCCCTTTTTCAGGGCGCACGCCCAGCACCTCGAAGATGTTGGCGGTCGCGACACTCGCCGAGACCCAGTGATCCCGGCCATTGAGTTCGAGCAATGCCGGCGCAGATCGTGTTCCAATAAAGCCCGCGAACGCGTCTCCCGCGGCCATATCCTTGAGCTCCGGGTAGGAAACGAGCGGCAGCTGGACACCGTTTGGGTCGGACTGAACGATCGCCACGACCCTCGCCGGATCCGAAATGCCCGGCAACGGATCCAGGACAATCGTCTGAAGCCAGCAGAACACGACGGCGTTCACACCAATTCCGAGAGCCAGAGTCAAGACAGCCACCGTCGTGAAGCCGGGATTCTTCACGAGGAGACGGCTTGCGTAACGCAGATCCTGAAGCACTCCCTTCACTTGCTCACCTCACCCAGTCGGCCGAATTCAACAAGCGAAATCAATCTATTCGACCTCAACGACGATCAACGTTGCGTCGTCATTCCAGTTCCCGCCGCAATAGTCTCCAACCTCTTTGAGAATGATTCTCTGCAATTCTCCGGCGCCGGCTGTCCGGTTTTGCTGGACCAACTGGAGCAAGCGCGCCTCGCCAAACTCTTTCTCGTCCGGGCCGCACGCTTCCGTCACGCCGTCCGTGAAAAACACGGCCCTGTCTCCCGGCTCCAAGTCCTGCACGCCCATCGTGTACGTCTGCAGCTCAAACACGCCGAGAACTCCTCCGCCCTCGGCGGGCCTCTCGTGTGACCCGTCGCGATGCACGATCATCGGCACGTTGTGCCCCGCGTCGGCGTAGCGCAACCGGCGCGAAGGGCCGTCGAGATGCGCGTAAAACAGCGTGATGAACCGATCGTTGGCGATATTGCGGCACACGAGCGCATTCAGGCGGTCGCAGAGACGTTCGGGCGACATCGACGCCGACGCAAGTCCTCGAACCGCAGCCTGCAGGTTCGACATAAGCATCGCCGCTGGCATTCCTTTTCCGGCCACATCCGCGATGCAGATTCCGACCGAATCTCCGCCGAAGTCGAGCACGTCGTAGTAGTCGCCGCCCACGGTTCGGGCTGGTTGCCACGCGGCAGCGATTGCGTATCCCGGAATCTGCGGAATTTGGTGCGGAAGAAAGCCCTTCTGGATTCGCAGCGCTTCTTCCACCTCGCGCTCTTGCTGATGAAGCTGGACGGCAATTTCATCCTGTTCGCGAGCCTTCTCCATTTGCCGCCGCCGCTCTTCCCGGCGCTCCCTGCCGAGGTCGATCTGATGCTTCAGGATCTCGAGGAGCCGGGAGTTGACCCACGGCTTCTCGACGAAGTCTCCGACGCCCCGCTGCATCGCTTCGACCGCAAGACCCACCGTCGCCCAGCCGGTCATGACGACGATCGGCGGCGCGCCTTCCACCGCCTGCAGCCGCGCCAGCAAATCGAGTCCTTCACGACCCGAAGTCGTATCGCGCGCGTAGTTAAGGTCCATCAAGACCAGATCAAACTCGCGGCCGGACACCGCTTCCAACAGCGCGACCGGCGAAGTCACGGCCTCCGTCGCATAGCCGTGTCCCTTCAAGAGCAGCCGCAGGGCTTCGAGAACGTCCGGTTGATCGTCGGCAATCAGGACTCGTGGCTGAATCGTTTCAAGCTCGCTAGTAAGCGGGAGAGCCATCGTTGTCATGTGAATGACCCCGGTCAGCGGCCTTCGGCAACAGTCCGTGTCGGTGGGGTCTCCCGAAGACGGGCAGTTCATCTTCCAGCCGCTGCCTATTGTAACTTACTGATCTAAATTGCTTTATGAGAAACGGACCGCCCCACACCGGCGATCCTTGACCAGTTGCGGGAAAGGTCGTCCCGGATTCGGACACTCCGATCGCAGGACGGTAATCGCGACAGAGGACGCCCAATCTCGCGCTTACGTGCCGCCTCACAACGTGGTCACTCGTACCGGAGCGCAACCATGGGATCGACGCGCATCGCCCGGCGGGCCGGTATGTAGCACGCCGACAACGCCACCAGTGTGAGCACTGAAGTAACGGCAATGTAAGTGAGCGGGTCGGTGGCGCTAACCGCGAGGAAGTTGCCGACCACCTTCGCGGCGGCAAACGCCGCTGCAAGACCCAGAACGAGTCCGATCCCCACAATCAGCATCCCCTGGCCGAAGATCATCGCCAGGATATTCGCCGGCCGCGCGCCCAAGGCCATGCGGATGCCGATCTCGTGAGTCTTCTGGCTCGCGGCATATGAAACCACGCCATAGACTCCCACGATCGCGAGCACGAGACCCAGGATCCCGAGGGCCGCGGCGAGTCCCGCGCCCAGCTGAAACATCAGCAAGCCGTTCAGCGTATCGAGCGCCTCGGTCATTGTCTTGACGTCGAATACAGGCAGATCGGGCGCAAGTGATCCGACGACGTGTTCGATCTGTGGAATCATCGATTCCAGGGCGCCCGCAGTCCGGACCTGGAGATTTTCAAGCGAATTCGATTCGTAGTGTTGAGCGGCCGAAACGTAGAAGTAGGGGGCGGTCGGGCCGGTCACACCCTGATACCGCGAATCCTTGACGATGCCCACTACTTCGAGCGAATGCTTCTGATCGCTCGCCATCTTGAAATGACGCCCGATCGGATCCTGCCCGGGCCAGAATGTCTTCGCCGCGTGCTCATTGACGATCGCAACGTACGGCGCCGTATCCGTGTCGGCTTCCGTGAATGCGCGCCCTCTGACCATCGGGATCGACATTGTCTTGAAATAGTCCGAGGAAACGGCGTTATAGCCTGCGCTGGGCTTGGGCTGTCCCGGCGGCGGCTCGTAGCCATCGATCTCGATCGTGTCTCCGCTGTTGTAGTAGCCCATCGGAATGGAACTGGCTGTGCTCGCGGACACTACTCCCGGCAGCGCGCGCACGCGATCCAGCAGGTTCCTGTAGAACTCTCTATCTTGAGCTGTCGAATACCCGATCTCGCTCGGGTCCATTGCGAAATTCACGACGTGGCTCGGGTCGAATCCAAGATTCGTTCGCTGAGCCTCCCTCAGACTTCGCATGAACAATCCCGCAATGATCAGCAGCGTCAGCGAACCCGCCACTTGAACCACGACAAGAGTGCTGCGCAGGCGATGCTTGCCTCCCACCACGCCGCGCCCGCCCTCGTGCAGAATGGACGCCAGGTTTCCGCGTGACGCTCGAATCGCCGGAACCATGCCGACGACCAGGCCGGTCAGCAGCGCCGCTCCCAGCGCATATCCAAACACGCGCCAGTCAAATCCGAAGTCCACGTTGATCGGAAGATCCGTCCCGAGGGGTAGCGAACCAACCGCGGAACTTCCCCAGTAGCCAAGAATGATTCCGGCCACTGCACCGACGAACGCCAGCAGGACGCTTTCCGTCAGCAACTGCCGAATCAGCCGGCTGCGCGCCGCACCGAGCGCGGCCCGAATCGCCATCTCGCGTTCTCTTACGGTTGCGCGCACCAGAAGAATGTTCGCCACGTTCACGCACGCCAGCAGCAGCACCAGCGCCGCCAGACCGAGGAAGAGGCCGGAAATCACAACCATCGTGTTGGCAGGATCAGGATTCGGCCGGGCGCGCAATTCGGGATAGACCTGCAGGCTCATATCCTGATCGTCCTTCGGATAATCTTTCGAGAGCCGTTGCGCGACCACCGAAAGCGACGCTTGAGCCTTTTTGAGCGTTGCATCGCTCTGCAAACGGCCCAACACCGTGAAATTCCGCAATCCACGATTTGTCATGAAGTCGTTGGAGCCGCCTTCAAGCGCCGCCATGCCCATCGGCAAATAGCCCTGAACGTCAAGCAGGGGATAAACACCGTGGAATCCCTTCGGCGCGACGCCGATGATCATCACCGGGTGACCATCCAGCGCTACCTTCCTGCCCACGATTCCCGTGTCACCGCCGAAATGCGTTTGCCAGTAGCTGTACCCGAGAACCATGACGGGATCGGCGTCCGGCACTTCTCCCTCAGACGGCAGGATCAGACGCCCCAACGCGGGCTGAACGTTCAGCGCGGAGAAGAAGTTGCCGGAGACGTAATTCGTCATCACGCGATCGGGCTTCCCGTTCACGCTCAAACCGTCCATTCCAAACTGGTAGCCGAAAAGACCCGAAAAGACCTCGGAGGTTTGCTTGCGGATGTCGCGGTAGTCGGCGATCGAAAAGTTGTTCTGCACGGGGCCTTGTTTTTGCTGGAAGGCAAGCACCGTGATCTGCTGCGAATCTTTCACGGGCAGCGGACGCAGCAGAAAAGCGTTCACCATGCTGAAAATCGCGGTGTTGGCCCCGATGCCCAGCGCGAGCGTGAGGGTCGCCACAATCGTGAAGCCCGGATTTTTTGCCAGCATCCGAATCGCGTACTTGATATCCTGCAGAATCGCTTCCATCACGCCCTCCGTGAACTCTTCTTTATTTTCTCACTCGTACCGCAGCGCCACGATCGGATCCACTCGCATCGCTCGCCGCGCCGGAACGTAGCACGCCAGCAGCGCGACGAAAACAAGCAGCGTTGGAATCGCGAGAAACGTCGCGGGATCGAGCGCGCTCGTCCCGTAAATCAATCCCGAAAGCAGATGCGCCAGCCACACCGACAATGGCAGCCCTGCCGCGAGACCTCCCAGCGTAAGCAGCAACCCTCGGCGCGAAACCAGCCACAGCACGTCGCGCCGCTGCGCGCCAAGCGACAGCCGCACGCCGATCTCGTGTGTGCGCTCTGCTACCGCGTAGGACATCACGCCGTAGACGCCGACCAGGGCGATCACAAATGCAATGACGCCAAGGCCCGCCATCATGTCAGCCGTATACCCAAGTCCTACCACCGACTCGTGGATCGCCTCATGCAGTGTCTTCACCTCGAAGATCGGCAGTTCCGGATCGATCCTGGCAATTTGTGCCTGCACATCCTTCTCGAAGCCCTCGGGAATCGCGGAGGCGCGAATCCCCAGCAGGCTGTCCTGCGGAGGCGCCTGCGCGAAGGGGACGTACACTGCCGCTTCTGGACGTTGATCGGTCCAGTCGTAGAGGACATCGCCGGCAATTCCGACGATCGTCAGCCACGGACCTTGCAGCGCGGGATTTCCGATCTGGATGCGCTTTCCGAGTGCGCTTTCATTCGGCCAGTACACGCGCGCGAGCTTTTGGCTCACGATCGCGACGGCTGGCGCGTTGTCGCGGTCCTGTTCCGTAAACTCTCGGCCATCCATGACCGGAACGCGCATCGCTCCAAAATAGCTGGGGCTGATTGTCTGCAACACACCGAAAGGCATCGCGGCCTTATCTTCAACTGGCCTGCCTTCGATCTGAAAGGGAGTCCAGGTTGTGCCGTTGTTGCTGATCGGCGTCGTGGTGAGCACAGCCGCGGACGTCACGCCGGGCATTGCGCCGAGTTTGTCGAGCACTTGGCGATAGAACAATTCGCGCTTCGTTGCATTCGCGTATCGCGATTCCGGCAGGTTGACCTGAAAGGTCAGCATGTTCTCTGGTGAATAGGATTCTTGAGTTGCGACGAGCTTGCGAAAGCCCTTCACGATCAGCCCGCCGCCGATCAACAGCACAAGCGCCACCGCGATCTGGCCCGCTGCCAGCAGGCTCCGGACGCCGTGATGGCTCCGGCTTCCCGTCGATCCCCGCGCGCCTTCCTTCAGCCCCTCGGTAAGGTCGATTCGCGAACCTTCGAGCGCCGGCGCAAGTCCGCCGAGCATCCCGCTCACGATCGCGATCAGGAACGTGTAGGACAAAGATCGCCAGTCGAGATGGATCTGATTCCAACCGGGAATCAGGCGGGCGATTTCCGCGGGCATGTTTGCGGTGCAGAGTCTGAGAATCCAGGTCGAAAGCAAAATGCTCGCTGCCCCACCGAGCAGGGCCAGCAGAACGTTTTCCGTCAGCAGCAACCGGACGCCGCGCCAGCGGCTTGCCCCCAGCGCCGCGCGGACGGCCATTTCTTTCTGCCGCGTCGTAGAGCGCGCGAGTTGCAGGCTCGCGATGTTCGAGCACGCGATGAGGAGTACAAACCCCACGGCCACTAGGAGCATGAATGTATAGGCGCGCGTAATCTGACCTTCCACGAATTCAACCACCGGCATCACGTGCACGCGGCGGTCCTTGTTCGTCTGCGGGTAATCGCGCGCGAGCCGCGCACCGATCGTCGCCATTTCCGACTGTGCCTGCGCCGCCGAAACGCCCGGCCTCAGACGCCCGATCACGCGGATGGTGCGATCCGCGCGGTCGGCCTTCTCCTTCGTATCCATGGCCAGAGGAATCCAGACGTCGCTCGGCACGGGAAAGTCGAAATCCTTCGCCGTCACTCCGGCGACCGTGTAACTCTTGGAGTCAAGCTCGATAACCTTGCCAAGGATGTTCGGGTCGGCACCAAAGCGACGCTGCCATAGCCCGTAGCTGAGCACGACAGCTTGATCTCGCCCCGGCTGATCTTCCTCACCAAGGAACGCGCGGCCCATCGCAGGCTTCACGTCCAGGACGCCGAAAAAATTGGACGTGACCCTCGAGCCCAGCACCCGCTCCGGGACGCGTCCGCCGCTCATGTTGATGTCCGATTGCCGGTACGCCGCCATCGACTCAAATGACGCGCTTTGGGCCTTCCAATCGAGAAAATCGGCGGCCGCGGCGGGCGCCTTTTCCCCAATGGCGATTACGGCAAGACGTTCGATCCCCGGAAGCGAAATCGGGTGAACAAGGAAAGCCTGGGCGAAGCTGAAAATTGTGGTGTTTGCGCCGATACCGAGTGCGAGGGTGATGACAGCGACCGCCGTAAAGCCGGGATTCTTTACAAGCAGCCGCAGCCCGTATTTCACATCCTGCATCAACGTCGCCATGGTTCGCCTCCCATCATCCGTCGTTGCGCCCGACTACTCGTATCTCAGCGCCACCAGCGGATCGACGCGCATGGCGCGTCGCGCCGGGATGTAGCAAGCGGCCAAGGCGACAATTACGAGAGCGACCGCGACTCCTGCGAACGTGAGGGGATCCGTGGCGCTGACGCCGTAAAGCATCTTCGCCATTTCTCTCGTGAGAGCGAATGCCGCGGCTAGCCCGATGGCAACGCCGGCGAGCGCCATCTTGGCGCCCTGTCCGATCACCATGCCCATCACGTCGCCGCGCTGTGCCCCGAGCGCCATGCGAATCCCGATTTCATGCGTTCGCTGCCCGACGAGATAGGAAATCACGCCGTAAATTCCGATGCTCGAAAGCACCAACGCAAGCCCGGCGAAGATTCCGAGCAGCGCCATCGAAAATCTTCGAGCCGCTAGCGAATCGGAGACGACTTCGTCCATCGTTTCGACCGAGTACACCACTTGCTTGCTGTTCACGCGTCCGATCATGGCGCGTATGGCGCTCGTCAGAGGGAGCGGGTCACCCTGAGTTCTCAATACGACTCCGGCGCTCGTGAAGAGTGGCATGAACCTGTCCGGAACCTGCATGATTGAGAGATAGAGCTGCGCTTGAATCGGCTGCGTCGCATCCGTGTCCAGGCCCCAATGTTTCACGTGTCCCACGACCCCGATAATCTCAGGCTGAACCCCAAGCAAGTCGATGTTGATGCGTTTGCCGATGGGATCCTGGTTGGCAAAGAACTTCTTGGCGAAGGTTTCGTCGATCACGATAACTGCCGGCCCACGTTCGTCGTCCTGCGCTGTCAGGAATCGGCCGCGCTCCAGCGGAATCCCCATCGCCTTCAAGTAATCCGGCTCCGTGATGTAAAACAGCGACCAGTTCATGTCGTTGTCGTTCGTGGGCTTCGGTTGGCCTTCCAGCCAGAAGGGAACCTCGGAGTCGCCCATCATCGGCAGCGAACCTCCTTCGAGAGACACCGCTTCAACTCCCGGAATCGCGGCGAGCCCGTCATGCACTTCGCGGATCAGCGCCCGAGCAGCCGGGCCGTTCGTTCCGATTCCAGGCGGCAGGGCGACATTGAACGTGAGCGCATGATGCGGATTGAAGCCGGGGTTCACGCTCCACAGTGCCGACAGGGTCCGTATCATCAGGCCCGCGCCCACCAGCAATACGAGCGCCATGGCCGTTTCAACAGCCACAAAAACTCCCTGCGCGCGATGCTTGGTGCCGCTCAGCCCTCGGCCGCCCTCCTTGAGTGTTTCTTGCAGGTCAGGTCGGAGCGTCTTTAGCGCCGGCGCGAGGCCGAACAAAATTCCCGCCGCGATCGAAACCGCAAAGGTGAACAGCAGCACGCGCCCGTCCACGCCAATCTCCCGCGCGCGCGGCACGGCATCGGGCACCAATTGCAGCACCAGTCCGGTTCCCCACGCCGCCAGCAACAGTCCCAGCGCGCCGCCCGCCAGGGAGAGCAGAACGCTCTCCGTCAGGAGCTGACGCACAACCCGCATTGAGCTTGCTCCCAGCGCCGTCCGAATCGCGAATTCGCGCGTCCTGCCGGTCGCCCGAGCCAGCATCAGATTCGCGACGTTGGCGCACGCGATCAGCAGGACGAAGCCCACCGCCCCCAGCAATACGAACAAGAACGGCTCGATGTCGCCGGTGATTGCCTTCTTCAAGGACATCACCGTGACGCCCATCCCTTTGTCCGCTTCCGGATACGCGGCCTCCAGGTTGCGCGCAATGCCTGCCATGTCTGCGCGCGCCTGATCGAGGGTGATGCCGGCCTTCAGCCGCCCCACCGCTCGCATACCCATGCTGACTCGGCGGTCGCGAAACGTCGGATCGTTCCATTGCCCGATGGGAACGTACACGTCGTTGTTCCGGTCGAGGCGGAAGCTCGCTGGAATCACGCCGACGATTTCGTAGTCCGTAGCGTTCAGCGTGATCGTCTTGCCCAGAACCTCTGGAGACGAGCCGAATCGCCGTTTCCAGAATCCACCGCTGATCAGGACCACCGGCGCGCCCCCGACGCGATCTTCATTCGCGGAGAAGTTGCGCCCGATGACGGGCTGGACTCCAAACAGCGAGAAGAAATCAGCGGAGATCATGTCCCCGCGCAGCCGCTCCGGCTCTCCGGCGCCGGTCATGTTGAACTCGTCCGTCCGGTACGCCGCCATCGAATCGAAAGAATGATTGTCTTTCTGCCAGTCGAGGAAGTTCGGGTAAGAAATCGACGACCGCTGAAAGTTCGCCGTTTTCTCGTAGAGCGCCGCCAACCGGTCCGGCTGCGCGTACGGCAACGGATTCAGCAGCACGCCGTTGACGACCGAAAACAGCGCGGTATTCGCGCCGATCCCCAGCATCAAGGTCAGCACCGCGATGGCCGTGAAGCCTGGAGTCTTTGCCAGCGTCCGAATCGCATACCGAATGTCTTGAGCCAGTGCTCCCATGATCACTCCGATCGACGCTTGAATCTCACCCGCCCTGTCCGTCACAGGCCAAGTCAGACGTCAACTTCTGCTGATGTACACCCCGCCGTTGGTCGTTCTCGCCTCAATCGTCGGCCCGCCGGAGCCCAGTTGGAACGACAGATTCCTTCCGAGTTCGCCGCTCACCGTGATCGGAAAGTCGACGTGCACGCTCCCGTTCACGGTCGACGCCTTCACCTTCGCCGAGTAGTTCTCTGGAACGCTCACATGAACGCTGCCGTTCGTCGTTTCCGCGTGCAGGCCGCTTCCCTGCCACCGATCACCGGCAAGCTCGATCTTCACCGAGCCGTTCGTGGTCGAGCCATCCACATCGCCGCCTACCTGATGGAGATGAACGGCCCCGTTCACCGTGCTGAACCGGATCTGGCCGTGCACCATATCAAGCCCAATGCTCCCGTTGTTGGCATGCACGTCCAGGTTCGAAGCGCTGGGCAGCCAGACTTCATAGGACACGTCCCAGTGATGACTCTCATCCTCCGACGGGCCTCCGGGCTCAATCCGTCCGGGGCCCTGCGCGATCTTCACTTGAGCCGCGATCGCCCGCGCGTCCGGCTCCGACCGCCCCGCCGTCATAATGCACGCTCGCACCAGAACGTCGCTTTGATCCCACCCATGAACCACCACCGATCCGTTCTTTCCTGGGTCGATCCGGTTTGTCGCAGCGGCGGCCAGCCGTTGATCGCGACTCTCCGCGTAGGTCGTGAGCCAATCCCGTCGGTAGTGGTCGGTTGAACATTCGCGCTCGCTCTGCGGCGCGCGTGACCCACCCTGCGCGCGAGCAACCTGAAATGGAAGAATCGACAGAGCAGCAACAACGACTGTAAGAAGGCCTGTGCCTCTCATGGTTGTCTCCTCGAGTCACACATACATACGCAATCCACCGTCCGCAGGTTCACGAGGATCTGCCGCCGATCACTCGTATCGCAACGCCACCATCGGATCCACGTTCGCCGCCCTGCGCGCCGGGAGCCATCCCGCGAGGAACGCCGTTCCCGCGAGCAACGCCGCCGCGGCGACGAACACAAGCGGGTCGCTTGCCTTCACTCCGTATAGCTGCGACTGGATGAGCGTCCCTAGCCCGAACGCCGCCACCAGCCCGATCGCCAGCCCGATTCCGGACATGCGCAGCACCTCGCGCAGGACCAGCCACGCCACATTCTTTTGTGTTGCGCCTACGGCCATGCGGATCCCGATCTCTCGTGTCCGCCGCGCGACCATATAGGCCAGCACGCCGTAGAGGCCAATCGCCGCCAGCAGCGCCGCCAACATCCCCAGGCAAAGCGAAAAGAACGTCAGCAGCCGGTCGGAATAAACCGATTCATCCGCCTGTTCCTGCAGCGTCATCACGTCAAACACTGGCAGGTTCGAATCGTACGACTGCACCGTCTTCCGCAGCGTTTCGGCCAGCGCGGTCGGATCCTGATTCGTTCGCACGTAAAACGTCGCGTGGCCCGGGTCGGGGTCTTGCGCGTAAGGCTGGTAGACGAACGGATGAATCTCGTCGCGGAGGTCGTCGTGCTTGCTGTTCTGCACGACTCCAACAACCTCGATGTCGGGATGAACGCTGCTGCCGGAACCCCACGCGATGTGCATCCCGACCGGGCTTCGCCCCGCAAAGTATTTCTGGGCCATCTTCTCGTTGATGATCACCGCTTTCGGAGCATCGGCGGCGTCCCCCGCGCGAAATTCGCGCCCCGCGAGCAGCGGAATCCCCATCGTCGCGAAATAGTCCGGCCCCACCGAGTTCCGGAAGACGTGCGTGTCCTCATCCGGCTGCGTTTGATAACCTTCGATCGTCACATTCGAGCCCCAATCATCGCCCTGGAACACGGGGATGGTCGCCGCACTCACCGACCGCACGCCCGGAAGCGTCGCGATCTTCTCGCGGACCTGGTTGAACAGCGCGATTGTTTGCGCGGGCGTATACCGATTCAGCGACGGCGCCACCGAAAACTGCACCACGTGATCCAGCTTCACGCCCACATCTTGGCGCTCCAGATTCATCAGGCTCTTCGCGAAGTAGCCCGCCGACGCAAGCAGCATCGTCGTCAGCGCCACTTGCGAGACCATCAGCCACTTGCGCAGCTGGACGTTCGACTTGGCGCCTGACACGCTCGCGCCTTGGTCCTTCAGCGTCGTCTGCAGGCTGGTTCTCGTGGCGCGCAGCGCAGGCCCCAACCCGAAAAGAATGCCCGTCACCACCGAAATCCCCAGCGCGAACACGAGCACTTTCGGATCGAGCCTCGTCTCGAGGCCTGACACGCCGATCCCTTGCTTGATCGACGCCACCAGCGATCCGAGCGTCCAGGTCGCGAATACGACTCCCGCGAAGCCTCCGGCCAGCGCCAGCAACAGGCTCTCGGTAAGCAATTGCCTCACCAGCCGCCCGCGCCCTGCGCCGAGCGCCAAACGCACCGCCATTTCACGTTGGCGCGTTTCGCCGCGCGCCACCAGCAGGCTCGCCAGGTTCGCGCACGCGATCAGCAGGATCAGTCCCACCATCGTCAACAGCACCAAAAGCGGCGTCTCCGCGTCCGCCTGCAAATTCGGACGTCCATGCGCGCCGCCAATCAGCTCGACGTGCCTCGCGAGGTATCGCTCTGCGCTCTTGCTGCCGGGCGAAATCTTCAGCACCGGCAACTCGGATTCTTCGATCGCGCGGAATGTTGGCGCAATCGCCGCCTGCGCGCTTGCGAGCGTGAATCCGGGCTTCAGGCGCCCGACGATGGCAAGCCATGCGTCGTTGTGAGCCGCGAGGCCGTCCCAGCCCGGCGTCATCGCCGCCTTCATCGTCATCGGGATGAAAATGTCGGTCGTCCTTCCGATCTGCACGCCGCTGAATCCAGCCTGCGCAACCCCGACCACCGTGAGCGAAGTGCCGTTCACAGTGAGCGGCTTGTTCAGAATCGCGGAATTGTTTCCGAAGCGCCGCGTCCAGTAACCGTAGCTCAGAACGGCCACGGGATTGGCTCCTGGCGCCGTCTCGTCATCAGGCGAAAACACGCGTCCCAGCGAAGGCCGCACGCCCAGCACGTCGAAATAGTTTCCGGAAACCAGTTCGCCGACCGCGCGTTCCGTTCCGCCGCTCTCGGAAACGTTGAGCGAGACGCCGAACCGCGCGAGCAAGCCGGAAAATGCGGGCGCGCGATCGCGCAGGTCTTTGTACATGGGATACGAGAAAGAGGCCGCGCCGTCTCCGTCACTCGACGTGTGCCCGGGCTTGTCCCCCGGCACGCGCACAATTACGAGCTCTTCGGGATTCCGCACCGGCAACATCCGAAGCAACACCTGATTCGTCAGCGAAAAAATCGCCGTGTTCGCTCCGATGCCGAGCGCGAGCGTCAGGACCGCAATCGAGGTGAATCCGGGACTCCTCGCCAGCATTCGCAGCCCGTATTTTATGTCTTGAAGTATCGTCATGATTCGCCCCTTGATTCCACGTGCGGAATCACAATCACTCGTACCGCAGCGCCACCATCGGATCCACCTTCGTCGCTCTCCACGCGGGTATGTAGCAGGCGGCCAGCGCGCAAACCACCAAGGTCACCGCCACTGCCGCGAACGTCAGCGGATCGCCCGGTGAAACTCCGAACAGCATCTTCGAAAGCAGTTGCGTCGCTCCCAACGCTCCCACGATTCCGATTCCAACGCCGGCGATCGCGATCCCTAATCCCTGGCTCAGAACCAGCCGCAGGACGTCCGCTCGCTGCGCTCCCAGCGTCATGCGAATCCCGATTTCGCTCGTGCGCTGCGCGACGCCGTAAGACATCACGCCGTAGATCCCAACCACGGCGAGCAGAAGCGCGAGGCCCGCGAAGATCCCCAGCAGCGTCGAGTCGAGTCGCGGCAGCGCCACCGACTCCGCCACATAGTCGTCCATCGTCTTCACGCCGTACACCGGCACATCCTTGTCGATCGCCCTTACTTGTTCGCGTATCGCCGGGATCAAGCTCGTCGGCGGCAGGCTCGTCCTCACGACGCCCGACATCGACCCAAAGCCTATCTGCTCCTCCGGCACGTAGCACTCGGGCGTATCTCCTCGATCGAGTGCCTGATGCTTCACGTCGCCGGCCACGCCCACAATTTCGCGCCAGTGCTCTTTGCCGTCGGTGCCGATTCCCGGCTTGATCCGCTTTCCGATTGGGTTTTCCCCGGGAAACGTTTCCGCCACCAGCTCCTTGTTCACGATGATGACGTCCGGCTTTCCCGCCTGGTCGCCCGCGTTGAAATCGCGCCCTTGCAGCAGCGGGATTCCCATCGTCCGGAAATAATCCAGCCCCACAGCACGGAAATGGACGTGCGGCGTGTCGCTCGATCCCAGAGGACGTCCCTCGATCTCGTAGCTCGTGCGGATCGTATCGCCCGACAGCGGCAATGGCACTGTTCCACTCGCGCTCTCGACGCCAGGAATCGCCCGAACCCGTTCATAAAGCTGCTGGAAGAATCTTTCGGCTTGCTCCGACTTCGGGTAGCGGGAATCCGGCAGATCAACTGAGTAGGAAATCACGCCGTGTGGATTGAAACCCGGGTTGACGTTCTCAAGCTTCGAAAGGCTCTTGATCAGCAGGCCCGCGCCGGTCAGCAGAATCACCGCGAGGGTCATTTCCGAGGCGACCAGCAAACTTCGCAAGCGGTTCTGTCGCGAGCTTTGTCCCGCTCCTCGCCCGCTCTCCTTTAGCGTTTCGGTCAGCTCCAGCCGCGAGAGTTGCAGCGCCGGGGCAAGACCGAAGACGATTCCGGTCAGTATCGACGCGGCCAGCGTAAATGCGAGCACTCGCCCATCGAGGCTAGCTCCCGCCAACCGCGGAATTTGATCCGCCGCAAGCCGCGAAAACAGCGCCGTTCCCCAGACGGCCACCACCAGTCCGCACGCGCCGCCCGCAATCGCCAGGATTCCGCTTTCGATCAAAAGCTGCCGCACGATTCGCCCGCGGCTTGCGCCCATCGCCGCGCGAATGGCGATTTCGCGCTGGCGTCCCGTCGCTCGCGCCAGCAGAAGGTTCGCCACGTTGGCGCATCCAATCAGCAGCACCAGTCCGACGGCGCCGAGCAGAATGTACAGTTGCGGCTGGACGTCTCCCACCAACGCTTGCAGCGCGGGCACAGCGCGCAGACCCAGATATTTGTTCGTGTCCGAGTACGTCTTCGAGAGCCGTTGCCCGACGAGTTGCGTATCCTGGTCCGCCTGTTCCATCGTGACGCCCGGCTTCAAACGCGCCAGCGCCGCCAGGAAATGCGATCCGCGCTCCTCCGTTCCCGGTTTCTCTCCGTTCACCGGCGTCGCCAACCCCGAGTACGTCGTCCACAGCTTGGGCGGATCGGAATCAAGCGGAAACGCAAACCCGGCTGGCATCACGCCGATAATCGTGTAGCTCCGGCCGTCAATCGCGACCGACCGGCCAATCACGTTTGGATCACCGTGGAACTCGCCTTGCCACAGCGAATGACTTAGCACCGTCAAGTAGTTCCCGGCGTTGTCGTCGCCGGGAGCGAATCCTCGCCCAAGAATCGGCGACGCGCGCAGCAGGGAAAACATATTTGCGTTCACTCGCGCAGAATTCAGATGGAGCGGCTCGCCCACGCCCGTCAACGTCACGCTCGATTGGTCGTACGCCGCGACGCTCTCGAAAGTGCTGTTCATCGACTGCAGGTCGGCGATGTCCGGATAGCTCAGCGCGCGCTTCGATTCATTGAGCTTCGAATGCGTCCCCCAGATCGTGACGAGCCGGTCCGGCTGCGGAAACGGGAGCGGCCGCAGCAGCACTGCGTTCACCACCGAGAACATCGCCGTGTTCGCGCCGATTCCCAGCGCCAGCGTCAGCACCGCAATCAGCGTGAAGCTGCGATTCTTCGCCAGCATCCGCAACCCGAATTTCACGTCCTGCATCAAGGTTCCCATTTCAAGTCCTTCATCTCGTTCACTCGTACCGCAAGGCCACCATTGGATCCACGCGCATCGCGCGTCTCGTGGGAAAGTACATGGCCGCCAATGCCACCAGGAACAGCATCAAGGCGGCAACGACATAGGTGCCAACGTCAAACGCGCCGAGATAGAAGTGTGACGCCTGGAAAAATCTCGCGAGAGCCCACGCTCCCGGCAAAGCAAGGAGCATTCCCAGCAACAATCCCAAGCCGACCTGTTTCGCGCCCGCGATCAGGACGGAAGAGGCGATACGGCCTTTCGTCGCGCCCAATACCATGCGAATTCCGAATTCCCGCCTTCGCTGGTTCGCGGAAAACACCACCACGCCGTATATGCCGACAAGCGCAAGCGCCACGGCGAGGCACGCAACGAACGCTACCGTCAAGGTTAACGGCCTTAGGTCTTCCGCATCTCGGTCAACAATCGCTTTGAACGTGACCGGCACGACCCGTTGCGCCTGATCGAGGCCCTGGACCGTTTGCTCAATCCCTTGCCCGAGTGAGTTTGAGTCTCCCTCGAATCGAATCATCAGCGGACCACCCGAATTCCAGTTCATCAGGGCGTAGAGTCGCGGCCCATCCACCTGTCCGTACTTCTCCGATTTCGTGTCTCTCGCAACACCCACAACCTGAACGCGGGTGTTGGGGTCGCCCCATTCAAGAACCTTTCCAATTGGGTCCTGACCGGGCCAAAACGCTCTCGCGAAGGCTTGCGAGATCACGCCAACCGCGCCGATTTCCTGCGCCGCAGGAGTCCGCCGGCTTGACGGTGCTTGACCTCCGATTGGAGCATCCGAGATCTGAAACCCTCGCCCTCGCACGATCGGAATCCCAACCGTCTGAAAGAAACTCACTGAAACAAAGTCTAGGGAAGCCTGTCGGCCTTGGCCGGTTTCCTCACCGGGCAAGCGGATCCCCTGCGTGTCTGATTGTCCCAGAGGCAACGACTGACTGTAGGCGATCGAAGTGACCCCGGGCAAAGCGCGAAGGCGCTGCTCCAAGGTACTGTAGAACGAAATCGCAGAATCCCTTTCTTGAACCGTGCCGCTTCCGGAGTCCGGGCCGAGGTACGACGCGGAGACCAAGAACAGATGTGCGGTCTCGAATCCGACGTCTCCTGACTGCATTTGATACTGGAGATGGGCGAATATCACCGCTCCGGCCACGAGTACGAAACTCATGGCCACTTGAGCTGTCATCAGAAATGATCGAACTCGCGAACGGGCGGATGACGTGCCCTGCTGCTGCTTCAGCGTAGTAACCAGATCAACCTTCAACGACTCCGCCGCCGGCATGAACCCCGCGATGGATGCCGTTATCAGCGTTACGCCTCCTAGGTATCCAAAAGCCGCCCAGTTCGGCGCGACGCGAAAGGCAAATCCCGGAACAATCCAGCGGACCACCGTTGGGAAAGCAATCACCAACGCGAGGCTGAGGACACCTCCAGCTGCGGCTACGATCGCTCCTTCGACCGCCAGCAAGCGTAATATCCTTGCGCGCCTCGCGCCGAGCGCCAGCCGAATCGCAATTTCCCCTCGTCGGGCTGAGCCCCGCGACAGCAACAGCACGGTGACGTTTCCGCATGCGATGAGTAGGACCATGGAAAGAGGTCCCATCACGAGAGCAATCACCAAGATTGCCAGCGGATGCACGCGCGGGTTTTCGATCACCGAGCCGTTTGTCACAATCACCTTTGTGCGGCGGCCCGAGTACGAGCCGTCCTCGTGGCTACCTGGATACAGCCGATCCTGCTGCCGCACGATCAAGTTGAGTTCCGCTTGCGCATCGGACCTCGAATAGCCCGGATTCAGCCTGCCTTCCACCGTGAGCCACGCCCACCCGTACCAATCGGACCGTTTGAAAGCATTGTGCCCTTGCCAGAAATCGGGCTGCATCGTGTACGGGACCCATATCCCGGCATCCCCACCTAGGCGGGCAATCGAGCCCGAGTCATTCACCCCAATGATCGTGTAAGCGTGCCGGTTCAATTGAATCGGCTTGCCTACAATCTGCGGATCGGCGCCGAAGCGGTTCTTCCAGAAGCGCTCGCTGATCACAGCTACCGGGGAAGCGCCAGGGACTGAGCATTCTTCGGAACGAAACTGGCGTCCCAACTTCGGGCGGCCAAATCCATAGAGCGAAAAATAATTGCAACTGACCAGCATTACGCCCGTCTTTGCGGTCTCGTTCTCGACAAAAGCTTCGTCTCCGTGCCACGCGGCGAGATTTGTGAGGGAGCGCGCTTGATCGCGCATCGCTTGGTAGTCCAGGGCGGTGAACTGGTCGAAGAAATCTTCCGTCTTGTACCAACCGGTGTAGCGAGCGACGGCGCGGACGAACGTGGCGGGATCTTTGTCCACTGGCGCCTGAAGCAACGCCACATCCAGAGACGTGAACACCCCGCTGTTGAGGCCAATTCCCACAGCCAACGTGAGCACCATGGCGATCGTGAGGAGCGGCGCTCGCAACATCCCACGCAGCGCGTAGCGCAACTCTTGCCAGAAGACATTCACTGCGAATGACCCTCTCATCCGTGGCTTGCAAAGCTTGGTCGATTCATTCGTACCTCAAGGCCACCATCGGATCCACCCGCATCGCGCGTCTCGCCGGCAGATAGCAAGCGGCCAGCGCCACCGCTGCAAGCACCACTGCGCCGCCGGCAAACGTCAATGGGTCGCTCGCACTCACTCCCAACAGCAGTGAACTGAGCGTGCGCGCGGCTCCAAACGCAGCGATCATGCCAATTCCGATTCCCATGCCCGCCAGGCTCAGCGCGCTGCCGACTACGAGCTTCAGCACTTCCCTCGGACGCGCGCCCAGCGCCAGCCGAATCCCGAATTCGTGCGTTCGCTGCGCCACGTTGAACGCCATCACAGCATAAATTCCAATCGCTCCGAGAAACAGCGCCAGGCTGCTGAAGAAACCCATCAGCTGCACCGTGATCTGCAATCCGGCATGCTGCTCGTCCATCAGCGATTGGAGTGGCCGCACCAGCGACACCGGTTGCGCTGCGTCCACCGACCACACCGCATTCCGGATTGCGTCCGCCAGCGTCGCGCGGTCCGCGTGCGATCGCACTACGATTCCGGCGTTCCTGCCCGGGAATTGCGCGAACGGCACATACATTTCCCGGGGGTGTCTCCCGCTCATCGAGTTGTAGAGCTCCACGTCTTCTACGACCCCCACGATGGTGCCGGCCACCTGATCCTGCGTGAATCGCATTTGCCGTCCGATCGGATCCTCGTGCGGCCAGAAATAATTCGCCAGAGTCTGATTGATGATCACTGCGCGCGGCGCGGAAGGTCCGTCTGCTGTCGTGAAATAGCGGCCCTTCAGCAGCTGGATTTGCATCGTCGAGAAATACTCGGGCGTCACGCCGCTATAATGCGCCCCGGGAATTTGGCCGGCGGGCGGCGCCGGCTTTCCCACCGCATACACCTCGACGGTCCTGCAGCAGTCTCCAAAGGGAATCGATTCGCTCGCGCCCGCGGACTCGGTCTGCGGCAGCGCGCGCACTCGTTCCATCACCTGATCGAAGAAATTCCGGATATCCGCGGGCGACTCGTATTTCGTGGCAGGCAAGTCGAGCTGCGTCACCATCACGTTCTCTGCCTGGAATCCGGGGGCGGCGCGCATCATGCCCACGAAACTTTCCACGAGCAGCGTCGAGCAAATCACGATCACAACGGCCAGTGCAATTTCGGCGACCACGAAGGCTTTTCGGAGCCGCGTCCCTTGCCGGTGGCCCGACGCTCTTCCCGAAGCTTCTTTCAACGTCGCGTTCACATCGAGCTTCGTCCCGCTGATCGCTGGCGCAATCCCAAAAAGAATTCCCGCTAGTAACGCGATTCCGAACGTGTAGACCAGCGCCTGCGTGTCCAGATTGACTTCGCCATAGTTGACCAGGTATCCGCGAATTCGTGCCGGTAAGGCCGCCTCGACCCACGCCAGAGTCCAATAGGCGACTCCTGCTCCCGCCGCCGCTCCGCCCAGAAACAGCAGGACCGTTTCCGTCACCAATTGACGGATCAACCGCACTCGCCCGGCGCCCAGCGCCGTTCGCACCGCCAGCTCTTTCGTTCGCCCGGTCGCGCGCGACAGCATCAGGTTCGCCACGTTCGCGCACGCGATCAGCAGCACTAGGCCGACGATCCAGTAACAAATCAGGACTTCTTCGTTCCCTTGATTGCGGCCGATCTCGTATTCAAGCGTGTGAACGAGGAAACCGGAACTTGTGTTCGTGGTGGGATAGGCCTTCTCGAGTTGCGAAGCGATTCCCGAGATCTCGCCCTGCGCCTGACCTAGATTCACTCCCGCCTTCAAGCGCCCCAGCGCCGACAGCGAACTCACCCGTCGCTCCGCGCGCTCCTGCTGGGGTAGCGCGAGAGGAACCCAGATATTCGATTCGCCCGTCAGCGGCAGTTGAAACTTCGCCGGCATCACTCCCACAACCGTGTAGGACTCGCCCCCAAGCTGGATGCTGCGGCCGAGAATGTGCGGATTACCCGCGAACTTCGTTTCCCACAGACCGCGGCTCAAGATCGCCACGTGTCCGGCGCCGGGTTGGTCTTCCTGCGGTAGAAACGTGCGGCCCAACGCGGGTGTTGCCCCAAGTGTCCCGAAGAAATTCCAGCTGACGCGAGCTCCCTGAACCCGCTCGGGCGGGCCATCACCCGTCAGATTGAACGACCAGGAAGTCCATAGGGACAATTCTTCGAAATCCCGCGCGTCGTGCTGAATGTCGTAGAAATTGGCAGCCTCGATCTGGTTGCTGGTGCCCCCGGTCTTGGTGTTCTGGCCGATAAGCACCACCAGCCGGTCGCTATGTGGATAGGGCAGCGGGTGAAGTACCCACTGATTCACGAAGCTGAACATCGCCGAATTCGCGCCGATTCCCAGCGCTAGCGTCAACACCGCCACGGCCGTGAATCCCGGGCTCTTTGCCAGCATACGGATCCCGTATTTCACGTCCTGCATCAACGCGCCCATGTTTGCCTCCCGGAGCCGCATGTCACGAACAGCCGCGGCCGGTTTCGGGACCCAGAACTAAGATCACTGCTTGTAGACACACCCGTACCCCGTGCCGAAAATCCGTTTTCGGCGAATCGCTTGGGAAATTCAGGAATCTCGGGCCTAGACCGCCGCCGTGCGCGAACCGATCGTCTCTTCAACGATGCGTCCGTCGAAGAGATGAATCGTGCGGTCGGCGATGCTCGCATAGCGCGGGTCGTGCGTGACCATGCAAATCGTCGCGCCTTCGCGGTGCAGTTGCCGCAGCAAATCCATCACCGCTTCGCTGTTCTTTGAGTCCAGGTTTCCGGTCGGCTCGTCCGCCAGGAGGATGGAGGGCTGGCCTACCAGCGCTCGCGCCACCGCCACGCGCTGTTGCTGGCCGCCCGAGAGTTGCGAGGGATAGTGCTTCATGCGGTGCGCCATGCCGACGCGCTCGAGAACTTCCTGCACGCGCTTCTTCCGCTCTGCCGAAGCCATGCTCCGGTACGTCAGCGGCAGCTCCACGTTCTCGAACACGGTCAGGTCGCCGATCAGGTTGAACGCCTGAAAGATGAACCCGATCTCGCGGTTGCGGATGCGCGTCCGGTCGGACAGCGAAAGGTTTGCCACCGCGTTCGTATTGATCCAGTAGTTCCCATCGGTCGGCGAATCCAGCAAGCCCAGAATCGAAAGCAGCGTCGACTTCCCGCAGCCCGACGGCCCCGCGATCGACAAGAACTCGCCGTTCTTGATCTCGAGGTGGACGCCGCTCAACGCGTGCGTCTCGACTTCGTCGGTATAGAAAACTTTGGTGACCCCGTCCAGCCGGATCAACGCTTGTGCGGTGTTGTTCATTCTCGTGCTCCTTCAGTTTAGGTGCGCAATTGTACCGCTCAACTCAATCCATACGACTGCCGGGTGCCAAAAAGTTCCCGGTTATTTCAGTTCGACCCGGTCGAATTGGTCGTACGCCGACATGTCGGACAGAATCACCGTGTCGCCGATGTTCAAGCCCTTTAGAATCTGCACATAGCTGACCGAGGTCTTCCCCAGTTCCACCTGCACGCGAACCGCTTCCTTCGCGTCCGACCACGGTCCCACTACCTTGAACAGGCCCACGGTGCTGTTCGCCTCTCCGTGCACCGGCCGTCCGACGTACATCACATTGGCCAGCCGCTCGATCTCGACCGTGCCTTCCACGCTCAGGTCCGGCACCGCTCCTTCCGGCAACGGCCCGTCCAGTTTGACGTCCACCGTACGCGTTCCGTTTACCACGGAGGGATCGATTCGTATCACGTGGCCCGGAATAATGCCGTTATGTGTATCGACTTCCGCCTTCTGGCCGATCTGGATGTCTTTCGCCTGCGTCTCCGCAATCTTTAAAGCCGCCTTCAATTGCGAAGGTTGCGTCACCTTCGCCAGAGGAGTTCCCTGCGTTACGCGCTGCCCGACGTCCACGTCCAGTTCCTGGAACATTCCGTCGATGCCCGGCCGCACGTTCAACTGCGCCACCTGTGACGAATACAGGTTGTATAGGGCCTGTTTCTGTTCGATGGCAGCCTCTTGTACGGCGAGCTGCGCCTGCACGGAATTCTCGAATGTTGAGACTTCCTTTTGCGCCAGGTCGTTTTGCTTCGCCAGCTCCTCCGCCTGGACTTGGGCCTTCTTGACGTTTAGGTCGTTTTCCAGGCCGAGCGCGAAGAGTTTCTCCTTGGTTTCTCGGTCCAGTTCCGCCGTGCGATATTGCGAACTGATATTCGCTGCTTGCGTCCGCTTGTCCATCAGCTGATTTTGCAGAAGCGCCTTGGTCTGCTCGTAGGTCGCCTTCGCGCCTTTCAACTGGTATTCCGCATCCAGCACTTCCTGCTGCAATAGGGGGTTGCCCATTTGCAGAATCACAGTTTCTGCCTTCACAGGCGTGCCCGGCAGCAGGAACCTCTGTTCCACCACTCCATCCGTAGGCGCTGAGATCACATGGATCGTCTCGGGCACCAGTGTGCCGAGTCCTCGCACGTCCCGCAGCATCGGGCCTTGCTTCACGGTGTCGGGCCACACGGTCGCCTTATCGACGCCCGGGGCAGCCGGCTTCAGCCGCGAGAGCGCCCCGGTGATGACCACTGCCACCACCAGTGCCCCGCTGGCATAGAGAATCCGCCGAATCTTTTTCTTGCGTTTGACTTCTGGTCTTACGATGTCCACAGAGACAACCTCACATCTACCTATCGCAAATTGACTTCCGGTAGGATGCCCGCGATAAGTTCTTTATATACTGCCGATTAGGACCTCTTTGCAAGCTCCAAATCCCTCGCTTTGCCCGCTGGTGGGAATCCTCCGTCCCGTAACCGAACACAATTTCAAGCCCTTCAGCCCCTCGCTGCGCCCCCCATTGGCATTGTTCACGACCCTGCTTCCGCGCTTGCCCGAATTTCCTGCCACCGTTTCGGCCGTTTCTTCGGGTCCAGCACCTTCTTCCGCAGCCGGATCGACTTCGGCGTCACTTCGACGTACTCATCGTCCGCGATGAACTCGATGGCCTTTTCCAGCGTCATTTCGCGCGGCGGAATCAGCCGGATCGCCTCATCCGCCGACGACGACCGCATGTTCGTCTGCTTCTTTTCCTTCGTCACGTTCACGTTCATGTCGTCTTCCCGCGAATTCTCGCCGACGATCATTCCCTCATACACTTCCACGCCCGGCCCGATGAACATCTCGCCCCGTTCCTGGATTCCCCACAGCGCGTATGCCACTGAGACGCCCCCGCGATCGGCCACCAGCGCGCCCGTCAGCCGCATTGCCATGTCGCCCGCATAGTCCGTCCATCCCTCCAGTATCGAATGGATCAGCGCCGTCCCGCGCGTGTCCGTCAGTAATTGGCTGCGCAGCCCGATCAATCCACGCGACGGTATGCTGAACTCCATCCGCACACGCCCCGAGTGGTGGTTCACCATCTTCTTCATTTCGCCGCGCCGGCTCCCCAGCGACTCCATCACGATTCCGATGAAATTCTCGGGACAATCCACTACCAGCAGTTCGAGCGGCTCGATCCGCCGGCCGTTCTCCGTGCGCACCACGATCTCCGGCTTGCCCACCATCAGCTCGTAGCCTTCGCGCCGCATCGTCTCGATCAGGATCGCCAGTTGCAGCTCGCCGCGCCCCAGCACGCGAAATGCGTCTGTGCTGCCCGTGTCTTCCACGCGCAGCGAGACGTTCGTCAGCAGCTCCTTCTCGAGCCGCGCTCGCAAATCCCGCGAGGTCACGTATTGCCCTTCGCGCCCCGCGAACGGAGAAGTGTTGATCGTGAACATCATCGTCAGCGTCGGCTCGTCGATCGTCAGCGGCTCGAGCGGCGCGGGATTCGCGAGATCCGTGATGCTCTCGCCGATCTGGATTCCCTCGACGCCCGCGATCGCTGCGATGTCGCCCGCCGATACTTCTTCCGCCTCGTCCCGCTCCAGCCCCCGGAACGTAAACAGCTTCGTAATCTTCGTCGGCTGGATCGTCCCGTTGAGTTTTACGATCCCCACTTCCGTCCCGCGCTTCAGCGTCCCCTGAAAAACCCGCGTAATCGCCAGCCGCCCCAGGAAATCGCTGTAATCGAGGTTCGTTACCTGAATCTGCAGCGTGCCGCCGGGATCGCCCGCCGGCGCCGGAATCGACGCAATGATCTCCTCGAACAGCGGCAGCAGCGTCGTCGAATCGTCGCCGATTTGCCGGTGCGCCACTCCCGTCTTCGCGTTCGTGTAAATCACCGGAAAATCGAGCTGGTCTTCGGTCGCGTCGAGATCGATGAACAGATCGTAGATCTCGTCCAGCACTTCGGCCGGCCGTGCGTCCGGCCGGTCGATCTTGTTGAGCACCATGATGGGCGGCAGCTTCGCCGCCAGCGCCTTCTGCAGCACGTAACGCGTCTGCGGCAGCGGCCCTTCGCTCGCGTCCACCAGCACCAGCACGCCATCCACCATGCGCAGCGCCCGCTCCACTTCGCCGCCGAAATCGCTGTGCCCCGGCGTGTCTACGATGTTGATTTTCGTCCCGCGAAACGTCAGCGCCGTGTTCTTCGCCAGGATCGTGATTCCGCGCTCGCGCTCCAGCTCGTTTGAGTCCATCACGCGCCGCGGCACCTCCTGGTTCTCCCGGAAGATTCCGCTCTGGTGCAGCATCGCGTCCACGAGCGTCGTCTTTCCGTGGTCCACGTGCGCGATGATCGCTATGTTTCGTATCGCCGTCATGGTGTGGGCTCTGGCAAACAGATTACGCCGCCCCGAATCCCTTTCCCTGGATTGCAAATCAGACCTGCTGCCGCATGCAACGCAGTTCACAACTGCAACGACAAGGCTGCTGGGGTCTTCGGTGGGCTTCTTCTCAGCTTGCCCGTCAAATTCATTCTAGCACGCCGTGAGGGACCATTACCCAAGTCGCCCGTGCCCCGAGGGCTTCAGGCTGGTCAGCTCCTTCGATAAGTAAATCATCTGCCCCACGTGATGGTATGCGTGCGCCGCGCACCGAAACACCGCCGTGAACCGGTCTTTCGCCAGGGGCTCGCGCTCTCCCGCGAACGGCTTCGTCCAATCCTCCGGCGACTGCTTCCGAATCGTGTCCACCACCATCGCAATCGTTCGGTCGAAGTCCGCCAGCACTTGTTCCTTCAGCTTCTTCGCCGCGTCGGTAAACTCCAGATCGCGATGACGCACGTAGCCCGTGCCTGCGATTTGCGCCCCGATGTAATAGTTCAGATTGCCCGTCAGATGCAGGATCAAATGGCCCACGCTGTTTCCGTCAGGCTTCGCTCCTTCCTGAAAACCAAACGGCCGCGCCCAAATCTGTTCCGTCGTCAGCGGATCGGCCCATTTGTGCACGCTTTCCCGCACCTCCTCGTAGTATCCCGCCAGCGTCCCCGCCACCACCGCCGCCAATTCCGCCATCGCTCGCCTCCTTGCCTTCAGTGGCCACCGAGTATAGCAACCCCACTCGACAGCTATCGCCTTGCGTCCGGGGAGCGCCGCTCGATATCATGGATGCACCGTCCATTCTCTGGTGTTCCGGCGAGGCCCGTGAAGAAGCTCCTCCTAGGTGCGACACTCATTTCCCTCGCGGCATCCGCAGCGCCGCTCGCGCACTCACAACAAAACTCCTGCCTTCAGCCGACAGTTTACCTTAGCGTGATCGATCGAAAGGGCG
>DATIZQ010000049.1:0-2723 GCA_035517015.1 Candidatus Acidiferrum sp. | reverse complement strand
CGAAGAACGACGAATTGGACATTGCGGCCGCACTGCGGGCCTTGAGCGACGCAGGTGACGTCTTGTTGGTTACTGTGCAGGACTCGAGCCAAAAGGTCCGCGTGTGGGTGGATTCGCGGAATACCCAGGACTGACGCCATTTCGGAAACCAGATCGGCTGCGGCGGATCCTAGCCGACGGCAAGGAGCGACATGATGATACTGCTCGCAAAGGTTGCGCTGGGAATGGCCAGCGTGGCAGTGGCAGGCGCGGGGGTTCTATGCAGCGAAGGTGTCGTCCACGTGAAAGTGATCAAGAAGCAGCCGCAGGGCGTTGACGTCAACGTGATCGCTCCTGCGATGCTGATTTCCATGGGCATGCACCTCGCGCCGAAGCGCAATCTGGCTGAGGCGGCGCGGCAAATCGAGCCCTACATGCCGGCGGTTCGCGCAACGATGGACGGCTTGCGCAATTCGGACGATATGGTGTTCGTCGAGGTCAAAGAACCGGGCGAATACGTGCACGTCGCGAAATCGGGCGGCTCGATCATTGTGGACGTGGACGATGCCGACGCGGCCGTGCACGTGTCCGCCCCGATTCGCGTGCTATCGAGCGCGGTCGACCAGTTTAGTCCGCTTTCCTCCGTTCGTCCCTGAACTCCGCTACTTGCTGGGCTGCCAGAGCTCGACGAAGCCGCCGACATCCGGATCACGAACAATCACCGCGCGGCCGTCCGGAACTTTTACGATTCCGCCGTCCGATACCGTGATCGCACCGCCTGCCTTCACCTTCGCGTACACCGCGTCGATGTCTGTTACTTGGAATCCGACGTAGTTCACGTTGATATCCGCGAAGTGCTCATCGGGCACCGTGGTCCCGGGCTCCCCGATCAGTTCGAGCCGGACGTTCTTGTCGGTACCGGCCTGCCGGAACCAGCCGTTCATCATGTTCATGCGTGGAGCGGCGCGCCCGCCACCCGGCCCGCCCGCAGCCGCACCCGCCGGAGGCTCCGGCGGCGCGAGCGGAGGATAATCTCCGCCGAGCACGCCCGCATAGAAGCCCACGGCCTTGGCCATGTCCTTCACGTCGAGACCGATGTGGTTGAAGCCGATCTGCTTGCCGAGACGCTCGATATTCTGCATCGTCGCTGTGGAATTCGAGACTTTCGGTCCTTCGGGCGGAGCTCCCGGGGCCGGCTTCATGATCGCGAAGAACTCGACGAACCACCCGTCGGGATCCTGTACGAACGCGAAACGGCGCGGGCCATTCGCCCCGCCGCCCCCACCGGGCATATTCATGGACACTTCCTTGAACATGCCGATGGCCTTGAGCTTGTCCATGTCAATCTGGCAATCGTCCATCACGGTGAGGTCCAGGTGGCCGGAGAGCAGATCGCCCAAGCCGAGACTGCTCCAATTCTTGCGGTCGATGCCGCGGTACTCCGTAAAAATGATGTCGAACGGCTTGTCGGAAACGGAGCTGAGCGTTTCCATCACAGCCTGGCGCGACTCGGCGCCGGGCGTGTTGCCGAGCTTGTTGAGGACCTTGTCGACGTGCCAGTCCGTCTTGCTCTTCACGTGAAAATCGATCTGCTCGTAATACTTAATCGTATTGTCCAGGTTCGAAACCTGGTGGCCGTCGAACGCCATCCCCAGCACCATCGACGACCCGCCGTCCGGCGCGGCATTCGCCGCGCGCGCCGACGATCGCGCGAGTCCCACCGTCGTCACCGCGATCGCGAGAGCGCACGTCGCGATAATGACGCCGAGCTTCCTCGTGAGCCAAGAATCCACGCTCGTGAAATTTTTCGTGTCCATTCCTTACATTCCCCCTATCCCCATCGTCACCGTGCGTGCAACCGAACGACCCGAACGAGAGACTACCACACCTCCCGCCAATCGGAAGAGTCGCTTGTCGCACACGCTGTCAGGCCGTTTGTAGTGCCGCTGAATTCTACAATGAATAGACGCAGCGTCCGGAAACCGGTTTCGCTGACGCCCTCCTCTTGACAACCGAATCAGGCAAGGTGTTTAGTGCCACTATCAAAGCGAGGGGGTGGGATCATGGCGGAAGCGACGCAGCGAAGGCTTTCATCCGACGGCGGTGCGTACGGCCGTCCCGCGCAGCATCCGGATGGCGAACTCGCGTTTGTCGGTCCCGGCACGCCCTGTGGAGAACTGTTGCGCCGATACTGGCAGCCGGTCGGCGTGTCCGCGAATGTGACGCACCGTCCGCAGAATGTCCGCATTCTCGGCGAAGATTTGATTCTCTTCCGCGACAAAAAGGGTCGTCCCGGTTTGCTCTATCCGCGCTGTATGCATCGCGGAACTTCTCTTTTCTTCGGCAAGGTCTCCGAAGACGGCATCGCGTGTTGTTATCACGGATGGCTTTTTGATGTGGAGGGCCGCTGCCTTCGGCAACCGTGCGAACCCGATGGCGGACGCAATCTCGAAATCGCGCGTCAGCCCTGGTATCCGGTCGAAGAACGCTACGGCCTCGTCTTCGCTTACATGGGCCCGCAGGAAAAAAAGCCCGTTCTCCCCCGCTACGACATCCTCGAAGAACTCGGCCCCGGCGAAGAAGTCCGCGCCTACATCGGCGCGTTCGGCGCCACCGGCGACAACAGCCTCGCGGCGGCGGGGTACAGTTGGTTGCACATGAATGACAATGTCATGGACCCCTATCACGTTTACGTTCTGCATTCGACATTCACTGGAATTCAGTTTGCGAAGCAGTTTGCAGTG
>DATIZQ010000048.1:0-3363 GCA_035517015.1 Candidatus Acidiferrum sp. | reverse complement strand
CATCGCCGATTTCACGACGATCCGTCTCGACGACATCGGTCCCGACCGCGTGCGCGTCTCCGGTGTTCACGGCCGCGAACGCCCCGCGAACCTGAAACTGTCCATCAGCTACGCCAACGGTTGGAAAGCCATCGGCACCCTGGTCTACAGTTGGCCGCAGGCGCTCGAAAAAGCGCGCGCCGCCGACCGAATCGTGCGCGCTCGCCTGGAATCGCTCGGCCTGCATTTCGAGGAGGTATACACCGAATTTCTGGGGGCGAGCGCCTGCCACGGTCCGGTGGCCCACACCTGCCCCGATCCGCCCGAGGTGCAGCTCCGCATCGGTGTTCGCGGCCGCGATCGCAAAGTGGTCGACCGCTTCACCCGCGAGCTGATCCCGCTCGTGCTCAGTGGCCCCCCCGGCGCGACCGGTTATGGCGAGGGCCGGCCCGCCGTTCGCGAGATCGTGGCTTACTGGCCGGCGCTGATTCCCCGCGAGGAAATTCGGCCTTCCATCGAGGTGCTGGGATGAAGGTTCCACTCGCCAAAATCGCGCATACCCGTTCCGGCGACAAAGGCGACACCTGCAATATCGGCGTCATCGCGTACGATGCGCGCCTGTATCCGGTGCTCGTCCGCGAAGTGACCGCCGAGCGCGTAAAAGCATTTTTCGGCGACTGGGTGAAAGGGAAAGTCGAGCGTTTCGAGCTCCCCAACCTCGGCGCGCTGAATTTTCTGTTGCACCAAGCCCTCGGCGGCGGCGGTACCGTTTCGCTCCGTATCGACGCGCAGGGAAAGACGTTTGGCGCCGCACTTTTGCGGCTGGAGATCGACATAAGTGAGTGACATGTCCACAATATATGGGGTATTCCCGAGAAATTACCCATGCTGAGGTACGGAATGTCCTTTACTTTTTTGGGGTTAGAGATTAGTATGGTCACATTCGGCAAGCACGGAGGTAGGGTTTGCTACGGCTAAAGCGGTTGGAGCTGCACGGTTTCAAGTCGTTTTGCGATCGCACGGAACTCCGGTTCAATGGCGGCGGCATCGCGGCTATTGTCGGTCCGAACGGCTGCGGGAAGTCGAATCTGAGCGACGCCATCAGTTGGGTGCTCGGCGAACAATCGGCGAAAAGCCTGCGCGGCACTCGCATGGAAGACGTGATCTTCAACGGAACGCGTGACCGCAAGGCGACCGGCATGGCCGCCGTCACCATGACCCTGGTGGATCCCACCGGGCAGCATCAGCACCCCACCCTGGCCGAAAAGCGGCACCCAGAGAGCGAAATCACCATTACGCGCAGACTGTTCCGCTCCGGCGAAAGCGAATACCTCATTGACGGCCACTCCGCCCGCCTCCGCGACATTCAGGACCTGTTCATGGGCACCGGACTGGGCCCGGAGAGTTACGCCATCATCGAGCAGGGACGCATCGGCCAGATCCTCAGCTCGCGGCCTCAGGACCGCCGCGCGGTCATGGAAGAAGCCGCCGGCATCAGCAAATTCAAAACGCGCAAGCGCCTGGCGGAAGCGAAACTCGAAAGCGCGCGGCAAAATCTGGCGCGCGTGTTCGACATCTTGGAAGAAGTCACCCGCCAGCTCAATTCGCTCAAGCGTCAGGCATCCAAGACGCGGCGCTACGGCGAGCTGAAAGCCGAGATGGATGCCAAATTACGACTGGTGCTGGCTGCCAGGTTCCAGCAACTCGAACGCGAAGCAAGTAAGGCCGCGCTCGACCTCAACCTGGCTTCCAATGAACTGCGGACGCTCTCGGAGGACGTTACCGCCAATGAGCGGGAACGCGAGCGTCTGCAGTCCTCCCTGTTCGAAACGGAATCGCGCTTGACGGATCTGCGTTCTCAGCTCGCCGCGCTGCAGGTGGAAGCCGAGCGTACGCGCGGGCGTCTGGAAGCGCAGGTGCGGGAGACCGGCGCCATTGAAGAACGAATCGCGCAAGGAGAGCGCGAAGTGCAGGAACTGGAAACGCGTTCGGGCGAGCTTGCCGCCGAGCGTGACACACACGGCTCCGCCGCCGAGGAATTCGATCGTCAGATCGGCGGGGCGCGCGAGCGCATGATCGAAAAAAATCAGGCCCGTGAAACGCTGCAAGCCCGTTTGGAGCAGCAGGAAAAGTCCATCGCGGACGGCCGGATGGTCGTCCTGCGCCTGATGGGCGAGATCTCCACCATTCAGAATCAGCTCGCCCAGATCGACGAGTACCTGGCGGGAATCGAGCGTGAAACCGCGCGCGCCCAAAAGGAAGAGCAGTCCGCCACGGTCGAACTCAATCGGCTGGCCGCTGCCCGCAAGGAACTCTCGGAAGCGATGATGCGCCGCCAGATGGATCTGGAAATGGTCTCGGGCGAGCGCCGCCGCACGGAACAGGAGTTGGGTGAACAAAAGTCCGCTGCCGCCGAACTGCGCGCCCAAATCGAAGCCGTGCGCAGCGATTGTTCGCATCTGAAAGCGCGGAAATCTTCACTCGAAGACATTCTTTCTCACCGCGCGTACTCCACCGAGCCGGTCAAGCGTCTTTTCGGAGCGATGGACTCGGGCGACGCTTTCAAACCGCTCGGCCTTTTGGCCGATTTCGTCGAAGTGGACCCGGCCTACGAGCGCGCGGCCGAAGAATTTCTGCACGACGAGCTGGAATACGTGGTGGTGGAAGATTGGGCGGACGCCGAGCAGGGCATGAACCTGCTGCGCGACGGTTCCGAAGGCCGCGCTACCTTTCTGGTGCACAGTGGCGCAGCACTTCAGCCCGCCCAGGCGGATCCCGCGGCCAGCCTCCCGCGCCTCACCGATTATCTGCGCCTGACCAACGGTCTGGCCAATCGCGCCCTCGACTTGCTGCCGCGCCTGGCCAACTGCCGCATCGCTCAAGACCGCGCCGATGCACAGCGGCTGGCGGAGGAGAATCCGGATTTCTATTTCCTGCTGCCTGACGGCTTGTGTTATCACGGCCGCACGCTTTCCGGCGGCAAGAAGACTGCCGGCGGTCCTCTTGTCATGAAGCGTGAACTCCGCGAACTGGCCGGGACGCTCGCCATTCGCGAAAGCCAGCTCGAAGAGCAGGTGGGGCGCCTGGATACGCTCGATCGTGAAATCGCCGCGCTCGAAACGGAACTCGAACGGCTGCGCGCCCTGCAACAGGCCGGCGAAAAGGACTCGCTGGCGCTCGATCACGAAATGCGCAAGCTCTCCGAAGAAACGGCCCGCTCCAATTCCCGTATCTCCGTGGCGCGGCTCGATCTGGAACGCCTGCGGCGTGAGTCCGAGCGCTCCATCGAGCAGCGGGACCTCAATCGCAACACCGTAGCCGAGAAGGAAACTCTCCGCGTCTCGAGCGAGCAGTCGCTCACCGCTCAAAGCGAAGAGATGGAAA
>DATIZQ010000047.1:0-4094 GCA_035517015.1 Candidatus Acidiferrum sp. | reverse complement strand
CTGCGCGTTGTCGATGCTGATTTGCAAGTATTCGAGGCCGGCGCGGTTGAGCCGCTCGATGCGGTCGGCGACGAGCAGATAGCCATTAGTGATCAGGCCGGCCATGATGCCGTTCTTGCGGATGCGGGTGATGATTGCGTCTAAATCTGGGTGCAGGAGCGGTTCGCCGCCGCTGATCGTGATGATCGCGGTTCCGAGCGCGCCGAGCCGGTCGATCCGGCGAAACATCTCCTCGGTCGGCACGGGCTTCGAGAAGTCGTCGAATTCGTTGCAGTAGGTGCAGGAAAGATTGCACCTGCGGATGGGAATGATGTGAACGAGGAGCGGATGCCGCGTTGAGGCGAGGCCCTTCACGAGCATGCGCGCTTCTCGCAGCTTGCGGTGCGCTGCTCGAAGTTTTCTACGGATTTTGCGACCCAATGTCACGGAATGAATGCCGAACCCGATCGCTGCGGCTCAGGTGCAATATTATGCCACAGCGATCATGGGCAGTTTGATGTGACTTCAACCAGTGCGGTAACCGCGGTAATCAGGAGTTGAAAAGCCATGGCGGAACTGGCATGACTTCGCTATACGCCGAAGCCGCTAACTTCAGGCATCCCCGCTCTCTGTCCTTTTCCGTTGTGCTTTCGCTTCTTCAGCTTCGGACTCTTGGCGAAGACGCCGAAGCGCGGGTCATTTCTCGCTACGCGCTTCGCCACCGCTTCCATGGTGGATTCAAAATCTTCGTGGGCCGAATCGATGAAAAGCCACTTTCGTAGAACCTTGTGCGGCATCAGAGCCGGAAACTCGGCTCGAATGGATGCGTGATGTTCGTAGTCCGTACAGACCAAAACCCCGTTCCATTTCCAACGGCCGGATTTCGTTGGCTCCACGAGCAAGAGCATCTGACGCTCGAAGAGGTATGCGGCGAGGCCGCCGAACATTCGCTTCGTGACGAAGGACGGGTTCTCGACAAATGCCTCGAGAATCCACTCTTGTTCGAACGTTTTCATGTCTTCGAGTCACTGGGAGCGATTGGGAATAGTCTAAAGCCAGAGGCCACGTTCATTCAAACCGGCCTGGCTACCGACAAAAAGATCACCCGGTCCGCGGGCCACGGCCGATCGGGATGTCCCAACAAAAATTGGCAAATCCCGGTGGGCCGGGTCAAAACCGGTCCTTGAGAGAATCTGCACATGCGGTTCGGCCGATTCGACTGGAACGGTGCTAGAATTTCATTTTCCACTTGGTTTAGACTACGGCTTGCATTTGTAGACGCTAGGATGTTTCGGGCGTTTGCCGGTACATTCACGCGCGCAAGATCTCGGTCTTGCGCCAACGGGGTGAATCTGATGGCTGATCCTGTAGCGGAAAAAGTGATCGCGACGCTCGCGTCGGTGAAGCGCATTCCGGCCGAAACGATCACGCTCGAAACGAACCTGCAGGAAATGGGCATCGATTCGCTTGACGTCTTCAGCCTCCTCTTCGAGCTCGAAAACGCCTTCAAAATTTCGATTCCCGACGACGACGTGCGGTCGATCAAGACCGTCAACGACATCGTCGAAGGCGTCAAGAAGCTGCTTGCCGCTGCGCCGCCCGACACTTCGGTGGGTTCGGCCAGCCCGGCGAACTGATGGCGCGCCGCGTCGTCATCACAGGTCTCGGAATCGTCTCAGCGCTGGGTCTGGATGTCGCGGAGAATTGGAAAGCGCTGTGCGAAGGCCACTCCGGGATCGGGCCGCTGCAGGGTGTCGACGGCTCCCGCGTAGGACTCAAGGTTCAAAACGCCGCGCAGGTTCGCGGCTTCGATCCGCTCAAGCACTTTGAAGGCGGGAAGGACGCGCACCTCGACCGCTTCGCGCAATTTTCCGTGGTAGCCGCGCGCGACGCCGTCCGCGATTCTGGAATCGCGCTGACGCCGGAATTGCGCGAAGAGTGCGCGATTGTGTGCGGCTCGGCGGTCGGCGGCCAATCGGCAATCGAGGCGGGATTCGAGGATCTCTGGGTCAACGGGCGCGGACGCGTTCATCCCCTCACGATTCCGAAGACGATGGCGAATGCGGGCGCGAGCCACATCGCAATGGATTTGGGCTTGAGCGGACCGGCGTACACGATCTCGACGGCGTGCTCATCCGCGAACCATGCGATGGGGCAGGCGTTTCGCATCGTTCGCGACGGCTTGGCCCAGATCGCCGTCACGGGCGGCGCGGAGGCATTTTTTACGGTCGGCATGCTGAAAGCCTGGGAGGCGATGCGCGTGATTTCGCCGGACACCTGCCGTCCGTTCAGCAAAGACCGCAAGGGCATGATTTTGGGCGAAGGCGGCGCGATGCTGATATTCGAGCCGCTCGAGGCGGCGAAGGCACGCGGCGCGCGAATCTACGCCGAGATTTGCGGCTTTGGAATGACCGCGGACGCGCACCATTTGACGCAGCCAACGGTTGAGGGTCCCGCGCGGGCGATGAGCGGAGCCCTGCGCGAAGCCGGCCTGGCTCCCGAAGAAATCGGCTACATCAACGCGCACGGAACAGGCACGCCGGGCAACGATCCTGTGGAATCGCGCGCGATCCGCAAGGTCTTTGGCGCGCACGCGGACAAGATCGGCGTTAGCTCAACCAAGTCGATGCACGGGCATGCGCTAGGCGCCGCCGGGGCGCTGGAAGCCGTCGCCACGGTTCTCGCGCTCCGCAACGGAATCCTGCCGCCCACCGCCAACTTCACCGAACGCGATCCCGAGTGCGATCTCGATTACATCCCCAATCAATCCCGCAAAGCACAAGTCTCCGCGGCGCTCTCAAATTCCTTCGCGTTTGGCGGACTCAACGCCGTCGTCGCCTTCCGCGCTACTCCACGCTAGGTACTCCTGGGCAACTCGCCGGGACTCGCTTGTGGTTTGGTTCGAAATCTCGAGGAGCGCTGCGAAAGAGGTTAGAGGGGTCGCGCTAGAACAGGCGTGAAAACAGCGGAACGATCATTTGCCAGCCCTGTGGGACGATTTCCCAACTGCGGGTCAGCTCGTCCGAGCAGGAAAGCGTGATCATGATCCCGAGCCAGAAGAATCCGGCCAGGATGACGATGCGCGTCAAGCCTGTGGCGTACTTCACGTGCATGAAGAAGAGAACCACGAGCGTCATTTTAATGACAGCGATCGTGAGCGCGGCGACCGTGTTCCATCGGCCGAGATCGATGTAGGCGACCCAGGTGGTGAGCGCCGTGCCGAGCATCAACGCTAAGAACACCAAAACGTACGTGGTGATGGGAACAACGTGCGGGGTGTGTGAATCGTGTCCGGCGTTTTCAGACATCTGCCATCAGCTCCCTAATACCGTCCGCCGATCAAATAGAGTAGCGGGAACAGGAAAATCCAAACGATATCGACGAAGTGCCAGTATAGCCCGCTGATCTCGAGCGGGGCGTAATATTGCGAAGAGAACTTGTTCCGCGCGGTCATGATCACGAGCACAGTGAGGATGCCCAGGCCAACTACCATGTGCAGGGCGTGCAGGCCCGTCATGAAGAAGTAAAAGCACATGAACATCTTTACGCCGGGCGTATGCGTGCCGCCATCGAGCCAGCTCACGCCGGGAATCAAGCCTTCCACGTAGTCGCGATACCACTCAAAGCGCAGTTTGATCGCGATGAACGAGGCGCCGAGGATCATCGTCAGGATCAGCCAGAATATAATCTGGCCTTTCGATTTCCCGGTTTGAGCCGTGCGGATGGCGAGCGCCATCGTCAAGCTGCTGAAGATCAGGACGGCGGTATTCGTCGCGCCGTATCTGACGATCAACTCGTGACTGCCCTGAATGAACGATTGCAGATGCAGCGAGCGGTAAATGATATACGACGTAAACATTCCACCGAAGAAAAGTATTTCGGTGACCAGGAAGACCCACATCCCGAGCGTTCCGGCTTCGCGCTGCTGGGTGACTGTCTCAAACTGGTGCGCGAAACCCGGAGGATGCGCGCCATGGGCGGCCATCTCAGACACGGGCCACCCCCGGAGCGTCCGGATACTTGTGCGCCTCGGCGACGGGATAGTTGTAAGCGTCTTCGGTGACGATCGGAATCTCCTCGAAATTCTCGGTTGGCGGAGGAGATGGAATGGTCCA
>DATIZQ010000046.1:0-4579 GCA_035517015.1 Candidatus Acidiferrum sp. | reverse complement strand
TGTCTTCAATGACCAGCAATTTGCGCAGTTCAAGAGCGGCGAATCAGCGGTTGCGCATAGCGGGCTTGGACTGATCTACTTTCGTCGCGAGAAGTACGATGAATCCGCGAAGGAACTCCAGACTGCCATTCCGGGTGAGGCAAGTCCGGATCAGACCGATCTCTTTGTTCTGGGAGCCGACTACGAAAATATGAGCCAGTTCAAAGAGGCGGCAGACGCATTCAATCGCTGCGCGCAAATCGCGGGAGGCATGCAGGACCAGTGCAAACAGCTCGCGGCCGCCGCTCTAAAGGAAGCCTCCGGGGCGAAGTAGGCGTCATCGGGACGTCGCGCAGATGGATTCAGCTGCTGGCTGCGTTGACCGGTGGTGTTTTCGTCGCCGGAATTCTCGTTGCAAGCTCGGGCCGAGCTTCGCCGTCAGACGCAGCCGCACCACCTGTGGAGCTGACAGCGGAGCAGGACCACCAACGGGTCCTGGATCTGCTCCACATTTCCTCTCTTCGGACCGGACCAGACGCCGATCCGGCCTCGCCTCATGCCGCGAATTTCGACGAATCGAAGGCCAATCCATATTCGAAGCTCCCGGACCCGCTCGCGTTGGCGGACGGCAAGAAGGTCACGACGGCAAAGATCTGGTGGACGAGACGACGGCCGCAGATCGTGGAAGACTTCGACCGGGAGATTTACGGTCGCGTGCCGAAGCAGACGCCCAAAGTAAATTGGGAGGTGGCAAGCACAACGCGAGAAGTGATTGGTGGCGTGCCCGCGATTACGAAGAAACTCGTGGGGCACGTCGACAACTCATCGTATCCAGCGATCTCGGTTGATATTCAGGCGAGCCTGACGACTCCGGCGGATAGCAACCGCCCCGTGCCCGCGATGATGGAATTCGGATTGGACCCGGCGGTGATGCGCCGGCTGATCGAACAATTGGCGGCGCGCGGGCAGAAGTTTCCGCCTCCTCCTCCCGGTCCCACGTGGCAAGAACAGGTTTTGGCCAAGGGCTGGGGGTACTCGGTGATCATTCCCACGAGCTATCAAGCGGACAATGGCGCGGGACTGACGCGAGGAATCATCGGTCTGTGCAACAAGGGGCAGCCGCGGAAGCTCGACGACTGGGGAGCGCTGCGGGCTTGGGCCTGGGGAGTGAGCCGCCTGCTCGATTATCTGGAGAGCGACAAAGCGGTCGATGCGAAGCGAGTGGGAATCGAGGGGCTATCGCGTTACGGCAAAGCGGCTCTCGTCACGATGGCGTACGATGAGCGCTTCTCCGTCGCGCTAATCGGATCATCCGGAGCCGGAGGAGCGAAAATCCTGCGGCGCAATTTCGGCGAGACGGTTGAGAACCTGGCGGCGACGAGCGAATACCACTGGATGGCGGGGAATTTTCTCAGGTATGCCGGCCCGCTGACTTCGAATGACTTGCCCGTGGACGCGCACGAACTGATCGCGCTGGCGGCCCCGCGTCCCGTCTTCATCAGTTGCGGCTCGCCGCAGGTGGAGGGCGGCTGGGTTGATGACAACGGCCAGTTCATGGCCGAGGTGGCTGCTGGACCCGTGTACGAACTCCTCGGTAGGAAGGGGCTCGGCGCCACGGAGATGCCGACGATCGGAACAGCTCTAATTAGCGGTGAGCTTGCGTTCAGGCAACACGAAGGCGGGCACACCGACGGGCCGAATTGGCCCGCGTTTCTGCAATTCGCCTCGCGATACATGAGCGGCAACTAGGCAGCGGCGAAGCTCCCTCTCCATATCGAAGGCCACCTCGCGCCCCGGTTGCCGGTTTCGCGCCAGAAGTCTATGATTAGCGATTGCGCGCCGAGCTGTGCGGCGGCTGTGCGAGCGTGCGGCGAGTTGAGTGAGTTTGAAAGGACACGATGGCGGGAGCGAATGAAGCGGCGGTAATGGAAGCGCTGCGCCGGGTGATGGACCCCGAGCTGCACAAGGACATCGTCACGTTGGGAATGGCGAAGAATGTCCAGGTGGACGACGGAAAAGTGTCGCTGCTGGTGACGCTGACGACGCCGGCGTGCCCGCTGCGCGAAACGATTGAGAAGGATGTGCGCGCAGCCTTGGCGAAGGTGCCGGGCGTGAGTTCTGTCGAGGTGAAGTTCGATGCGTCGGTGCCGGAGGGCAAGCGGATGCAGGACAAGGCGCCGATTCCGGGCGTGAAGAATTTGGTCGCGGTGGCGAGCGGCAAGGGCGGCGTGGGGAAGACGACTGTCGCGGTGAATCTTGCGATCGCGCTGAAGAATATGGGCGCGCTGGTCGGGCTGCTGGACGCCGACGTGTACGGGCCGAACGTTCCGGTGATGCTCGGAACCAGCGAGCAGCCGAAAATGCTCGACGAGAAGACGATCATCCCGATCCAGGCGTACGGCGTGAAGATGATCTCGATGGGCTTGCTGAACCCGGGCGACAAGCCGCTGGTGTGGCGCGGGCCGATGCTGCACAGCGTGATGCAACAGTTTTTGCGCAGCGTGCGCTGGGGGACGCTGGATTACTTGGTGGTGGATTTGCCGCCGGGCACGGGCGACGTCCAATTGAGCTTGATTCAAAGCGTCTCGGTGAGCGGCGCGGTGGTGGTGACGACGCCGTCGGTGGTCGCGCTGGCGGATGTGCGCAAGGCGGTGGAGATGTTTCGGCAGGTGCACGTCGAGATTCTGGGGATCGTCGAGAACATGAGCTATTTTTCGTGCCCGCACTGCCAGGGAAAGATCGATGTTTTCGGCCACGGCGAGGGAGTGCGGCTGGCGCAAATGTTCGAGCTGCCGTTTCTGGGCGAAATCGAGATCGATCCGCAGATTCGCATTGGAGGCGATACGGGGAAGCCGGTCGCGTCGCTCGGCGAAGATGCCCCGGGGGCCAAGAGCATCTACGCGATGGCGCGGAACGTGGCGGCGCGGCTGTCGGTAGTGAACCTGTCGGGAGCGTCGGCGCCGGTGGTGCAGATTTTGTGACGGAGAAAAATGGGATGAGTGATCTGGTTCGAGTGACGAAGGAACAGGACGTGACGGTCATCACGATCGATAATCCGCCGGTGAACGCGCTGAGCCCAGGCGTGCCGGAGGGAATAGTCGCGGCCATCGAGCAAATTCAGAACGACCCGAGCGTGAAGGCTGCGGTGCTGATCGGCGCGGGGAAGACGTTTATCGCCGGCGCGGACATCAAAGAGTTTGTCAAGCTGACGTCGGGGCAGCGACAGGGCGAAATCGGCATTCTGCCGCATTTGCTCAAGATCGAGGATTCGCGCAAACCCGTGGTCGTTGCGATTCATGGAAACGCGCTCGGAGGCGGGTTGGAGGTGGCGCAGGCGTGCCATTACCGCGTGGCGTCGTCGGACGCGAAGGTGGGCCAGCCGGAAGTGAATCTCGGAATCATTCCGGGCGCCGGTGGTACACAGCGGCTGCCGCGCTTGATTGGAATCGAGCGAGCCATCGAGATGTGCACGACAGGCAAGCCGGTGAAAGCGGCGGAGGCAGCGCAATTCGGATTGATCGATCGCGTGATCGAAGGGGATTTGCTGGCGGGCGCGGTCGCGTTCGCGCGGGAGGTGGCGGGGAAGGCGATTCCGAAGACGCGCGAGCGGAAGAACAGGCTCGGAATGTCGGAACAGAATGCTCCGATTTTTGCGGCGGCGCGGGAAAACGCGCGAAAAAGGTATCGCGGTCAGATCTGCCAGCTTGCGGCGATCGACGGAATCGAAGCGGCGACCAAGCTGCCGTTCGATCAGGGCTGCGAGGAAGAGCGGAGGCTGTTTGACAAGTGCCTCTACTCGGATCAGTCGAAAGCGCAAATCCATATTTTCTTCGCCGAGCGCGAAGTGCCGAAGATTCCCGACATTCCGAAAGAGACGCCGGTGATTCCGGTGAACTCTGTGGCGATTGTGGGCGCGGGCACGATGGGCGGCGGTATCGCGATGGTCTGCGCGAATGCGGGCGTGCCCGTCATCTTGAAGGATGCGGATCGGGCGGCGCTCGACCGCGGAATTGCGACGATCGAAAAAAATTACGCGATGTCGGTGAAGCGCGGGCGGTTCACGCAGCAGTACGTCGATGAGCGGATGAAGCTGATCAAGACGACGCTCAACTACGACGATTTTGCGGGAGCGGACATGGTGATCGAGGCCGTGTTCGAGACGATGCCGGTGAAGAAGCAGGTGTTCGCGGACCTCGATCGCGTCTGCAAGAAGGGCGCGATTCTTTCGAGCAATACATCGACGCTGAACATCGACGAAATTGCGGCGACGACGTCGCGGCCCGAGGCCGTGATCGGGATGCACTTTTTCAGTCCGGCGAACGTGATGCGGCTGCTCGAAATCGTGCGCGGGCGGCGGACGGGGAAAGACGTAATCGCCACGTGCATGCAGCTCGCGAAGAAACTGGGCAAGGTGGGAGTGCTCGTCGGGAACTGCCGCGGATTTGTCGGCAACCGCATGTTTTTGCCCTACATTCGCGAGGCGCAATTCCTGGTTGAAGAGGGCGCAACTCCCGATGGAGTGGACAAGGCGCTCGTCGATTGGGGCATGGCGATGGGACCGCTCGCGGTGGGTGATTTGGGCGGACTCGACGTCGCATAC
>DATIZQ010000045.1:0-5890 GCA_035517015.1 Candidatus Acidiferrum sp. | reverse complement strand
CAGCATCAGCGCCAAAGTGTGCTCGGCCACGCTCACGGCGTTGCCGCCCGGCGTGTTCATCACCAGCACGCCGCGATGCGTGGCCGCGTCGACATCGACATTGTCCACGCCGACGCCCGCGCGCCCGATCACGCGCAGCTTGGCCGCCTTCTCGAGCAGTGCCGGAGTGACCTTGGTCGCGCTGCGCACGATGAGCGCGTCGGCGTTCGCGAGTTCACTGGGCAGAGTCGCAGCGCTCGGAGTTGTCACTTCCCATCCGGACTCGCGCAGTAGCGCGATTCCACGTTCGCTAATCTTGTCGGCAATGATAATTTTCATGGCGCTCAAGGTTATCGGGAGCGTTGGTGCGTGTCAATTCCGCGCGCGAGCGACGACGCGTGTGATATTCTTTTTTCACTTGGAAAGAAGGGACCACACGACAAGATGGGATACATCGAACGCATCCAGAGCGATTTGACTGCCGCGATGAAGGAAAAGGACGAGCTGAGGCTCAGCGTGCTCCGCATGATTAAGGCCGCTCTGAAGAACAAAGAGATCGAAAAAGTGCGCGCGCTCGATGACATGGAATCGCTGCAGGTGCTGCAGACGCTCGTCAAACAGCGGCGAGAATCGGTGCAGCAGTTTACACAGGGGGGCCGCAAAGATCTCGCGGACAAGGAAGCCAAGGAAATCGTGATCATCGAGGAATATCTGCCGGCGGCTCCCAGCGACGCCGAAATTCAGCACGCCATCGAGGCGGCCATCAACGAAGCGGGAGCGGACTCGCTCAAGCAGATGGGCGCCGTCATCAAAGCTGCGCGCGCGCGATTGGAAGGGAAGGCCGTCGACGGGAAAGTTTTGAGCGATCGCGTCCGCGAGCGCCTATCCCAAAAGGCCTGAAGACCCGCGCAGCGATTAAAGTCGCGTTCCCCAAATCGATATGGCAACAATCAAGGAGTCGCGCGGCGAAGTACGGCTGCGGACTGCTGGTCCGCCGCCACCTGCTGCAGAAAATCGCGGATCGCAGGCAGCTTTTCCGTGGGAACGATGACGTCCTTGATTTCAAACGTTCTCTTGTAGTGCAGAACGCCGTCCGCGACCTTCGTCTCGCTCTTGTACGTCGCGTAGTCGCAGTCAGCTTGCACCGGTTGCGGCAGGCCGTCGACGACGTATCCGGCAGGCAACGTGATATCGAACACATCGTCCTGCCGCGTCGCTTCCCCAAAGTCGATCGGATATTTCCGCGGCTTGTGTTCGGTGAAGAGGCGCAACATTCCCGTGCTTTTGTCCCCGACAATACGCGGCCGCAAAAAGAGGAGATCGCCCGCCGTACTCGCATACCCAGGAGAGACAAATTTGTACTCGAGTGACAACGACTGATCGTACTGTTCGAGATTGCCGATCGAGGCGCCAGTGAGTTTGAAGTCGTTCAGGAAATTGGCGAGGAAGTGATCGAACACCTCCGCGCGCTTCGCGGGTTCCCGATCGAGAAATTCCTCGCGCTCTTGCGTCGCCGGGCCTCCCCATTCAAGTTCCTGTACATCGCCGATCAGGCCGCCATTCGACGTCAGCGTGAATTTGCCGGTGCGGAGCAGGCGGTTGGTGCTCGCGGGCAATAGGGGAATATGTACCAGCTTACCGCCGGTCGGAGTGATCACGAGCGCATCGTTCTCCTGCTCCGGCGAGGGCAAGTATCCGACCGGCATGTGTTCTTCTGTTGGGTCGAAAAATAGCAGGCGCCCGAGCTGAGGATCATTCACGATTGCAAAAAGCCCTCCGTCCTGGATGCTGTCCGGCAGATGAATCGCGATGATGGAATGGCCAAAGTAGAGCAACGGGAAGTCTGGTCTCACGATCCCTCGCTCTGGACTTATCATCACGTTGTACGACTCGATGCCGATTTCCTGAAGCATTGTATTTAGGAGAGTGGCCTTGTCCTTGCAATCTCCATATCGATGTGCGAAAACGTCGCCTGCCGCGTGAGGTTGGTGCCCTCCTATACCGATCTCGACGGCTTGGTAACGAATCTGGCGTTGGGCGAACGCTGCCAGAGCCTTGATTTTGTCGACTGGATCCTGCAGACCCGAAGTCAGTTCAACGACCTTGGCTTTTATTTCGGGTGTGGCGACGCGCCGCGGCGCAATCAGCTGCTGATACCAGAGCGCGATGTCGTTCCAGGAGCCTGATGTTTTCGGGCGCAATTTCGGATCACGTGGGAAGTACTTCAGGATCATGTGCCCCTCGACAACTGTCCACGGCGGCATGTCTGGTTCGACCTCAACTGCGGGACTATCCGTGATTTCCCATTCGTACGTGTTAGAACCGGTGTTTTGCGGCTGCTGATCAGGATGATTTGCCCAACGTGTGCTGAACTCCCAGCCGGGCGGCAACTGAAGCCTGAAACGCGACCTGTGGACGGGTAACCGCTCTTGAAAGTCCCATATATCCTCGAAGATTTCCGGCCGCTGTCGTTGGAGATATTCATAGCCGACAACGTTGCCGGAATTTGCCTCGGGAAACGCCAGCGCTCTCACCTTGATATCGGTGTACTCGATGTCACTGAGAAAACCTTGCTCTACGGCGTCCTTATCTCCGACAGCGATCTCGTGCCCGTTGGTTTCGATGGTCCAGGCCTTGAGGTACGAGATTTTCTCGTCTTTATCGAAAGGTACTTCGATGCCGCCGTAGTCGCTCTTGGCCTGCGGACGCAGCAAGCGGATCGCGGCGCGATGGAGTGTGTCGATTTCGCCATTGTCACGAACAGTCGTTTGCGTTTCATCGAGCAGAATGACCGCGACGGTTTCCTTGTCGTAGTCCGGCAACTTCTCCTGCGCCGCCGCGCGCAGCCAATCAGGAGCGGAATCGGCCGCCAGAGAAGGCGATGCCAGGCATGCTAGTGCCGCCGCTGCAAGCGCGATCGGAAGGCTAATTGTTCTTCGCAGATGTCGCATTTTGAAGCACCATCTGGGCGTTGTCATAGGATTTGACGATTCCGAAGAACTTGCGCAACGTGATGTACTCATCCTTCGAAAAAAGTATGCTGTGCACGGCGAGGTGGCGCTTTACTTCGACCGTGTTGCCCTGGGCATCCGCCGTGATTTCGGAAGTCACGGCCTTAAGGTCAACATTGCGCGCAGGCGGCAGACTCTCAGCTTTATAGCCGGGTGGCAGTTGGAACTTGATATCGTCGATCTCTTCGTATGGATAGTGGAAGTAGACGACGTTGGAACGCTTTTCCGGTGCGAACTCCCTCGACTGCGTCATCTCGAACAATTCAACAGGCATCAGCAGCCGTTGCGCCGCCGAGTTGGCAAACGATGGGATTCTTAGTGTGCCTTCCACGTGTATGGGTTGTTCGATATCGTCCCAGTTCGCGATCTTCGTTACGCTAAACTCCGAGCCAGCAGGCAACCATGATCGGATGGCGTCCTCGAGGTTCTTCATTCTTTCTGTGTCGTCGTCCTTTCTTCTCTCCTCGCGGATTAAAGCGGCTCGTTGTCCCGTGTAATCCACTTGGAGGGTACCGAAAATCGAGCCGTCGGGACTCACTTCTAGCTCGGCATGGCGCACAATCTCGGCGTCCGTCGAAAGCGGATACGGTGTTTGAACGACAGTCCCCGCGTGCTTATCTGCCTTCACGCCGCCGGTTCCCGTGTCATACCAAGGCAGCATAGCGAACGGGAAATAACGCGAAGACGGGTCAAAGTAATAGTCCTGCGATCCCGCGTGGACCCACACGATACTCCTACGGAGCTGGCTCACCTGGTTTCGTTGGGGGATGAAAAGTTCCTCATCGCGGGGTGCCACGCGGATCTCGGTTGCGTCGAAGCCGGCTGCACGTGCCAATCCGATGAAAAGATAGTTTATTTGATATCCGTACGCGTAACCGCGGTTCAGCACGTCCTCGACATTATTGTTTTCTTTCAAGTTCTCGTCTTTGTGCTCCTTTGCGGTCTTGTAGTCCTCCATGTTCAAATTGCGAATCTGCAATACGCCGCCATAAATCTTCCGAAGCTTGGCTTCCGAAGAGTCTCCCGCGCTCACCAGTTTGGAAAGCTCGTTGTTCAGCGCATTTTTCTTGTCGATAAAGTGTTCGATATCGCCGTCCCATTTCTTGGCGTAGTAGCCCCAGTAGTGGTCGGATGGATCGCTCTGAGCGGGGCCGTTCCCCTGATAATAGAACTCGACGCGCGATTGGATGGTTGCTACCGGGGGCATGAGTGGTTCTTCCACCACCCCGGGAATATCGTGCACGACCATCGTGTAGGAGCCGTTGACCTGCTCCTTCATTACCGCGTCCGCGGGAAGCATGTACGGGGAGTAATACGGCCTCAGGTCGCTACCATACCCTGTGAATGGGACATATGTGAAATGAGCTTCGCGCGTATAGATCGGTTGAGACACTTCCCACTCGCGGCGATCGATGACATAACCTGCCTTTGTTTGCCTTTGGAAAATGTATTCAATGATGCAGCCAGGTTGTACATCCGGCAGGCTAAAGCTCTTCGCCAGCACTTTTATGCCGCTGGTCTTCTCGATCGTGGATTCGAGGACTTGGCCGTCAAATTTTACGATGCTTCCGTCGGGATGAATGGTGCGGCCGGCAATATACGGAATGGTTTCGTTTTCCTTGACGAACGGGATGTTGACGTGCCCCTGGCTCACTCCCGCCTGAGTGAAAATTTTGATACGGATGTATTCTTCGTCGGAATCGCCGTTTGAAGAAGCCTTGGACGCATCTACCACCACTTGGCGATACAGAATCATCGCGTCTGCGCCGGGCTGTTTGGGATTTTCCTTGAGAGTGAGGTCGTCCGGCGAAATGGGCTGCCAATCCGTAGCCTGAGCGGAACGAGGAAACCCGATTAGGAAAGCCACGACAATTGCGATCCCTGCGATTCGAGCGGTTCGGTTCATGTGGTGCTCCATGCGCCTTCGTAAGCGGAGGGTCCGCTGACCCGGGGGGACGCCCGGACTAGTTCGAAGGCGCCTACATCGCTTCTAGTTACGTTCAACGGCAGTTACTTGCGCGCAAAGCTACCGTGAAATTACGTCGCGTGTCAATAAATCGTATTGTTACTGAAATCCATCGGCATCGAAAGCTTCACGGACTCGCGAAATTGCTGCGATTTTGAGGCGCAGCCTCTCCTATAGTATTGAGCTATTGAGCCTTGCTTGCCTTTGTATCTAATGCTACCGTGCCGACTTTGTTGCGCAAGCCGCGAACGGTGCGCTCAGCTGCCGCTGCGGCGTCGCGCAACTGGAGGAGCGATTGGCGACCAAGCCTTGGAGCTCGACCGCACCGCCCGGCGAGTTTCGCCCGTACGTGATGCCAGCGGAGAGCCCGACCGAATTCAGCCTCCGCGCCATCATTCTTGGCGCTCTTTTCGGAATTCTCTTCGGCGCAGTTTCCGTCTACGTGGGCTTGCGCGCCGGGCTGACGGTTTCGGCGTCGATCCCGATCGCGGTCCTTTCGATCAGCATCCTGCGCGCGTTCGGCCGGTCGACGATTCTCGAAAATAATATCGTGCAGACGACGGGTTCGGCCGGAGAGTCGGCGGCCGCAGGTGTGATCTTCACGATTCCCGCTCTAATTTTCCTCGGCTTTTCGCTCAACACGGAATATTGGCGTGTCTTCTTCCTTGCGCTGCTTGGCGGGACGCTCGGCGTGCTGTTCATGATTCCGCTGCGGCGGCAACTTATCGTCAAAGAGCACGGCAACCTCACGTTTCCCGAGGGCACGGCGTGCGCCGACGTGCTTGTGGCAGGTGAGCGCGGCGGGTCGTTTGCCGGGCGCGTTTTCTGGGGGCTAGGACTGGGTGGCGTCTACACGTTTTGCATGAACACGCTCGGCCTCTGGCCCGGCCAGCCGGACTATCAGCCGAAATGGCTGCCAGGCGCGTCGATGCGC
>DATIZQ010000044.1:0-5128 GCA_035517015.1 Candidatus Acidiferrum sp. | reverse complement strand
CCGGTATCGTTGCTTTAAAAAGTTCTAAAATCGTCCCTTGGAGCGATCCTTTGCTCGAACCTATTGAGTGTACTGATTCGAGTCTCAAAAAGTGTCATGGAAATTGCAATTCGGGCTAGAATACTGCGCAAAGCTGGAACTCTCTTGTGCGTCAGCTGCTTTCCATCCTGCTCTGGAGGTTATTCGACGTTGGAGACCGGAGCCACCCTGTCCTCCCTCATTGCCGCCGCCGAGCGAGGTGACACCTCGGCTGCTAGCGCCCTTTTCAGCGCGCTTTACTCCGAGCTGCATCGCCTGGCAAAACGCGAACTCAACCGTCAGGGATTTCCCATCACCGTCAGTGCTACGACGCTGCTGCACGAAGCCTACATCGAGATGGCCGCCAAGGAAGCCGCTTCCTTTCCGGATCGAGCGCGCTTCTTCGGATACGCCGCCAAGGTCATGCGCGGTCTCATCATCGACTACGCCCGCAGCCGAAGTGCCCAGAAGCGCGGCGGACAATTCGAAATCACTTCGGCCGAAACGGAAATCCAAGACGCGTCCGATCATCGTGAACTGAGCCAGATCAGCGAATCTCTCGACGACCTCGCTCAGGTCGAACCGATCCTTGCCGAAATCGTAGATCTGCGATTCTTCTGCGGTTTCACCTTCGCCGAAATCGCCGCTGTCAAGCAAATCTCGGAGCGCACTGCGCAGCGGCACTGGGAGAAGGCACGAATCTTTCTGCACCGCCGAATCGGGCGGGGGCTGAAGATGTGAGGAATTATGTCCACGCTGAGCCCGGAAAACTGGAAGCAAGTCAGTCCTTATCTGGATGAAGCGCTCGCACTTCCCGAGAGCGAGCGCTCTGCCTGGCTTGATTCGCTGCGGGCGAGCAAACCAGAACTGGCCGATGTTCTGCAAAAGCTTCTCCAGGAACACGGCGCTGCGTCGCAGGAAAACTTTCTCGAGCGGCCGCGCGCCGCGGTCGAAGACGACTCAGCCTTGCACGGCCGGACCATCGGCCCTTACACGCTGATATCGACAGTTGGACGAGGCGGAATGGGCAGCGTCTGGCTGGCGGAGCGCAGCGACGGGCGCTTCGAGCGGCGCGTGGCGGTGAAATTTCTTCACTTTGGGCTAGCCGCGCAGGGCGGCGCGGAACGCTTCAAGCGCGAAGGCCGGATTCTCGGCCAGCTCGCTCATCCCCACATTGCGGAATTGATAGACGCGGGCGTAACTCCCGACGGCGAGCCGTACCTTGTCCTCGAATACGTTGAAGGAGACCACATCGATCGCTATTGCGACGAGCATCAGCTCGATTTGGAAGCGCGAATCCGGCTTTTCCTCGATGTGCTGAGTGCCGTGGCCCAGGCGCATGCGAACCTGATCGTCCACCGCGACATCAAGCCGTCCAACGTCTTGGTGAGCAAAGATGGGCAGGTCAAGCTGCTCGATTTTGGTGTTGCCAAACTCCTCGAGGACGACGGCAGTTCTGCTCCACCGACACGGCTCACGCTCGAAGGTGCGGGCGCCCTGACTCCGCTGTATGCCGCGCCCGAACAGGTGAGCGCCGGCACCATCACCACGGCGACAGACGTTTATGCCCTAGGCGTCCTGCTGTACATGATCCTGACCGGCCGGCATCCCGCAGGTCCCGGGCCGCACTCCCCGGCGGATCTGGTCAAAGCGATCGCCGAGACAGAACCGCCGCGGGCATCGGACGCAGCCGTACCAGGCGACGGCAGAACCGTCGCCGAACTGCGCGCCAGCACGCCGGAGAAGCTCCGCCGCCAGCTTCGCGGCGATCTGGACACGATTCTCGCCAAAGCCCTGAAGAAGGCCGCCGCAGAGCGCTACGGTTCGGTGGCGGCTTTGGCGGAAGATCTTCAGCGCTATCTCCGGCATGAGCCGGTCAGCGCCCGGCCGGATACGCTTGTCTACCGCGCACGCAAATACGCACGCCGGCACCGCGCCGGGCTGGCGGTGGCTGTCGGCTTCATGCTGGTGGTTGTAGGTTTCGCCGTTCTGCAGGCCTTCCAGTTGCGTCGCATCACGCGCGAGCGCGATCACGCCAATCGCATTACGCAATTCATGACCAATATGTTTCGGGTTTCCGACCCGGGCCAGGCGCGCGGCAACAAAATCACCGTCAGGGAGGTTCTGGACAAAGCGTCCAAAAACATCGACGCGGGACTGGCGAAAGACCCTGAAGTTCAAGCGCAGATGATGCACGTCATGGGGGATGTGTACGAGGGACTCGGCTTGTTTCCGGATGCGGAGTCCTTGCTGAGGCGCGCGATTGAAATTCGGAGCCGGGTCTTGGGATCGAATCATCCCGACACGCTGCAATCGAGGAGTGACCTGGGCGCGGTATTGCAGCAAGAAGGCCGCTATGCCGAGGCGGAGAGTTTGCAGCGCGAGACGCTCGAGGCGCAACGCCGCCTGCTTGGATTGAACCATCCGGATACCGTGATGTCGATAGTTAATCTTGGCGGGACTCTAGTGCTGGAGGGTCGATACCAAGAGGCGGAGAAATTCCATCGCGAGGCGCTCGACCTCGCGCGGCGCATACTCGGGCCCGACGATCCGACAACTTTGTCTGCGATGCACAATGTGGGAAGCGACCTTTATTCGGAAGGGCGTTACGCGGAGGCGGAAAAGCTGGATCGCGAGACACTCGAAATCTGCCGGCGCAGTTTCGGGTCCGACCATCCCGCCACTTTGGCTTCGATGACGAATCTTGGAGTGGTCCTCATGGATGAAGGCCGCAACAGCGAGGCGGAAAGCCTGGCGCGCGAGACACTCGACACCCAGCGCCGAGTCCTTGGGGCTGAGCATCTACTTACTCTGCAAACGATGAGCTCGCTCGGCTTGATTCTTAAGCGCGAAGGCCGTTACGCCGACGCAGAAAAGTTGATTCGCGACACTTTAGAAATTGATCGCCGTGTCCTCGGCCCGGATCACTCGGAGACGACGCAGTGCATCTACAACCTCGCGTGCATCGCGGCACTGAAAGGCAACCGTGACGAGGCCCTTTCTTTGATTCGAGAAGCTGTAGACCACGGTTTTACCGCCACTTTCGACGTTGGTGTAATCGAAAAAGACCCCGACTTCAATTCGCTCCACGGCGATCCCCGCTTCGCTGCCTTGATCGCCTACTCCAAGGAGCGCGCTGGCGCCCCAGCCCCCAAATAGGCCCTGTGGCCTAGCAGCCTCGCTTATCTATTTGTCCCGCCATGTCGTCTTTTGCCCGCCGTTTCCGATTACCTAAATAGAAGCCGACAAGTTTTCGTGCTTCTCCCGGACTCGTAGGGAGCAGCAACGTCCCCGAAGAACTTACCCGGCGCATCGGGTTCCTGCTCTTCTCTCTCAGAAGTGCGGGACTACCGATGAAGTAACCCGATATCCCCATTGACCGAGAGGAGATCGCCATGGAACACCAGGACCGTTGTCGTACAGGTGCAAACTCGGGGGCATCACCAGGGACTGGCCCCAACCCTACCAACAAGATTCGCCGGCGTCGGCTCATCAGCGCTGTGGCGGTGCCCATCGCCGTCCTGGCCACCATGGCTGCCGTGCATGGGCAACAATTCTCATTCACGTCATTCCTCCCCAATGGGGTGTTCTTTCGCAATCCGGCGGGCGCGTCCCAAACATATAGCTCCGTCGGTGGCGGTATTGACATGACCGGCCCTTTCTTTCAGAGCTTGGGCACGAACGGCCGTACGTGCGCCACCTGCCATCAGCCCAGCGACGGAATGTCTGTTTCTGCGGCCAACATTCAGGCGCGATTCATGTTCTCTCAGGGGCTGGACCCGATTTTCCGCACCGTGGACGGTTCCAACTGCAACCACTCAATTGACGTCTCGACGCTCGAAGGAAGGGCATCCGCTTACAGCTTACTTCGCACGCGCGGCCTGATCCGCGTAGCTATCGGCGTTCCCGCGAACGCCGACTATCGAGTCGTCAGCGTGGACAATCCCTACGGTTGCAACGAGTCCGACGTGATCTCGATGTATCGCCGGCCGCTACCATCCACCAATCTGCGGTTCTTGAGTGCGGTTATGTGGGACGGGCGCGAATCGTCTTCAGTGACCGGCACAACCAAAATTTCCTACTCGAATTTTCCGAATTCGTTGCACGACGATCTCGCACACCAGTCACTCGATGCCACCAAGGGCCACGCGCAAGGAGACGGGACGCGTCCTACTCCCGCGGAGCAACAGCAGATCGTGAACTTCGAGATGGCTTTGACCACCGCACAAGCGTGGGGCAACCGCACGGGCTTCTTGAACGTGCAGGGCGCGCGTGGCGGGCCTCAGCCCCTCGTTTCGCAGCCGTTCTTCATTAGCATCAACTCGAGCGTTAATCCTCTGGTTCCCGCGCTCGAGCAGCCGGGGGGACTGGTGAACCCGGGCGACGGTCAGTTCTCGCCCGCTATCTTCGACGTTTTCGACACATGGTCGAGTCTGCCCCAAGCGGACCCCAGGGCGGCCGTAGCGCGCGGTCAGGCGATTTTCAATTCCAAGCCGATCAACATTACGGGCGTCGCCGGCATCAACGACGACGTCGCGGCGGGCGGCCTTGTCGCGGGCGGCATTCCATCGCTTCAGGGAACCTGCGGCACTTGCCACGATACGCCCAACGCGGGCAATCACTCGTTTCCCACGCCCCTGAACATCGGCACAGGAGATCCGAGCAGTGCGCAGGCCTCGGTGAATCTGGGAGGCTTGGATGTGAGCTACTTGCCGAACATCACCGTCTGCAAGAACGATCCAACTACCGGCGCGCCCACGAGCAACTGCAAGACGACCACCGATCTCGGCCAGGCTCTGATTGACGGGAAATTTGACCACATCGGCAAGATCAAGGGACCAATTCTCCGTGGCCTATCAGCGCGCGCACCTTACTTCCACAATGGTTCAGCTCGGTCACTTTTGGACGTTGTTCGCTTTTACGAGAATCGCTTCGGACTGGCTCTGACTTCTCAAGAGGAATCCGATCTGGTCAGTTTTCTCAGCGCGCTCTAGTGAGCGGCCCCGGTTTCTTTGTACCCACTTTAGAGTGAGTTTTCGGCGATTCGGAAACCAGGGAAATCGCGACCAGTCCCGATGATGCGAATAGCGACGGGTCGCAGTTCACGAAA
>DATIZQ010000043.1:0-2633 GCA_035517015.1 Candidatus Acidiferrum sp. | reverse complement strand
ACTCTAGCGTAATGCGACCCCTTCGGTATTCCATCAACGTTACATTGGATGGGTGCTGCGATCATCGTGCAATTCTAGCGGACGAAGACTTGCATCGTCACGCGGTCGAGAACCTCGACCAGGCCGATGCCCTCCTCTTTGGCCGGGTGACTTACGAAATGATGGAGGCGGCGTTTCGGCCGCCGGCGCGGACGGGGGCGAGGCCTGATTGGATGGAACCCTTCGCGCGGACGATCGACGCGGCAAAGAAGTACGTCGTGTCGAGCACCCTGGACCGGGTCGATTGGAATGCGGAGCTCGTGCGCGGCGATCTAGGAAAGGCTGTTCAGCAGCTAAAGCGGGAGTCGGGTAAGGGACTGTTCGTGGGAGGCGTGAAGCTCCCCGCGTGAGCTTGCGGTAAGGCTGCATGAAAGCCGGTTGTGAAAGATGTTAGGGTCATGCTGGCGCCGGCTGTGCCGGCGAGGAGGAACGCATGGCCTGAGGCGGAAGACGGCAGGAGTTAGGCCTTGATCAGGTCCGTGCTCAGTTTGAGCAATGCCTTCACCAGCACTCTTGGGAACTACTCGGATTATGAGGGCTGCTGGCTCATAGGAGGTACGGGGGCGATTTCTATTGATAATATCCAGATCGTCGACGAGGCCACCGGCAGCGTGATCGCATCCGAGAACGCACGGGCCGACGTTGTTCGCGGGGCTATCGAAGTGGGTCGACTTCAGGCTCGTGAGCCGGCTGGAGTTCGGCTCGGGGGCCGTGGCGATGCGGTATGAGCCGAGAACGTAGCCATTGGGCTTGTTAAGCCCGAGTCGGCCGAATCACTCCGCCTTGGTGGCTGCTTGCCATTTTGATGTCCAGCGCCGTTGGCCTGTGGAAATTATTCCGGATCAAGCCGAACGCGGTTCCGGGATCGGCCTGAGACTGTTCGGCTTCATCGCGGACTCGGCGTTCACCTTCGCCCGGATTCCTCATCCAGGCGCAGTTCGGCGTTGCGTCGCTTGTGTATGACGCCGCGCAGAAGCGCGGCTGCAGCCCGGAAGGGCTGGCCCCACTTATGCCACGAGCCTGGCCCTAAGATCCGGTCGCGCAGCTCACTTCCCCGCCGGCACAACCATGGGTTCGGCAGTCTTGCTCCAGCCCTTCATGATGATCTGGCCATCCCCACGGACCGTTCCGGTCATCATGCCGGTGGTGTTGAAGGTCGTGGCGACGTGGCCCTGCCGGTCGAGCGCAATCACGCCGCCTTCGCCGCGCTGCTCCACCAGTTCTTTCAGCACCACGTCACTCGCTGCCTGCTCCAGCGGAACGTGCAGGTACCGCACGCGCTCGCAGATATCCGCCGCTACGATGTTGCGCATGAAGAACTCGCCCACTCCAGTCCCGGATACCGCGCAGCTCTCATTGTTGGCGTAAGTCCCCGCGCCGATGATGGGCGAATCTCCTACGCGCCCCGGCATTTTCAATGTGGTGCCGCCCGTCGAAGTTCCGGCGGCCAGATTTCCCGCCTGGTCGAGCGCCACCACGCCCACCGTCCCGTGCTCGTCTTCGCGACCCAGCGCAGAAGTCTTCTTCTTCTCCTCAGCCGCCTTCTTGTAATGATCCCATTCGCGTTCGCTGAAGAAGTAATAGGGTGAAACCAGCTCAATGCCCTGCGATTTCGCGAACTCCTCAGCGCCCGGGCCAACCAGCAGGACATGCGGTGTCTTTTCCATCACCAGCCGAGCCAGATGAATGGGGTTCGCGATGTGCTTGACTGAGGCAACCGATCCCGCAGCCAGCGTGTGCCCGTCCATGATCGCCGCGTCCAACTCGGGGACTCCCTCCCGCGTGTAATACGCTCCGCGCCCCGCATCAAACAGCCCGGAGTCTTCCATCACGCGAATCGTCGCCTCCACGGCATCGAGGCTCGGACCGCCGCGCGAGAGAACCTCGTAGCCGGCACGCACTGCCTTGATGATCACAGTCCGGCGCGCGTCAATCTGCTCGGGCGTCATCGCCCCGTAATTCCCTGCCCCTCCATGCGCCACAAGCACGAAGTCCGCGCCTTTCGCCAACGGGAACAGATAGGTGCCTATGAGCGCCGCCATGGCGGCAACCATCTTCATGCGAGTCATGTGCAGATTGTATACTGACGACCGGCGTTTCGCCGTCACGCCCTCGGGTCCGTTCGGGATGTCGCCGTGTCCCCGTGTCGCCGCGTCCACCCGTTTTCGGGTCGAGGGTGAAGCCCTTGCCCTCAGGCGGCCGGGACGAACTCGAATTGCTTGGCGAGTTCCGGTATGGCCGCGCTCAAGACGTCTTTGATTCGCTCAACAAACACGAATTCCATTTCCGAGCGAACGTCATCCGGAAGCTCGCGCAAGTCCTTCTGGTTCTCTTTGGGCAGGATGATCCGGCGCAGGCCGGCTCGCCGGGCCGCGAGCACCTTCTCTTTAACGCCGCCGATGGGCAGCACCAGGCCGGTCAGCGTAATCTCGCCGGTCATGGCTGTATCGCGGCGCACCGCGTGTGCCGTGTACAGCGAAGTCAGCGCCGAGGCCATGGTGACGCCGGCGGAAGGGCCGTCCTTGGGAATCGCGCCCGCCGGCACATGAATGTGAACCCCGAATTTGCGAAATTGCGCACGGCTGATTCCGAGT
>DATIZQ010000042.1:0-2512 GCA_035517015.1 Candidatus Acidiferrum sp. | reverse complement strand
TTGCGCAGGGCGTCTCTGCGCGCCTCGGATACGGTGGCTTCGTACCACGGAGAATCCTTGGCGCGAAGCTGCGAAACGCGCGCGCCGGTCGTCCGCGCGAGGCTTGCGATTTCAGCCGGCGTGAGCGGCGATTTTAGCTTGAGGTGATAGGTTTGCGACAAATGGTGCGCTTTCAAAAGACGATTCGCTAGGTCCCCATCGTTGGTGAGAAAAACCAGCCCTGATGAGTGGTATTCGAGGCGGCCTACAGGAAAAACCCGCTCCGGAACCCCGTGCAACAGCTCGCGCAGCGAGCGGCGGCCCTCCGGGTCACTTAGCGTGGAAACAACTTCGGGCGGCTTGTGCAGTATCAAATAGACGCGCCGGATCTCGGGCCGAAGAAGCTTGCCCGCCACCTTGATGTGATCGCGCGATTCGTCCGCCTTCGTGCCAAGCTCGGTGACGGTCCGTCCATTCACGGTGACGAGGCCCGACGTGATCATCTCCTCGGCATGCCGCCGCGAGGCCAGCCCGGCCCGTGCGATGATTTTTTGCAGACGCTCTTCCATGCGGTCAGCGGCGTGACGCCGCGGCTCTCAGGATAACGAAATTCGCGAAGTGGACGAAGCGCTAAGGTTGCTGGCAGTGACAGAGCTTCCAGAGGTAATCGAAAAATGCCCGGCCGCTGGCATCGACCGGCAGGTTTCCCGAATACGCCGGCGCGTCGCCGCCCAACTCAACCAGCGCGCCCGTGCCGGTGGGACTGTGAAACGTGAACAGGAAACTTGGCTTCGCTCCGGAGCCCGCGTCGTTGGCAACCAAACTTCCCGCCTCGCAATGGAATTTGGCGCCGTAGAGGCTTTTGAAGAGCGCAGGCGCCCCCTGCGCGACGTTCAGGTTGCCGTGAAAAGTGAGGGTGCCGCTGCTCCAGTCGAGCCAGCTCGCTTGGTCGCCGCCCTGCCGGAAGACTAATTTGCTGATCACCTGCGCGGGCGGCTTCGGAGGCCCGGGCGCCGGGTTGGCGGCCGACGCGGAACTCGCGCCGGGGGCAGGCAATCCGGGGACGTTCGCAAATTCGCGCGGATGCGCAGGGACATCGACTGCGCCTGTCGTTCCGCTCGGCACGTCGAGCACGGCAAATCGCAGCCGTTGGTCTTCCGGCTTCGCATCGTAGTCGAAGATATTCCGAATGCCGTGATCCTGATAAACCTTGAACAGATCGTCCGGCACAGGCTTCGAAAGGTCGCGCGTGAAGAACTGGAACGAGTCTCCCTTTGCATCGAACTCGCAGATGGCCATCTCCAAACCCATTTGGCGCACGCCGAGAGCCGGTTCAAAACTCAGCGCACTGGGCGAAACAGTCAGCAAATATCTCGCAGGCGATTCTTGCACCGTCCCGCCCGCGCCCTGCTGCGGAGCGACGGGCTGGACGTTCACCAAGATCGATGTGGAAGGCAGTGGCTCCATACAGGCCTGTTTGAGCAGCGCTTCCGGGCTCTGCCCCGCGGGTCCCTTTGGTTCTGTGGCGAAGTACCCGCGACGATAGGCTAGCTTGACGCCATGTTGCGTCGTCTTGACGACGATTTTGTGAAAGCGTTTGTCCCAGGCAATTCCTTCGGGATAGTACGCAAGCTCGTAATAAACGGAGCCATCATTGAGCGCCGTCTGCACGCATCCGGAGAGGTCGTTCGTGTTCTTGCACGTCCTGCCGCCGGTGGTCTCGGAGATGTTGTCCATCGTCGCTTGCGCATCGAGGTGCTGAGTGTTCTGTCGACTGAGTTGTGCACCAAACCCGGCACCGGGGTTCTGTTGGTTGATGTGGGGATTCTGAGTGGTCGAATAGAGCTGATCCACGGCGAGCCCCTTGGCGTCGACCGGATACACCGCAACGCGCGCATCCGTCAGAGCTTCCGCCGCGGCGCGGACCTTCTCCCCATATGAGGCGCTACCGCTGAACGCGTCGGTGCCAAAATCCGCCGACGGCTCAATCCAGATGGGAAACGATTCGGAAAACCAGATCAGATTCTTGCGGCCCGCAAGGCCGCCGAGGTATTTCGCAATCTCAATCATCGCGTCGGTCGTTTCATCGACGCGGATCGCCATCTGCTCCTGATACTCCATGGCTTCGAAGTCTTCGAGCGCCTGCGTCGCCTGGGTCTCCTGGCCGCCGTTCTGGTCCAGTGCCAGGTTCGACGGACTTTCCGAGTCGTCCTGAGGATTTTGTTCGATGGGCACCGAGCGCAAAGTCTTGTCGAGCGCGGCGCGCAGCACCTTCGAGTCTGTGCTAAAGCTCTGGACGACATGCAACGTGTGGCCGAGCGAAAACACGGCGACGGGCGTCGTGGATGGAAGCGTCTTCAGCAACGAAAGCATGTGCTGCCGGACCTGCATCTGGTTCGAGATGTCGGTGTTGAGCCCATCCATCAGCAGGACAGTCGGGGCGATCGACCTGCCAGGGGATATTTCGTTCGAAAAGAGCGTCGCGGAAGGCGCCGGGGCGGACGTTGGCGCAGGTTCGGCCGAGCGATCTACA